>NZ_LAYY01000096.1 GCF_000986785.1 Mesobacillus campisalis | reverse complement strand
ATGCGATGAGCCGACATCGAGGTGCCAAACCTCCCCGTCGATGTGGACTCTTGGGGGAGATAAGCCTGTTATCCCCGGGGTAGCTTTTATCCGTTGAGCGATGGCCCTTCCATGCGGAACCACCGGATCACTAAGCCCGACTTTCGTCCCTGCTCGACTTGTAGGTCTCGCAGTCAAGCCCCCTTGTGCCTTTACACTCTGCGAATGATTTCCAACCATTCTGAGGGAACCTTTGGGCGCCTCCGTTACATTTTAGGAGGCGACCGCCCCAGTCAAACTGCCCGCCTGACACTGTCTCCCGCCCCG
>NZ_LAYY01000095.1 GCF_000986785.1 Mesobacillus campisalis | reverse complement strand
GCCGTGGGCTTTCACATCAGACTTAAAGGACCGCCTGCGCGCGCTTTACGCCCAATAATTCCGGACAACGCTTGCCACCTACGTATTACCGCGGCTGCTGGCACGTAGTTAGCCGTGGCTTTCTGGTCAGGTACCGTCAAGGTACTGGCAGTTACTCCGGTACTTGTTCTTCCCTGACAACAGAGCTTTACGACCCGAAGGCCTTCTTCGCTCACGCGGCGTTGCTCCGTCAGACTTTCGTCCATTGCGGAAGATTCCCTACTGCTGCCTCCCGTAGGAGTCTGGGCCGTGTCTCAGTCCCAGTGTGGCCGATCACCCTCTCAGGTCGGCTACGCATCGTGGCCTTGGTGAGCCGTTACCTCACCAACTAGCTAATGCGCCGCGGGCCCATCTGTAAGTGACAGCCGGAGCCGTCTTTCAG
>NZ_LAYY01000094.1 GCF_000986785.1 Mesobacillus campisalis | reverse complement strand
GTCCTCTCAGGGTTAGTCGGGACCTAAGCCGAGGCCGAAAGGCGTAGGCGATGGACAACAGGTTGATATTCCTGTACCACCTCTTCATCATTTGAGCAATGGGGGGACGCAGGAGGATAGGGTAAGCGCGCTGCTGGAATAGCGCGTCCAAGCAGTTAGGCTGGGAAATAGGCAAATCCGTTTCCCTCAAAGGCTGAGCTGTGACGGCGAGGGAAATATAGTACCGAAGTTCCTGATTCCACACTGCCAAGAAAAGCCTCTAGCGAGATGAAAGGTGCCCGTACCGCAAACCGACACAGGTAGGCGAGGAGAGAATCCTAAGGTGAGCGAGAGAACTCTCGTTAAGGAACTCGGCAAAATGACCCCGTAACTTCGGGAGAAGGGGTGCTTTTTAGGGTGTTAAAGCCCGGAAAAGCCGCAGTGAATAGGCCCAGGCGACTGTTTAG
>NZ_LAYY01000093.1 GCF_000986785.1 Mesobacillus campisalis | reverse complement strand
CCGATGACACCCATTGGCAAGGCAAGCGACTGCATGAAATTGGACGCAATCAGCACCATAATGACGGCGATTGAGAACACGACATTTTGCTTGATGATCCTGTTCATTTTCTTTGACAGCTTGACGGCCTCCGCAATTCGGGGCAAGTCGTTTTTCATCAATACCACATCCGCCGTCTCCAGGGCGACATCCGTTCCTTCCCCCATCGCAATTCCGACCGAAGCGGTAGCGAGCGCCGGTGCATCATTGATTCCGTCTCCCACCATGGCCACGGTGCCATGCTGTTCCTTCAGCTTTTTCATTTCATCAACTTTTGTCTGCGGAAGGCATTCGGCGATATATGAATCAATACAGCTTTCTCCGGCAATCGCCATTGCAGTTTTTTCACTGTCACCGGTCAGCATCACAGTCCTGATGCCTTCCTCCTTCAATGCTTTAATCGAGATCGGAAGAGCGTCGT
>NZ_LAYY01000092.1 GCF_000986785.1 Mesobacillus campisalis | reverse complement strand
GTCCCCCGAAGGGGAACGTCCTGTCTCCAGGAGTGGCAGAGGATGTCAAGACCTGGTAAGGTTCTTCGCGTTGCTTCGAATTAAACCACATGCTCCACCGCTTGTGCGGGCCCCCGTCAATTCCTTTGAGTTTCAGCCTTGCGGCCGTACTCCCCAGGCGGAGTGCTTAATGCGTTTGCTGCAGCACTAAAGGGCGGAAACCCTCTAACACTTAGCACTCATCGTTTACGGCGTGGACTACCAGGGTATCTAATCCTGTTCGCTCCCCACGCTTTCGCGCCTCAGCGTCAGTTACAGACCAGAGAGCCGCCTTCGCCACTGGTGTTCCTCCACATCTCTACGCATTTCACCGCTACACGTGGAATTCCGCTCTCCTCTTCTGCACTCAAGTCCCCCAGTTTCCAATGACCCTCCACGGTTGAGCCGTGGGCTTTCACATCAGACTTAAGGGACCGCCTGCGCGCGCTTTACGCCCAATAATTCCGGACAACGCTTGCCACCTACGTATTACCGCGGCTGCTGGCACGTAGTTAGCCGTGGCTTTCTGGTCAGGTACCGTCAAGGTACCGGCAGTTACTCCGGTACTTGTTCTTCCC
>NZ_LAYY01000091.1 GCF_000986785.1 Mesobacillus campisalis | reverse complement strand
AATTCCGCTCTCCTCTTCTGCACTCAAGTCCCCCAGTTTCCAATGACCCTCCACGGTTGAGCCGTGGGCTTTCACATCAGACTTAAGGGACCGCCTGCGCGCGCTTTACGCCCAATAATTCCGGACAACGCTTGCCACCTACGTATTACCGCGGCTGCTGGCACGTAGTTAGCCGTGGCTTTCTGGTCAGGTACCGTCAAGGTACCGGCAGTTACTCCGGTACTTGTTCTTCCCTGACAACAGAGCTTTACGACCCGAAGGCCTTCTTCGCTCACGCGGCGTTGCTCCGTCAGACTTTCGTCCATTGCGGAAGATTCCCTACTGCTGCCTCCCGTAGGAGTCTGGGCCGTGTCTCAGTCCCAGTGTGGCCGATCACCCTCTCAGGTCGGCTACGCATCGTGGCCTTGGTGAGCCGTTACCTCACCAACTAGCTAATGCGCCGCGGGCCCATCTGTAAGTGACAGCAAAAGCCGTCTTTCAGCATTCCCTCATGTGAGGGAATGAATTATCCGGTATTAGCCCCGGTTTCCCGGAGTTATCCCAGTCTTACAGGCAGGTT
>NZ_LAYY01000090.1 GCF_000986785.1 Mesobacillus campisalis | reverse complement strand
CCACTCAGGAGGGAACGAAGTTTCAACTACAGGGTTTTTACCTTCTCTGACGGGCCTTTCCAGACCTCTTCATCTACCCCGTTCCTTTGTAACTCCACATAGAGTGTCCTACAACCCCAGAAGGCAAGCCTTCTGGTTTGGGCTAATCCCGTTTCGCTCGCCGCTACTCAGGGAATCGCGTTTGCTTTCTCTTCCTCCGGGTACTTAGATGTTTCAGTTCCCCGGGTCTGCCTTCAATACCCTATGGATTCAGGTAAAGATACTGTTCCATTACGAACAGTGGGTTTCCCCATTCGGAAATCTCCGGATCAAAGCTTACTTACAGCTCCCCGAAGCATATCGGTGTTAGTCCCGTCCTTCATCGGCTCCTAGTGCCAAGGCATCCACCGTGCGCCCTTTCTAACTTAACCTTGCGGCAAATACTTGCCAGGTTTCTCTTTTTCAATCAAAAGAGAGAAAAACTAAAATGGCGATACTCGGTTTTATTGCAATTGCCTTCTTACATACGATTATCCAGTTTTCAAGGAACAAAAAAGTTCTGAGAGAATCGCTCCCTCAAAACTAAACAAACAAGCTCATCAACATTACGAACCGAAGGTTCGCATTCCGAATGTCCTAAAAGACATTATCCTTAGAAAGGAGGTGATCCAGCCGCACCTTCCGATACGGCTACCT
>NZ_LAYY01000088.1 GCF_000986785.1 Mesobacillus campisalis | reverse complement strand
CTTCACCCTGGACATGGGTAGATCACCTGGTTTCGGGTCTACAACTGCATACTGATTCGCCCTGTTCAGACTCGCTTTCGCTGCGGCTCCGTCTCTTCAACTTAACCTTGCATGCAATCGTAACTCGCCGGTTCATTCTACAAAAGGCACGCCATCACCCATGAACGGGCTCTGACTACTTGTAGGCACACGGTTTCAGGATCTCTTTCACTCCCCTTCCGGGGTGCTTTTCACCTTTCCCTCACGGTACTGGTTCACTATCGGTCACTAGGGAGTATTTAGCCTTGGGAGATGGTCCTCCCTGCTTCCGACGGGATTTCACGTGTCCCGCCGTACTCAGGATCCACTCAGGAGGGAACGAAGTTTCAACTACAGGGTTTTTACCTTCTCTGACGGGCCTTTCCAGGCCTCTTCATCTACCCCGTTCCTTTGTAACTCCACATAGAGTGTCCTACAACCCCAGAAGGCAAGCCTTCTGGTTTGGGCTAGTCCCGTTTCGCTCGCCGCTACTCAGGGAATCGCGTTTGCTTTCTCTTCCTCCGGGTACTTAGATGTTTCAGTTCCCCGGGTCTGCCTTCAATACCCTATGGATTCAGGTAAAGATACTGTTCCATTACGAACAGTGGGTTTCCCCATTCGGAAATCTCCGGATCAAAGCTTACTTACAGCTCCCCGAAGCATATCGGTGTTAGTCCCGTCCTTCATCGGCTCCTAGTGCCAAGGCATCCACCGTGCGCCCTTTCTAACTTAACCTTGCGGCAAATACTTGCCAGGTTTCTCTTTTTCAATCAAAAGAGAGAAAAACTAAAATGGCGATACTCGGTTTTATTGCAATTGCCTTCTTACATACGATTATCCAGTTTTCAAGGAACAAAAAAGTTCTGAGAGAATCGCTCCCTCAAAACTAAACAAACAAGCTCATCAACATTACGAACCGAAGGTTCGCATTCCGAATGTCCTAAAAGACATTATCCTTAGAAAGGAGGTGATCCAGCCGCACCTTCCGATACGGCTACCTTGTTACGACTTCACCCCAATCATCTGTCCCACCTTAGGCGGCTGGCTCCAAAAGGTTACCCCACCGACTTCGGGTGTTACAAACTCTCGTGGTGTGACGGGCGGTGTGTACAAGGCCCGGGAACGTATTCACCGCGGCATGCTGATCCGCGATTACTAGCGATTCCGGCTTCATGCAGGCGAGTTGCAGCCTGCAATCCGAACTGAGAATAGATTTATGGGATTGGCTTCACCTCGCGGCTTCGCTGCCCTTTGTTCTATCCATTGTAGCACGTGTGTAGCCCAGGTCATAAGGGGCATGATGATTTGACGTCATCCCCACCTTCCTCCGGT
>NZ_LAYY01000087.1 GCF_000986785.1 Mesobacillus campisalis | reverse complement strand
TACATGCAAGTCGAGCGGATCTTCGGGAGCTTGCTCCCGATGGTCAGCGGCGGACGGGTGAGTAACACGTGGGCAACCTGCCTGTAAGACTGGGATAACTCCGGGAAACCGGGGCTAATACCGGATGATTCATTCCCTCACATGAGGGAATGCTGAAAGACGGCTTTTGCTGTCACTTACAGATGGGCCCGCGGCGCATTAGCTAGTTGGTGAGGTAACGGCTCACCAAGGCCACGATGCGTAGCCGACCTGAGAGGGTGATCGGCCACACTGGGACTGAGACACGGCCCAGACTCCTACGGGAGGCAGCAGTAGGGAATCTTCCGCAATGGACGAAAGTCTGACGGAGCAACGCCGCGTGAGCGAAGAAGGCCTTCGGGTCGTAAAGCTCTGTTGTCAGGGAAGAACAAGTGCCGGAGTAACTGCCGGTACCTTGACGGTACCTGACCAGAAAGCCACGGCTAACTACGTGCCAGCAGCCGCGGTAATACGTAGGTGGCAAGCGTTGTCCGGAATTATTGGGCGTAAAGCGCGCGCAGGCGGTCCTTTAAGTC
>NZ_LAYY01000086.1 GCF_000986785.1 Mesobacillus campisalis | reverse complement strand
ATACTCGGTTTTATTGCAATTGCCTTCTTACATACGATTATCCAGTTTTCAAGGAACAAAAAAGTTCTGAGAGAATCGCTCCCTCAAAACTAAACAAACAAGCTCATCAACAGTACGAACCGAAGGTTCGCATTCCGAATGTCCTAAAAGACATTATCCTTAGAAAGGAGGTGATCCAGCCGCACCTTCCGATACGGCTACCTTGTTACGACTTCACCCCAATCATCTGTCCCACCTTAGGCGGCTGGCTCCAAAAGGTTACCCCACCGACTTCGGGTGTTACAAACTCTCGTGGTGTGACGGGCGGTGTGTACAAGGCCCGGGAACGTATTCACCGCGGCATGCTGATCCGCGATTACTAGTGATTCCGGCTTCATGCAGGCGAGTTGCAGCCTGCAATCCGAACTGAGAATAGATTTATGGGATTGGCTTCACCTCGCGGCTTCGCTGCCCTTTGTTCTATCCATTGTAGCACGTGTGTAGCCCAGGTCATAAGGGGCATGATGATTTGACGTCATCCCCACCTTCCTCCGGTTTGTCACCGGCAGTCTCCTTAG
>NZ_LAYY01000085.1 GCF_000986785.1 Mesobacillus campisalis | reverse complement strand
CTTAACCTTGCATGCAATCGTAACTCGCCGGTTCATTCTACAAAAGGCACGCCATCACCCATGAACGGGCTCTGACTACTTGTAGGCACACGGTTTCAGGATCTCTTTCACTCCCCTTCCGGGGTGCTTTTCACCTTTCCCTCACGGTACTGGTTCACTATCGGTCACTAGGGAGTATTTAGCCTTGGGAGATGGTCCTCCCTGCTTCCGACGGGATTTCACGTGTCCCGCCGTACTCAGGATCCACTCAGGAGGGAACGAAGTTTCAACTACAGGGTTTTTACCTTCTCTGACGGGCCTTTCCAGACCTCTTCATCTACCCCGTTCCTTTGTAACTCCACATAGAGTGTCCTACAACCCCAGAAGGCAAGCCTTCTGGTTTGGGCTAATCCCGTTTCGCTCGCCGCTACTCAGGGAATCGCGTTTGCTTTCTCTTCCTCCGGGTACTTAGATGTTTCAGTTCCCCGGGTCTGCCTTCAATACCCTATGGATTCAGGTAAAGATACTGTTCCATTACGAACAGTGGGTTTCCCCATTCGGAAATCTCCGGATCAAAGCTTACTTACAGCTCCCCGAAGCATATCGGTGTTAGTCCCGTCCTTCATCGGCTCCTAGTGCCAAGGCATCCACCGTGCGCCCTTTCTAACTTAACCTTGCGGCAAATACTTGCCAGGTTTCTCTTTTTCAATCAAAAGAGAGAAAAACTAAAATGGCGATACTCGGTTTTATTGCAATTGCCTTCTTACATACGATTATCCAGTTTTCAAGGAACAAAAAAGTTCTGAGAGAATCGCTCCCTCAAAACTAAACAAACAAGCTCATCAACAGTACGAACCGAAGGTTCGCATTCCGAATGTCCTAAAAGACATTATCCTTAGAAAGGAGGTGATCCAGCCGCACCTTCCGATACGGCTACCTTGTTACGACTTCACCCCAATCATCTGTCCCACCTTAGGCGGCTGGCTCCAAAAGGTTACCCCACCGACTTCGGGTGTTACAAACTCTCGTGGTGTGACGGGCGGTGTGTACAAGGCCCGGGAACGTATTCACCGCGGCATGCTGATCCGCGATTACTAGCGATTCCGGCTTCATGCAGGCGAGTTGCAGCCTGCAATCCGAACTGAGAATAGATTTATGGGATTGGCTTCACCTCGCGGCTTCGCTGCCCTTTGTTCTATCCATTGTAGCACGTGTGTAGCCCAGGTCATA
>NZ_LAYY01000084.1 GCF_000986785.1 Mesobacillus campisalis | reverse complement strand
TAGAAGCAGCCACCATTTAAAGAGTGCGTAATAGCTCACTGGTCGAGTGACTCTGCGCCGAAAATGTACCGGGGCTAAACGTATCACCGAAGCTGTGGGTGGACATCTTGCGATGTCCGCGGTAGGAGAGCGTTCTAAGGGCGTTGAAGCCAGACCGTAAGGACTGGTGGAGCGCTTAGAAGTGAGAATGCCGGTATGAGTAGCGAAAGATGGGTGAGAATCCCATCCACCGTATGCCTAAGGTTTCCTGAGGAAGGCTCGTCCTCTCAGGGTTAGTCGGGACCTAAGCCGAGGCCGAAAGGCGTAGGCGATGGACAACAGGTTGATATTCCTGTACCACCTCTTCATCATTTGAGCAATGGGGGGACGCAGGAGGATAGGGTAAGCGCGCTGCTGGAATAGCGCGTCCAAGCAGTTAGGCTGGGAAATAGGCAAATCCGTTTCCCTCAAAGGCTGAGCTGTGACGGCGAGGGAAATATAGTACCGAAGTTCCTGATTCCACACTGCCAAGAAAAGCCTCTAGCGAGATGAAAGGTGCCCGTACCGCAAACCGACACAGGTAGGCGAGGAGAG
>NZ_LAYY01000083.1 GCF_000986785.1 Mesobacillus campisalis | reverse complement strand
GCTACCCACACCTCATCCCCGCACTTTTCAACGTGCGTGGGTTCGGGCCTCCATCCAGTGTTACCTGGACTTCACCCTGGACATGGGTAGATCACCTGGTTTCGGGTCTACAACTGCATACTGATTTGCCCTGTTCAGACTCGCTTTCGCTGCGGCTCCGTCTCTTCAACTTAACCTTGCATGCAATCGTAACTCGCCGGTTCATTCTACAAAAGGCACGCCATCACCCATGAACGGGCTCTGACTACTTGTAGGCACACGGTTTCAGGATCTCTTTCACTCCCCTTCCGGGGTGCTTTTCACCTTTCCCTCACGGTACTGGTTCACTATCGGTCACTAGGGAGTATTTAGCCTTGGGAGATGGTCCTCCCAGCTTCCGACGGGATTTCACGTGTCCCGCCGTACTCAGGATCCACTCAGGAGGGAACGAAGTTTCAACTACAGGGTTTTTACCTTCTCTGACGGGCCTTTCCAGACCTCTTCATCTACCCCGTTCCTTTGTAACTCCACATAGAGTGTCCTACAACCCCAGAAGGCAAGCCTTCTGGTTTGGGCTAATCCCGTTTCGCTCGCCGC
>NZ_LAYY01000082.1 GCF_000986785.1 Mesobacillus campisalis | reverse complement strand
CCGCTACCCACACCTCATCCCCGCACTTTTCAACGTGCGTGGGTTCGGGCCTCCATCCAGTGTTACCTGGACTTCACCCTGGACATGGGTAGATCACCTGGTTTCGGGTCTACAACTGCATACTGAATCGCCCTGTTCAGACTCGCTTTCGCTGCGGCTCCGTCTCTTCAACTTAACCTTGCATGCAATCGTAACTCGCCGGTTCATTCTACAAAAGGCACGCCATCACCCATGAACGGGCTCTGACTACTTGTAGGCACACGGTTTCAGGATCTCTTTCACTCCCCTTCCGGGGTGCTTTTCACCTTTCCCTCACGGTACTGGTTCACTATCGGTCACTAGGGAGTATTTAGCCTTGGGAGATGGTCCTCCCTGCTTCCGACGGGATTTCACGTGTCCCGCCGTACTCAGGATCCACTCAGGAGGGAACGAAGTTTCAACTACAGGGTTTTTACCTTCTCTGACGGGCCTTTCCAGACCTCTTCATCTACCCCGTTCCTTTGTAACTCCACATAGAGTGTCCTACAACCCCAGAAGGCAAGCCTTCTGGTTTGGGCTAATCCCGTTTCGCTCGCCGCTACTCAGGGAATCGCGTTTGCTTTCTCTTCCT
>NZ_LAYY01000081.1 GCF_000986785.1 Mesobacillus campisalis | reverse complement strand
TTCTCTCGCTCACCTTAGGATTCTCTCCTCGCCTACCTGTGTCGGTTTGCGGTACGGGCACCTTTCATCTCGCTAGAGGCTTTTCTTGGCAGTGTGGAATCAGGAACTTCGGTACTATATTTCCCTGGCCGTCACAGCTCAGCCTTCACGGGAAACGGATTTGCCTATTTCCCAGCCTAACTGCTTGGACGCGCTATTCCAGCAGCGCGCTTACCCTATCCTCCTGCGTCCCCCCATTGCTCAAATGATGAAGAGGTGGTACAGGAATATCAACCTGTTGTCCATCGCCTACGCCTTTCGGCCTCGGCTTAGGTCCCGACTAACCCTGAGAGGACGAGCCTTCCTCAGGAAACCTTAGGCATACGGTGGATGGGATTCTCACCCATCTTTCGCTACTCATACCGGCATTCTCACTTCTAAGCGCTCCACCAGTCCTTACGGTCTGGCTTCAACGCCCTTAGAACGCTCTCCTACCGCGGACATCGCAAGATGTCCACCCACAGCTTCGGTGATACGTTTAGCCCCGGTACATTTTCGGCGCAGAGTCACTCGACCAGTGAGCTATTACGCACTCTTTAAATGG
>NZ_LAYY01000079.1 GCF_000986785.1 Mesobacillus campisalis | reverse complement strand
TCCCGTTTCGCTCGCCGCTACTCAGGGAATCGCGTTTGCTTTCTCTTCCTCCGGGTACTTAGATGTTTCAGTTCCCCGGGTCTGCCTTCAATACCCTATGGATTCAGGTAAAGATACTGTTCCATTACGAACAGTGGGTTTCCCCATTCGGAAATCTCCGGATCAAAGCTTACTTACAGCTCCCCGAAGCATATCGGTGTTAGTCCCGTCCTTCATCGGCTCCTAGTGCCAAGGCATCCACCGTGCGCCCTTTCTAACTTAACCTTGCGGCAAATACTTGCCAGGTTTCTCTTTTTCAATCAAAAGAGAGAAAAACTAAAATGGCGATACTCGGTTTTATTGCAATTGCCTTCTTACATACGATTATCCAGTTTTCAAGGAACAAAGTGGAGCCTAGCGGGATCGAACCGCTGACCTCCTGCGTGCAAAGCAGGCGCTCTCCCAGCTGAGCTAAGGCCCCGTAAAAAGTATTTGAATGGTGGGCCTAAATGGACTCGAACCATCGACCTCACGCTTATCAGGCGTGCGCTCTAACCAGCTGAGCTATAGGCCCACATAAAAGGAAATATAAAAGAGATTGCTCTCTCAAAACTAAACAAA
>NZ_LAYY01000078.1 GCF_000986785.1 Mesobacillus campisalis | reverse complement strand
CTCCGTTACATTTTAGGAGGCGACCGCCCCAGTCAAACTGCCCGCCTGACACTGTCTCCCGCCCCGATGAGGGGCGCGGGTTAGAATTTCAATACAGCCAGGGTAGTATCCCACCGACGCCTCCACACAAGCTGGCGCTCATGTCTCCAAGGCTCCTACCTATCCTGTACAAGCTGTACCAAAATTCAATATCAGGCTGCAGTAAAGCTCCACGGGGTCTTTCCGTCCTGTCGCGGGTAACCTGCATCTTCACAGGTACTATAATTTCACCGAGTCTCTCGTTGAGACAGTGCCCAGATCGTTACGCCTTTCGTGCGGGTCGGAACTTACCCGACAAGGAATTTCGCTACCTTAGGACCGTTATAGTTACGGCCGCCGTTTACTGGGGCTTCGATTCAGAGCTTCGCGTGAGCTAACCCCTCCTCTTAACCTTCCAGCACCGGGCAGGCGTCAGCCCCTATACTTCGCCTTGCGGCTTCGCAGAGACCTGTGTTTTTGCTAAACAGTCGCCTGGGCCTATTCACTGCGGCTTTTCCGGGCTTTAACACCCTAAAAAGCACCCCTTCTCCCGAAGTTACGGGGTCATTTTGCCGAGTTCCTTAACGAGAGTTCTCTCGC
>NZ_LAYY01000076.1 GCF_000986785.1 Mesobacillus campisalis | reverse complement strand
ATAACAGGCTTATCTCCCCCAAGAGTCCACATCGACGGGGAGGTTTGGCACCTCGATGTCGGCTCATCGCATCCTGGGGCTGTAGTCGGTCCCAAGGGTTGGGCTGTTCGCCCATTAAAGCGGTACGCGAGCTGGGTTCAGAACGTCGTGAGACAGTTCGGTCCCTATCCGTCGTGGGCGCAGGAAATTTGAGAGGAGCTGTCCTTAGTACGAGAGGACCGGGATGGACGCACCGCTGGTGTACCAGTTGTCTTGCCAAAGGCATCGCTGGGTAGCTATGTGCGGACGGGATAAGTGCTGAAAGCATCTAAGCATGAAGCCCCCCTCAAGATGAGATTTCCCATAGCGTCAAGCTAGTAAGATCCCTGAAAGATGATCAGGTTGATAGGTCAGAGGTGGAAGCGCGGTGACGTGTGGAGCTGACTGATACTAATCGATCGAGGACTTAACCAAAACGAAAAGCGAAGGCTAGGAGCCGGAGCTGGACAAGAACGATACTCGAAATTGCAAACCTTCTGAAATGCATTATCCAGTTTTGAGGGAATAAAAGTTTTCCTTGCAAAATAACTAAAAGGCATTATAATAGACAATGTCGTTAAAAAAGTCTGGCGGCGATGGCGAGAAGGTCACACCCGTTCCCATGCCGAACACGGAAGTTAAGCTTCTCAGCGCCGATGGTAGTTGGGGGTTTCCCCCTGTGAGAGTAGGACGCTGCCAGGCAATCCCCTTATCGGGGACTTTATTTTGCAGATAACACTATAAAATTCCTTTCGGCCCCTTGGTCAAGCGGTTAAGACACCGCCCTTTCACGGCGGTAACACGGGTTCGAATCCCGTAGGGGTCACCATTTTGGAGGATTAGCTCAGCTGGGAGAGCATCTGCCTTACAAGCAGAGGGTCGGCGGTTCGATCCCGTCATCCTCCACCATTATTATGCCGGTGTAGCTCAATTGGTAGAGCAACTGACTTGTAATCAGTAGGTTGGGGGTTCAAGTCCTCTCGCCGGCACCATGTTTCTTGCTTCTTGAATTAACATCTGCGGTAACATGCGAAAAAGCCCGTAAGGGATTTTGAGCAGAGACACTGCTCACAGTACGATTAATTATGTTCGAGCCATTAGCTCAGTCGGTAGAGCATCTGACTTTTAATCAGAGGGTCGAAGGTTCGAGTCCTTCATGGCTCACCATTTTCATATTGCGGGTGTGGCGGAATTGGCAGACGCACCAGACTTAGGA
>NZ_LAYY01000075.1 GCF_000986785.1 Mesobacillus campisalis | reverse complement strand
CTTGGATATTCAAGAAGGGGATATCATGCTGCATGCGGCCCCTCTCACTCATGCATCAGGAACATTGGTGCTGCCGCATTGGGTATCCGGAGCAGCTAATTCCATCTTATCAGGATTCCTTCCAGACCAATACCTTCAAACCATTCATCATGAAAAACCCACAACATTGAATCTCGTTCCAACTATGATTGTCATGCTTTTAAATCATCCAAATGTTGAGCAGTATTCGTTTGAGTCTGTCAGGAATATTATTTATGGTGCATCCCCAATGCCGCGCGAAGCATTAAAGCGCGGGCTTGAATTGTGGGGGCCGAAATTTGTACAGTATTACGGTCAAACGGAAGCTCCACTCATTTTATCGATTTTAAATAAGAACGATCATACTGGTTCAGGAGAAGAAGGGGAAGCAAGGCTGTTATCTTGCGGCCGCCCTGTTCCAACTGCTTCGATCAAAATTATCGATGAAAATGGCGAGGAGCTTCCTGCAGGTGAGGTCGGTGAAATTGCAGTAAAATCAAGCCAGGCAATGGTTGGGTATTGGAAAGAACTCGAACTAACACAAGATACGATAAAGGATGGTTGGGTTCATACCCGTGATATGGGGTACTTGGACCAAAACGGATATCTTTTCCTTGTGGACCGCAAATCAGACATGATTATTTCTGGAGGATTTAATATTTATCCTCGTGAAGTGGAAGAAGTGCTTTACCAACACCCGGCCGTTCAAGAGGCAGCTGTTGTCGGTGTTCCAGACAAAAAGTGGGTGGAAGCGGTCAAAGCCTATGTTGTACTCAAAAACGGAGCAACAGTAAACGAAGACGAAATCATTCAATTTTGCAAAGACAGACTCGCTTCGTATAAAAAACCTGCCTCTGTTGAATTTATCGATACCTTGCCGAAAAGTGCAGTTGGCAAAGTCATGCGGCGCTTTTTAAGAGATCCACATTGGGAAGGAAAAGAACGGAGAATTTAATAGAATTTAAATTTAAAGGGTCATTTCCGGTGTAGGAGGAATTTCGCATCGGGGATGACCCTGTATTTTATTAGAGTAGAAATGGTTCCATAGTTGAGAGTGCTTATGTTCAACGGGTGCTTGACGATAAAGGTAACGCTATTTTTATGTTATTACATGGCTGAAAGAGAATCTTTTCTGTCACATGTCTCTATCGGATAAAGTATTTGCGATTTACGAGTTACCTACAAAAACCCGTTTCAAAAAGGAATTTTACATTTTTTGTAGAATTATATGAGATAAGAACGATTCCATTTCGAATCAAGCAGAAATATGATTCGAAATGGAATCAATCTTTTTTTCAGTATTTTCATGCTCATTGGGGGGAATAAAAATGACAATCCAATCCATCCATGCAGAAGATTTATCAGAATGTATGAAACTTGACCGGATTAACAAGGCGGATATTGAAAACATTTTGGTTTCCATTTTTCAATCTAGCTATGATGGCATTTTTGTTGCAGATAAAGAAGGCGTCGGCATCATGGTAAATGCCGCGTATTCGAGGATCACGGGCGTCACGAGCGAAGAATTGCTTGGAAAGAATATGAGGACGGTGGTAAAAGAGGGAATCGTGTCGGAATCGGTGACTGTAAAGGTGTTGGAACAAAGGGCACCCGTGACGATTATCCAATCCGTTCGAGGAAAGGAATTGCTGGTAACCGGAAATCCAGTCTTTGGTCAAGATGGCCAAATCGTCTATGTAGTGACCAATGTAA
>NZ_LAYY01000074.1 GCF_000986785.1 Mesobacillus campisalis | reverse complement strand
GCTAACTTTCACCTTTTTCCCCTTTATTGTTGTATTCTCCATGGCCTGCAGGACGAGTGCTCCCTTTCCATTGAGGATATCCACATAGGACAAATGGTCTTTTACGGTGATAATCCCGATGTCTTCTGCTGTGACGCCAGGGATATTGGCAATCGTGCCAACAAAATCCAATGGACGAAGTTTCTTCTTTTTCCCGCCGCTGAAATGGAGCTTCATAATATCTTTGTTGACTCTAGCTGTTTTATTATTATGAACAACTCGGCGTCCCCGGGATTTTTCCTCAAAATCAGCCCTTACGCGTTCAACGTCCTCCTGTTTAGGAGGTTCCGTTTTAGTAAGTTCAAAGCCGATGTATCTTTCAATCGCGTTGATGAATTTCCCCTCAAACGGTGTTGAAAAAGTAATGGCTTTTCCTTTTTTACCCGCTCTCCCTGTCCTGCCGGTTCTGTGGACATAACTCTCTTTTTCCATTGGGACATCATAATTGATGATCAATGTTACATTATCAACATCGATTCCTCTTGCCGCTACATCGGTCGCCACAAGATAACGGAAATTCCCCATTTTGAACCCGTCCATAACGGCAAAGCGATCCTCTTGCTCCAACCCTCCATGCAGTCGTTCACAAGAATAATCAGCTGCCTCCAACTGGGCAAAAACAGTCTCGACGTTTTCTTTCGTCCTGCAAAAAATGATACAGCTGTCCGGATTCTCAACTACGGTAACATTTTTAAGAAGAGACATCTTCTCGTCTTCTTTTACTGTCATTAAAAAATGTTCAATACTGCTGGTTGTCACACCTGAAGACGCCACCTCAATGTGAGTTGGATCGTTCATATACTGATGACAAAGATTTTCCACATCTTTAGGCAGTGTCGCCGAAAAGACCATGGTTACCCTTGTTGAAGGGAGCTCATTAATAATGGCTTCCACTTCATCGATGAAGCCCATATTCAGCATTTCGTCTGCTTCATCAATGACTAAATACTTGATTTGATCTAGGAGAAGTGTACCTCTTTCGATATGATCGCGAACGCGTCCAGGCGTACCGACGACTATATGTGTTTTTTGCTGAAGTTCTTCCTTTTGTTTCGTAAAAGGCTCTTTTCCATAAACGGCGGTCGCTTTTATCCGTTTGAACCTTCCGATATTGGTCATATCTTCGCGAACTTGTACAGCTAGCTCCCTGGTTGGTGTAAGGATGAGCGCCTGGGGTTTTTTCTCCGCCCACTCCACCTGATCGCAAATAGGGATGCCAAATGCTGCAGTCTTGCCACTCCCTGTTTGGGACCTCACGACAAGGTCCTTATTTTCTAATGCCCATGGAATGGTCTTCCTTTGAACCTCAGTCGGAGTTTGGTACTTCAACAAATCCAGTGCCTTCTTAATTTCAGCACTTAAATAATATTCCTCAAAACTTGCATCGCTCATGTTTGGCCCTCATTTATTCGTTATTTCGATAATATATACGATTCTCTATTAGAAAAATTATATTCGTTATCGCTAGTGTTCATTATACGTGAACTTCCCAGTAAAGCGAATTGGACAGCAACAGCCAGGCGAAAGTCTTCTGGCTGGAAGGTTCAGCCAGACCCCAAAAAAAAATAAAAGTAGCCCATTGGACTACTTTTATTTTTTGCTAATCTTCCACAATAGGCTGCTGCACATCGGTTGCCGCCTCCTATTGTGCAGCGGGCCGCTGTTCAGCTTCCTGCCGTTACTCGGTCACGATAGTGCATTTACGAATCTGGTCGTTGCCCTTAGTTTCCACATAAACTTTATATGGGCCCACCTGATAGAAGATCGGAAGAGCGTCG
>NZ_LAYY01000073.1 GCF_000986785.1 Mesobacillus campisalis | reverse complement strand
ACGACGCTCTTCCGATCTGTAGTTAACACCATAGAATCATACGGATTTTATTTTGGAATTTCCCAAGTACATAACTGAAAAACTATGGTAGTATTTTTTTATTCTTTGGCTACAATTTTACTACGAATATATGGAAGATTAGATTCATTTTTTCTAACAATTCTGTTCGTTGATAAAATTAAAAAAATAAAAAAGGCTAGCACACGCCAGCCTTCGTATTCCCAGTTACGATGTTTATAGTATAAATACTGCAAAAGTCCAAATCAGATTTCGATGTCGACTCCAATGCTGTCCACCCTGCCGACTTTTTTAATAAAGTTGGCAACAGCCTGGTGCTGCTCATCGACGACATAGGCATCCAAAGCTGCTTTGTCCTCGAATCGGACCATTAAGACAACCTGGTATTCCTTGCTTCTCTCGGCAAAGTTCAAACCGGCCTGAAGATCAACAATCCCTGTTAGGTGGTTTTTTAAAGCTTTAAAGCGCTCGACAACTTCCTGCAATTGTTCTTGAGTTGTGGTTTCTGCAAATTTCACAAGTACCGTACGATGAATCATGTATAGTTCCCCTTTTCTGTATCTTTTTCGTTGCGGCTAATTTTATCCAATCCTCGTTAAGGACGCAAATTAATTCTCTTGCTGGTGAAGCTGTTCTCAGTGCCTTTTTTTGGCAACTCCAAGACATTTTGGGTATTGAGAGCTTGCCTCATGACCCGTTTTGGTGAAGGTAACCGAATTTTCGGCACTGATAGGCTTCCTCAATGCCCGTTTTTACTCACATGGTGATATTTCGGGCTTTGAGACCTCTTCTCAGAGCCCCTTTTCAGGAACTTCAAGACATTTTGGGTCTTGAGGATGATCCTTTGCCGGTTCCCTCATTCCCCATCGGGATATGTTTCCCTAAGAAATTGAATCGATTGGGCAATCAGTTCCTTTAATACATCTTCG
>NZ_LAYY01000072.1 GCF_000986785.1 Mesobacillus campisalis | reverse complement strand
TGACAACAGAGCTTTACGACCCGAAGGCCTTCTTCGCTCACGCGGCGTTGCTCCGTCAGACTTTCGTCCATTGCGGAAGATTCCCTACTGCTGCCTCCCGTAGGAGTCTGGGCCGTGTCTCAGTCCCAGTGTGGCCGATCACCCTCTCAGGTCGGCTACGCATCGTGGCCTTGGTGAGCCGTTACCTCACCAACTAGCTAATGCGCCGCGGGCCCATCTGTAAGTGACAGCCGGAGCCGTCTTTCAGCATTCCCTCATGTGAGGGAATGAATTATCCGGTATTAGCTCCGGTTTCCCGGAGTTATCCCAGTCTTACAGGCAGGTTGCCCACGTGTTACTCACCCGTCCGCCGCTGACCATCGGGAGCAAGCTCCCTCAAGTCCGCTCGACTTGCATGTATTAGGCACGCCGCCAGCGTTCGTCCTGAGCCAGGATCAAACTCTCCAATAAAGAGTATGAGTAAGCTCATAATTTAAAACGTTGGCTCGTGAATCTCTATTATATAGAAGAAACACGATAATATTGTTTGTTGACGCTTGTTTGTTTAGTTTTCAAAGAACAAATCGTTGTCTGTTTCAGCGACAACTTTTATATCTTACCATAGTTTGTATCAACCTGTCAACACTTTTTAAAAGTTTAATTTAAAAAAGCAACGGCAATTGATATTTTGTTCCATGCTGTTTGAGCAGCTAAATTAGAATAACACCCTTCTAGTAAATGTACAATAGAAACATTTTACAATTGCTTATTTGAACAGAAAAAAAACAATGCAACCTCATCTCAAATTTATGGCCAAGATGTTAAAAAGGTGTGGAAATACAGGGAACATGGATGGAATAGCAGCTAAAAAGCGATAAAATAAAGATAGATTAATAGAAGAAGGTGACGATATGCCGCTATTGATGAATTGGCTGGAGAGCCTCACCTATGACATTAAAGCTGGAGGACAGTGCGTAAGGAATGCCAGTCCGCTCAGCACATGTACGGCCTGTAAGGAAAGTTGCGAAAAAAACGCAATTATTATAGAAAAAAGCGGCGTTCAAATTGTTAAAGAACAATGCAATGGCTGCGGCCTTTGCATTCCCTCCTGTCCGGTCCAGGCTATTGAAGGCCTGTCGCCTAATCGAAAAACGATCGGCGACACGCTGGTGCTCGGTGAAGACCTGCAGCCGACAAAATATGAGCTTTTCCATTTTTATAAAAAAGGAATACGGACGATTGCCATCCCAAAGGGTGGTTCGGAAATGCAGATTCTCATTGACGAAACGAATGAGATTCTTGAAAAAATAAATACAAATCTGTTCCAGGTTGTTACGGGACCAGTACATGACCTAAAAGGACAAACAAGGCTGTCCAGGAGGGATTTTTTCAGCAAGCTTGCCAAAGACGGCAAGAACCTTGCGCTCTCTACCGTTACACCAGCTAAGTGGCGATTTGATCAAGATAAATTCAAGCGAGCCGGAATGTTTGAGGGATGGGCTTTTTTCCAGGTTCACCTTGACTCTGAAAAATGCACGCTTTGTGAGACTTGTTTCCGCCTCTGTCCTGGTAAAGTGTTCATGACTAATGGAAGTCTTTTGGTCATCGATACTGGTAATTGCA
>NZ_LAYY01000071.1 GCF_000986785.1 Mesobacillus campisalis | reverse complement strand
TTGTCCCCTATACCTTTCTTTGTCATATTCTATCTCTCTTTATTCATCGCTACATTAATTGAGGCTTTCCGTTTCTCGACAATAGTAATGCATATCTACTATTCAAATATTAAACATGCTGCAGAGGAAGTACAAAAAAAGGAAGACACAGAGCAAAAACTGATGGAACTGTTAGTACGAATTGAAGCAAAGATGGTAGGCACCACAGACCCCCCTGCCCCAGATTCAAAAGAGTATATGGAGAGCTTGCGTAAAAAATTAGATGAAAATATGAAAGACGAAAGCAAGCAAGGAAAAAACTAAGTATAGGAGGATTTTTTAATGGAAGAGATATATTTTCCCTTCTTTTCATTTAGAGGTGAAAGAATAGATCAAATTTGGCGAGAGGGAATAATAGTATTAGACACAAATACACTTTTAAATACTTATAAATTGGATAATGAGGCTAGAAATCAATTTTTTGAGTCTTTAAAGTATGAGCAGATCAACGTAAGACTAGTGATGATTCACCAAGTTGGATGGGAATTTTTACGAAACAGAAAGTCTACAATTGATGATTCATTAAAAGCCTTAATTAATTCTAAAAATCTGATGAAAAATCAAATAGAATCATTAAATGCAGTGAGCAAAAACTCAGGTTTAAAATATCATCAAGAGTTTCTCACTCAGGTTCAACAGGATATTGAAACGTTTAAAGAGCAAACTGTTAATAAAATACAAGAATACATAAACGAAAACCAACAGAACCGAAGTATTTTTTACGATGGAAACAAACTCAAGGATAGTGACCCTGTGTTGGATGAAATTAAAGAGATATACGATGGTAAATTCTCGGAAAGTATCCAGCACGATGAATTGATTTCTCTTTATCAGCAAGGTGAGGTTCGCTTTTCCTTTAAGATTCCTCCTGGTTTCGAGGATGTAGTTAAAGGAGATTTTAGAAGCTTCGGAGATTACATAGTATGGGAGGAAATGATTAAGTTATCTCAAACTAGAAGTGTACCAGTTATATTTGTAACCGAGGATCATAAGAACGATTGGTGGGTACATGATGAAAAGACGCATACTAAATCCCCTTTACCTGATTTGCTTAGAGAATTTAAGATGAGAACAGGCCAATATACTTACTTTTATAGTTATAAAGACTTTATAGAACAAGCTAAGTCGAGGTACTCTGACTTACCAGAAACGGACAGAGCAACTATGCAAATGGATTTAGCAACCCAAGAAAATGAAGATAACGAATTAGAGAATATACCTCAAATTGAAAGAATTGGTGCTCTACGTGATGGATTTTCTGACAGGAGATTTGCCACGGCCATTTTATTGCCATCCCTTTATAAACAGGCCCTGGCAAAATTAAAACAGTTAAAAGTACATAGCAGTGTGTCAGCTTATGCACACAGAGTAACTTTAGAATCGATCATGGATAGTGATACGGACTTTAGGGGGAAAATTCTTGAGCTGAAAAACATGATTAATAATATAGAGAATGCTATTGAATCCTATGAAAACTAGGTGAGAAATATTAACTTCTTATGTAGGCTCTAATAGTAATTAATACTCTAATTAGTACACTGACTTGTCAGGAGAAGCATCCGTCTTATACGGATGCTTTTTTAGTTTTACAGGGGAGAACAAGTTTTTGCTGTTTTTAAAAAAATTAAAACAGCATGTCCTAATTTCTTTCAAACTGCAAGTATTCCGGTGAGGTTAGAAAAATATTGAAAGGGTGATAAAAAATCTTAAAGTAGGGTGTCCTAATTATTGTAGAAACTGCAAGTATCCCGGTGAGAACAAAAATAAAGAAATACAGGAGGAAAGATGATGAAAAATACGAGATTGAAGTTTGAAGAACCATCTATTCAAAACGAAAAACAAATGAATCTGGAAGGGGAAAGATCGGAAGAGCA
>NZ_LAYY01000070.1 GCF_000986785.1 Mesobacillus campisalis | reverse complement strand
GATTTCATTTTGCCAAACTCGAAGAGCTTTTCGCCAAAATGGAACAACAAGGTGGCTATGAGGTTTCTCCTTTGGAGTTTATTCTCCAGCCGGCTTCTCGCACCAACTCGTAAGGCATACAATCTTTGGGGGTGGATTTATTGGGGAATACGATTGTGGAGACGCAAATAAAAGAGGTTAAAGACTTTTTAGGCAGCACTGTTGAAAAGCTTGAAACCTTCTTAAATACGACAACCTTAAAGTCCCTTGAGGAAGAGGAGCAAGGAGATGCCGACTTCTATCGCCATATTCTTTCTTCCATACGCAGGCTTGCCGTATTTTGTGAAGAGGGCCTTGAAGCGTGCAAGGTGATAGCGGGTTCCCAGCCGTTCTCCAAAGGAGCGGCGGAGAAGACATTGTATCGCATCTACATTCACTGCATCGAGGAGTTTTACTCGCCGAAGAGCGATATCTGGTTTGAAGACAGCCGGGCAGCTTACACTGGGAAAAATGCAATCAAGTTCCGGGATACTGTCCCTTCAAAAGTGACAAAACTGCTTGCGTCACTCGAGGGAGATTTTCAAAAAATAAGAGAAGAACTTGAATATTACGAAACCGATTACCGGACAAAGATGCTGCAATCGAAATAAAGACAAAGCGGCAAAACATAAGTAGTTGGGTTTTGAAATGCACAAATTAAAATCACCATTGCTATTCGAACGTTATTCGCGTTTAAATTGGCAAAGATGCTTGGAGCAATGTGTCTCCAAGCATTTTTTGTTGGGTTTGAATAATAAACGGAAGAATGCCGCTTAAATCGGGAAATGTCATCATTTCCCGAAATATAAGAGGAGTTTTTCCGTTTATATTAATCTAATCCTTGGTATTTGGCCTATTTAGAGGAGTTAATCGGAATTCTTCCGCTTATTTTTGCCTCCAAAGCCACGCTATATACATTAACCGGAATTTGTCCCCCTATGTAACCTTGCCTCCACGACATATCAACCAAGAATAAGAACAACGTCTTTTTATTTCAGTGCCGGGGGCATCCCCTTAATAATCAGCCAGCTTTGCCGTCAAAGCGTTTTGGAGTCATAACATACCTTGTCCTGCATAAACTTGTACAAACTCCCAAAGAGAGGCGAGGTCTGTGCAATGATTAAAAAAGGGATGATTTTTACACTGCTGCTTATCTTGCTTATTCACCATATTCCCGGGCTGGCGACAGCGTCAGGATCGGTTAGTGCGAGAAATGCTATTTTAATGGAACAGAACTCCGGGCGGGTGCTTTATGAGAAGAAGGCGCATGACCGCCAGCGCATTGCCAGTATCACGAAAATCATGACCGCCATTTTGGCAATTGAATCTGGCAAGCTGGATGAACAGGTGAAGGTAAGCAGCCGGGCAGCTGGAACGGAGGGATCATCCCTCTATTTGATGGGGGGAGAAAAAACGAAGCTGGAAGACTTGGTATACGGGCTTATGCTTAGGTCGGGAAATGATGCGGCAGTGGCCATTGCCGAGCATGTTGGGGGGAGCCTGGAAGGCTTTGTCTTCCTAATGAATCAAAAAGCAGCAGAAATCGGAATGGAAAATACGCACTTTGCAAATCCACATGGCCTTGATGATCATGAAAACCATTATTCCACGGCATATGACATGGCTTTGCTGACAAGGTATGCCATGAATAACGAAACCTACAGGAAAATATCAGGCACCAAGGTGCACCGCGCGCCTAATCCTAATGAGTCATGGGACCGGGTGTGGAAAAACAAGAACAGGCTGTTGACCGAACTCTACAAATATACTACTGGCGGCAAGACGGGTTACACCAAAAGGGCAAAAAGGACGCTTGTTACAACAGCAGCAAAGGGTGAGTTGGAACTTATAGCCGTGACGCTGAATGGACCGGACGACTGGAACGACCATATTTTCATGTATGAAAGAGGGTTCGAACAGTACGAGATCGGAAGAGCACAC
>NZ_LAYY01000069.1 GCF_000986785.1 Mesobacillus campisalis | reverse complement strand
TGCTCTTCCGATCTCATTGATTCGCCTTCCTCAACGAACATTTTTACAATAGTCGCCTTCTTTGCAGCTACGAGATGCTGAGGGGTATATGCTTGCTGTTTTTCAGGCTCTTCCTTTTCTACAACCTGGAAATGGTAGGTTGTCCCCCTTAATTCCACACCTACCCAGGTTATTTCCTTCACTTTATCCGTCAGGTCACGTTGGAGGAGATCGACATTTTTAATCGTGAACTGGAGGCTCCCATGTTTCACGCCCATATCGGCCAATTCTTTGCGGATTTGATGCTCGATCGCTGGGCTGGCCCCTCTTATTTCAATTCCCCAAACCATATTGGACAAAAACATGAGGATGATGAGAAATGCAGCCGCACCAACGAGAAAACCGCTGTTTGTCCAAATTCTGCGTAAAAAGAAAGGGCCCCCAGCCCTCTCGATAAAGCGGATTTTACACTGGCTGGACCTTGCAGGGACCCGCAATTTTTTAGCATCCTGCACATTTATTTGAAATGTCACTGCTTCGGTACCATGCCTTTTCACATTCCAGATCAGGATTCCACTTCGCGTCAGCTGGTTCAAAAAACGCTCGATTCCCTTTCCGGTTACTTTGACACGGAG
Organism: Mesobacillus campisalis; assembly: GCF_000986785.1. Taxonomy (GTDB): domain Bacteria; phylum Bacillota; class Bacilli; order Bacillales; family Cytobacillaceae; genus Mesobacillus_B; species Mesobacillus_B campisalis. The sequence goes on along the minus strand of NZ_LAYY01000069.1, from coordinate 702 downwards.
AGTTCCCGCAAACAAATTGATCCATTGATTTTTCATGAGCTTCCTCCTGAATCATTCATTGATATATATCACCTGGTCGATTTTCCCTTCAAGCAGTATCTCTTCCGGGAGAATGGTTTTAATGACAAACGCCTTCCCCTTCACCAGCAGCTGGCCCTGTTTCAGGAGCAGCCTCAGTTCTTTGTCGGAGAAAGCCAGTAAACCGCGGTGGTTTTCAATATAGATATGGATTTGTCCAATCATGGTGATACGGGGGAGATCCATCATGACATCAGGTGGAAGGTCCATTTTTTGGGTCATCCAATTTCGAATAAGCTGGCTCCATTTCTTTGCCATAAAAAAAGAACCCCCTTTCAACTCATATGTATGAGCTGAAAAGGGGTTCTAGCACATCTTTTTAACAGGATCGATCCGGGATGGACAAGCTTATCTTCGCCTCATCGTCCGGTGGGGATCCCGCGCTCTTGGCGGCCCCAGAACCTGAGCCCAGGCAATTCCTTCAATCAGGCGGTTGCCATCGGGATTCAGGTCCAGAGTAACAGGCTTTTCCTCGTTGCCAGCCTGGGCCGAAGCAGGGCCCCCGCTTACGGTACGAGGTTCATGCCTCGCGGATTCCATCATTTCCCGTCTTTTATCTTCATAAATTTTCTGGACATCCGTCAGCTGAGGGATGCTTGCAGCCGTACGTTCAGCCTTTTTTTC
>NZ_LAYY01000068.1 GCF_000986785.1 Mesobacillus campisalis | reverse complement strand
CTTCCCGCTGATAGAATGCTGCAATCAGCGGGCTTGCCAGCATTAAAATGCCGCATATGGCAATGCCAGTAAGAATGTTCAGCCAAAATAATGTCGAGAGCATCGTATGAGTGACCCGCTCTTTTTGGATGACTGCAGAGCCAAGACCTAAATCCAGAACAATTTGGGCAAAGACGACAATAACCGCGATGATCCCTGTCAAACCAAATTCAGCAAGGGTCATCAGATTGGCCAATAATCCAAACTGGGTGATTTGAATAATGGTAATTATCGCTGTAGAAGTCCCTGTCCACTTCATTCCTTTGCCCATCTGGGTTTTAATACCTGACATGATGTCTCCTGCCTTTAACGTGCTCCTTCTCCGGTTACAATCACCTTGCATGTTTTCAGCAAAATTTTCAGTTCAAGAGCAAATGTAAGATTTTGAATATATTCGAGATCGTATTTCAACTTTTCCTGAGGAGAGAGATTGTATCCTCCATTTACCTGCGCAAGGCCCGTCAGCCCGGGCTTAACTAGCAGGCGATTTTCAAAGCCCCGAATTTCCTTGGTGAATTGCCTGGTAAACACAGGCCTCTCGGGCCTCGGCCCTATAAGCGACATATCCCCCTTCAGGACGGATATCAGCTGCGGAAGTTCATCGATTCGTGTTTTCCGTATAAAGGCACCAACTTTTGTAATCCGCGGATCATTGGCCTCAGCCCATTTCGCCCCAGCCGATTCAGCATTGCACAGCATGGATCGGAGCTTTATCATTTTAAAATGCCTGCCGTTCTTTCCAACCCTCTCCTGAAGATAGAAAGGTGATCCAGGTGTTTCAATGACAATTAAAGCAGCGAATATCCCAATAATCGGCAGCGCTAGCAATAGGCCGATTGTGGCCAGCACCAGATCCATAAACCTTTTATAAAAGAGATATTGCTCTGCCTGCTTGGAAAGATTAGGTTGACTCGTTTGAATAAGGGAATAATCCTGGTAGAATTTAAGGCTCTTATCAGCACTCAGAACAAGCTCACCTCCTACGTTGAAGTATAATCGGCGATTTTTGAGCCAGTATGAACACAGGTTAAAAATTCCATTAACTTTATAAACATTCTGTTAATTCTGTAAATGTTTGTGAATGATTAAAATGTGAGGTTTTGCAAGGGTGAAAGTTGGGTAACGAGGCCGTTGTCTATGGATGGAAATACAAAAAAGCCTTAAATCATAAGATTTAAGGCTTGAAAGGTTGTATGTAATGTGATGGTGGAGCCTAGCGGGATCGAACCGCTGACCTCCTGCGTGCAAAGCAGGCGCTCTCCCAGCTGAGCTAAGGCCCCTTGGAGCGGAAGACGGGATTCGAACCCGCGACCCCAACCTTGGCAAGGTTGTATTCTACCACTGAACTACTTCCGCAGTATATTGTATAAAAGAGAGTGAGCCATGAAGGACTCGAACCTTCGACCCTCTGATTAAAAGTCAGATGCTCTACCGACTGAGCTAATGGCTCATTTGATGGAGGGGAAACTTTAGTTAAATTAACCCTTCCTGTATAACCGTTTCGCATCCCGATGCTCGAAAGACCTTTCGGTCTACCTCGCAAGTTTCCGAGGATGAAATTTCGGCGAAGCGAGAAACTTGCTCTACCGACTGAGCTAATGGGTCAAAAAATGGCTGGGCTAGCAGGATTCGAACCTACGAATGACGGAGTCAAAGTCCGTTGCCTTACCGCTTGGCTATAGCCCAATGACAAAAATAAAAGGACAGGTATAGCATGTCCATTTTTTACTTTAACTATAATGGTGGAGGGGGACGGATTCGAACCGCCGAACCCGGAGGGAGCGGATTTACAGTCCGCCGCGTTTAGCCACTTCGCTACCCCTCCACAGAGTGCCGGCAAGAGGACTTGAACCCCCAACCTACTGATTACAAGTCAGTTGCTCTACCAATTGAGCTACACCGGCATAATAATGGTGGAGGATGACGGGATCGAACCGCCGACCCTCTGCTTGTAAGGCAGATGCTCTCCCAGCTGAG
>NZ_LAYY01000067.1 GCF_000986785.1 Mesobacillus campisalis | reverse complement strand
TGCTCTTCCGATCTTATATCGATTATAATGGCCGCTATTGCATGAGCTCGGCTGCCGGGGGATTCAACAAGACGCTCGGCATGGACCGCGGATCCACGCTTCCGTGGACAGAGCTTGAGCATACAGACTGCTTCTTCATGTCCGGCACCAACACTGCGGAATGCCATCCTACGAGCATCCAGTGGTTCTGGAAAGCAAAGGATAAAGGCGCGAAACTGATTGTGGCCGATCCTCGCGAGACAGCAACAGCGCGTGTGGCCGATGTCCATCTTGACCTTCTTCCAGGAACAGATTCTGCATTGGCTAATGGAATCATGCATTTATTGATCAAACATGACTATGTCGATCATGAATATGTCCGGGAACGCTGCAATAATTTTGCGGAATTAAAAGAGATGACCGCAAAATTCACGCCAGAATATACATCGAAGATTACCGGTGTAACAGTCGAGAAAATCGTGAAAGCAGCCCATATTTTCGGAAAATCCCCTCGTTCGGTTGTTATGTTTGCCCGCGGTGCCGAGCAGCAGACAAAAGGCGTTGACAATGTCAGCCTGTATACTTCCATGGCGCTGCTTCGCGGCCAGATTGGAAAATTCGCTTCAGGTGTCGCTACATTTACCGGTCAGGGAAATGGGCAGGGAGGACGCGAGCATGGCCAGAAAGCCGATGCGCTTCCGGGCTACCGCAAGATTGCCAACCCGAAGGATGTCGAGTACATTGCAGGTGTTTGGGGCATTCAGCCAGAGGAAATGCCAAAGGAAGGTGTTTCTGCCTACGAGATGTTCGATCTGATGGTGAACAAGACCATCCGTGCCATGCATGTAATCTGTTCGAACCCGGTTGTTTCTTCACCAAATATCAATCATGTCTATAAAGCGTTCAAAAGCCTTGACTTCCTTGTTGTGAATGACTTCTTCATGTCGGAAACGGCGGAACTGGCAGATGTTGTTCTGCCTGCGACAACCTGGGCAGAGGATGAAGGCACAACCACAAATATCGAAGGCCGCGTCATCCGCATCCGCAAGGTCGTGGAACCGCTAGGCGAATCAAAGACAGACTGGGAGATCATCAAACTGATTGCC
>NZ_LAYY01000066.1 GCF_000986785.1 Mesobacillus campisalis | reverse complement strand
TGCTTCCTCGCTTAACCACCCTGTAGGAACAAATTCCCTCTCGAGTAAAGGTAAGACGACATGCCCCCCGCCGAACACTAATGAACCAGAGCGGTAAAAACTGTCAAACATGGCAATCCAGTTTAAAGAAGTCGCCTCTCTAATGAGCGGCAGGATAATTAGCAACCCAAAGAAGAGAGAGAGGCAAATAGCTCCGAATCTGCGGGAAACAGGGAAATGTAAATGGGCCTCCTCGGATTCCGCATGCTGTTTATAAATAAGATACCCTATAAAGGCTGACACTAATATGACACCAACTTGAGTAAAGGCCGTTTGCCAAAGCAGTGTCACAATCAAGGCAAACAGCGCAAGGGCTTTTCGGTTAAGGTCGGGGGTCAGTTTTTGAGCCATCCCCAATATCGCGTGAGCAACGACCGCTACCGCCACGATCTTCAATCCGTGAATCCAGCCGGCGTCTCCCACATCCAATCCTTGGAGTATCAGTGCGAAGATAATCAGTGCCAACACGGACGGAAGAGTAAATCCAATAAAGGAAACGATCCCGCCGATAACCCCTGCCCGCATGACTCCAATGCCAATGCCGACTTGGCTGCTCGCCGGACCCGGGAGGAATTGGCATAATGCGACTAGATCTGCGTAAGTCTTTTCGTCCAGCCACTTCCTTCTTTGTACATATTCATTGTGGAAGTAACCCAAGTGGGCAACTGGCCCTCCAAAAGAAGTCAGGCCCAGTCTGGTTGAAACTAATAGGATCTCTAAAAGAGCCTTAAAACCACTATTCTCACTATTTTTTTTCATCTTCTTCCCCTTTCTGTCAGTCCCGAATTTCCTTAAAAAGTTCGTAAGCTTTATTCCTTGCTTCACTCAAAATGACGATCCCTTTTTCTGTGGCCGTATAGTATTTTCTGATTTTTCCTTCCACATTTTTTTCTTCTTTTACAAGGAGTCCATCAGCCTCCATTGTGTGAAGGATAGGATATAGGGTACCTGCACTGATGCTGTAGCCATGCTCTTTCAGTTCTTCAAGCATCCAGGCTCCATATATGGGATCTTCTTTTGCATGGTGCAGAATGTGAATTTGAATGAATCCAAGGAATAACTTTCTAAGAACCTTATCCTCCAAATTTCCACCTCCATTTCACGTTCGTCCTATTGTAAGTGGATATTGGCAACCGATATCGAAAATAGGTATTGGTTTTCAATATTGAATTTCGATATCAGTTATCCATTACTATCCTAATATTATCCGCTAAAAGAGGCAAGTACATTTACACAATCTTAATAATGCAAATGATTTAGACTAAAACCTTTCCAGTTTCATCTTAGTGGAATAAATATACATTGTGTATTCGTGTGTGACCATGGTATATTAATTTAGCTGCTAAGCCAGCAAAGATATGCGACTCAAAAAAAGTAATTGACGAGTCATGGGAAAAGTATTATTATTTAAAAGCAGCTCAATCGAGGTTAACATTTCATAAAAAACAGTTGACACGAAAAAGACTGCCTGATATACTATAAAAGTTGTCGCTGAAACAGACAACGATTTGCTCTTTGAAAACTAAACAAACAAGCGTCAACAAACAATAATATCGTGTTTCTTCTATTATATAGAGATTCACGAGCCAACGTTTTATTTTATGAGCTAATCACTCTTTATTGGAGAGTTTGATCCTGGCTCAGGACGAACGCTGGCGGCGTGCCTAATACATGCAAGTCGAGCGGACTTGAGGGAGCTTGCTCCCGATGGTCAGCGGCGGACGGGTGAGTAACACGTGGGCAACCTGCCTGTAAGACTGGGATAACTCCGGGAAACCGGGGCTAATACCGGATAATTCATTCCCTCACATGAGGGAATGCTGAAAGACGGCTTTTGCTGTCACTTACAGATGGGCCCGCGGCGCATTAGCTAGTTGGTGAGGTAACGGCTCACCAAGGCCACGATGCGTAGCCGACCTGAGAGGGTGATCGGCCACACTGGGACTGAGACACGGCCCAGACTCCTACGGGAGGCAGCAGTAGGGAATCTTCCGCAATGGACGAAAGTCTGACGGAGCAACGCCGCGTGAGCGAAGAAGGCCTTCGGGTCGTAAAGCTCTGTTGTCAGGGAAGAACAAGTACCGGAGTAACTG
>NZ_LAYY01000065.1 GCF_000986785.1 Mesobacillus campisalis | reverse complement strand
TCGCAGCCCTTCTGCCAATGGAAGATTCATTCCATGCTGAATACTTTTCTTAATGTTTTTCAATGCTGTTTTAGGTTTTTGCGCAAGGATATTTGCCCAGTACATCGCCTCGTTGTCGACAGTACCGGCAGCCGCTACCTTGTTCACAAGTCCATAACGGACCGCTTCCTCTGCATGGATGGGCGTGCCAAACATGATCATTTCCATCGCTTTTGATTTCCCTATTAATCTTGGAAGACGCTGGGTTCCTCCAGCACCCGGGAAGATTCCCAGATTTATTTCCGGCAGTCCCATCCTGGTGTTTTCATCACATATTCTGAAATCACAGGCGAGGGCCAGTTCCAATCCTCCTCCAAGTACATGCCCTTTCATTGCGGCAATGACTGGAATAGGCAACTGGCTTAACAGCTCGAAAGCTTTATGGAAACCAGCGGTTAGCGATATATCCTTTTTCCCCAGCCTGGGCACAAATTGAGTGATATCGGCACCAGCAGAAAATGCTTTCTCTCCGCTGCCCTTTATAACCAGCACTTGAACTTCCTCATTCCGGTATAAATCTTCCAAAAACGCAATCATCTGTTCAAAAACAGCCGGATTCAAAGGGTTATATGGAGGTCTATTAATCCCCATGACCGCTATTCTCCCTTCAATGCTGCACAAAAGAACGTCTTCCATGTTTTCTCCTCCTCAGCTGTAAGAATAAAATCCCTTTCCCGTTTTTCTTCCAAGGTCCCCTGCTTCGACCATCTTTTTCAATAGCGGGCAAGGACGGTACTTTGAATCATTAAAGCCTTCATACAAGGCTTCCATTGCCCATAATGCTGTATCAATTCCAGCCATATCAATCGTCCTTAACGGCCCCATGGTATGTCCGTATCCATCGATAAAGCCTTGGTCAATTTCTTCAGGTGTACCGATGCCCTCCATTACGGCGAAACACGCTTCATTCACCATCGGCAGCCAAATACGGTTCATGAGAAAGCCTGGGAAATCTTTTTCGGCAGTGATTATTCTTTTCCCCATTTTTTCTCCCACTTCCCTTGCCAATTCGTACGTTTCCTCAGAGGTTTTATAGCCTTTGACAAGCTCAAGCAGCGGCATCATCGGAACGGGGCTAAAAAAATGCATCCCAATCACTTTTTCAGGGTGTGAAGTCACACTGGCAATTTCCGTTATCGATAAAGAGGAAGTATTGGTAGCCAGCAGGCAATCAGCCTTTGCTTGTGCGTCCA
>NZ_LAYY01000064.1 GCF_000986785.1 Mesobacillus campisalis | reverse complement strand
TTACCGCGGCTGCTGGCACGTAGTTAGCCGTGGCTTTCTGGTCAGGTACCGTCAAGGTACCGGCAGTTACTCCGGTACTTGTTCTTCCCTGACAACAGAGCTTTACGACCCGAAGGCCTTCTTCGCTCACGCGGCGTTGCTCCGTCAGACTTTCGTCCATTGCGGAAGATTCCCTACTGCTGCCTCCCGTAGGAGTCTGGGCCGTGTCTCAGTCCCAGTGTGGCCGATCACCCTCTCAGGTCGGCTACGCATCGTGGCCTTGGTGAGCCGTTACCTCACCAACTAGCTAATGCGCCGCGGGCCCATCTGTAAGTGACAGCAAAAGCCGTCTTTCAGCATTCCCTCATGTGAGGGAATGAATTATCCGGTATTAGCCCCGGTTTCCCGGAGTTATCCCAGTCTTACAGGCAGGTTGCCCACGTGTTACTCACCCGTCCGCCGCTGACCATCGGGAGCAAGCTCCCTCAAGTCCGCTCGACTTGCATGTATTAGGCACGCCGCCAGCGTTCGTCCTGAGCCAGGATCAAACTCTCCAATAAAAGAGTGATTAGCTCATAAAATAAAACGTTGGCTCATGTTCTTCTATAATAGAAGGCATGAATATTATTGTTTGTTGACGCTTGTTTGTTTAGTTTTCAAAGAGCAATCATCGCCCGTAAGCGACCTTCATAATATACCATGTTGCTTCATGTAAGTCAACAACATTTTTTATTTTGTTTGCCGCTTGCTCAGCAGCGACGTTTATTAATATAACAGCTGCACAGATCTTCGTCAACAACTTTTATGATTTTTTTAAAAAACAACGCAAAAATCAATAAGACTTTCGGTATGTACTTTTATCCGTCGCCATGTATTTCATGCATTCCGAAGGTGGTGCTACCCTTTTGAACAGGGAAAACAATATCTTGTACCGCTCCTTCATTGAACGCTTCACAATATGGTCGATTCGCTCATCCTTCAAATCAAAAAGGATTTCGTCCATTTCCCTTTTGATGAGATACTCTATTTCTTTAATTTCCCGTTCATTAATAAGAAAACCTAGCATAACAACACTCCTTGTGCATCTATGTTCCAGTAATTTACCACTCCCGAACCATTTGTATTCACAAATTTTAATCATATCTTCCTCATTCACACATAAAAATTAGACAAGGAGTCTTGGACGAGGTGAGCAGAATGAATTTCTTTGTTGTATTGAATGGAAAATCCATTAAACAAGCATTAGTCATCATGATTGCTGCATTTTTTACTGCATGGTTCTTTTATGTCGAAAATATCGTGCAAATACCGGCCTTTTCATCAGATGACGGACCGAAAGCAGTATACAAAGGAGAAAAGGATGTGGCCCTAACCTTTAATATCGGATGGGGCGATGAAAAAGCAGAGCCTATACTGGATGTCCTGAAAAAAGAGAATGTTTCATCGGCAACCTTCTTCCTGGCCGGCTCATGGGCGGAACGGCACCCAGAACTTGTAAGCAGGATTGTAAAGGAAGGATATGAGGTCGGAATGCTTGGGTATGATTATAAGGATTATACCGAGTTGGAGGATGCAAAAATCCGGCAGGATATTCTAAAAGCCCAGGAGGCCTTCCGCAAATTGAATATTAAGGATATTGAACTTCTCAGAGCCCCAACAGGGCATTTTGACAAGCGCTCGCTTAATATAGCCGAAAGAGCCGGCTACACGATTGTACATTGGAGTCTGGACTCCAAAGATTGGACGAATCCCGGCGTGCAGCTAATAGTTGATAACATTTCAAAAGCAAAGAAAGGCGATATCATTCTTATGCATGCCTCGGATTCAGCAAAGCAAACAGCTGCGTCCCTTCCTCAGGTTCTAGATCAGCTTAAAAAGAAAAACCTGAAGATGGTGACAGTCTCAGAAATGATTGCCAATGGCAAGTCGGACTCGAAGGAAGTTAATTGAAGCCCTGGCTCCTGGGTTCTTATGCAAAAAACCGTCCACTAGGCATTGGACGGTTTTTTTCTTGAGGCTTTCACTGGCCTTTTATCTGAAATTTTCTTGCTTTGCCGCTCCTCCTGTGACTTCT
>NZ_LAYY01000063.1 GCF_000986785.1 Mesobacillus campisalis | reverse complement strand
TGTTGCAGGCTTGGAGGTTTAAGTGCAGGAAAACTAACAGGACAGGAAGAAGCATCTCGCCGTTGGACAACTACATAAAGACTTGCAGCTTGTTTAACTGGTACTGTCTATACGGAAAGAAGTGAACCAGGTTGAAAACGATTGAAAAGAATTCCTCTGCCTATCTTCTGCTTGTTCTTGCCAATGCCATTTGGGGCGGGAATTTCGTCATTGGCCGGTTGGGGGCAGAGTATTTTCCGCCCATCACCTTTTCGCTACTAAGGTGGGGAGTGGCATTTTTATTGCTGACGCCGTTTCTGGCGAAGCCATTGCTCAGGGACTTTAAGGTTTTATGGAAACATCGATATATTCTCCTTCTGTTAAGCGTGACAGGAGTGGCTGGATATAACACGATCATTTACTTTTCACTGCATTTCACCACTTCCATCAACGCGTCGCTGGTCAATTCGGTGACTCCATTGTTCATCGGTGTCTTTTCGTTTTTCATGCTAAAAGAAAGGCTCTCGGGATGGCAGGCAGCAGGCATGATTTTATCGGTCATTGGAATTGTCTTTATTCTTTCGAAAGGATCATGGGAAGCCTTGCTGGCATTCAGGTTCAACCCGGGAGATTTGTTTGTTTTGGTGGCTGTAGTCGCCTGGAGCATTTATTCAATTGTGATTAAGAAGTACGCTAAGGTTTTGCCCGCTTTTACCACCTTGTATGTGACATCCTTTGTTGGAATCCTAATCCTGATGCCATTAAGCTTTCTCGAATTAAGTCTGGGAGAGGCTGAGGTTATTTTTAACAGAGAAAGCCTTCTCATCTTGAGTTATGTCGGCTGCTTTGCTTCCATTGTGGCATTCCTTTCCTGGAATACAGGCGTCGCAAAAACAGGGGCTGCCAAGTCGGGCATCTTTATTAATCTGCTGCCGGTGTTTGCCGCGCTGTTTGCTACGCTTTTTGCAGGGGAAGAATTTTTATGGTACCAAATGGTCGGGGGAGTCATTGTTCTCATTGGAGTTGTTTTGTCTTCACACAAAAAGGAGACAACTGAAAAGAACGGAAGAATCCCGCTTTCTGTTGCGAAGTAGGATACGGTGCGTACAGAAGTTTTTTTCCATTTTTAGTTAATAATGACCCTGAACCCTCCCTAAATGATTTAGAATGAAATAGAACATGAGAACCGTCCCCTTGCATCAAATGGGAAACATTGCTACCATACTTTCCTGCAGGTTGCTTATGCTAATAAGGCTTTAAAAAGTCTGTAAAGGATGGTGTTCAGTTTGCGTGGACAGCGTATGTGGCTTCCGATATTGGCATCAGCAGGAATAGGTGCAGCTGCTTATTACAGCATGACTCGTGGGAAAAACGTAGGACAGGCCATGCAGGCCGTTTTGCCGATTGTCTCTAACCTAACTGGCAAAGGATCCAGGGGCCAGCAGTATTCCTGACCAAAACTTTTTAAGGCAATGGGGGGTAAGCTTCATTCATGAAGCTTATCCCTTTGTTATTTTATCTGCACCTCTTTTAATGTTATTATAAAAAATGTGGTGTATTTTTCACCGAACTGCCCACAGCTTTGATTCAACCAAAGGAGCCAATACATAATGAAGAAAAAACCGTGCAGTGCATCAAGAACGATTCAGACTGACCTGGTTTTGCCGAACGATACTAACGGACATAACACCCTATTTGGGGGAGCTCTTATGAGCAGGATTGACCGGGTTGCCGGTATTGCCGCCATGAAGCATTGCCGAATGGCGACGGTAACCGCCAGCATGGACTCAGTCGATTTCTTGCATCCCATTACCTTGAGGGATGCGGTAACACTTGAAGCTTTCGTTACATGGACAGGAAAAAGCTCCATGGAAGTATTCGTCAGCGTGACCGCCGAGAACACTTTTACCGGGGAAAAAAGGGCCGCGGCTACCTCCTTTTTAACCTTTGTCGCTTTGGATGAAAAAGGAAACCCAACCGCTGTTCCTTCCGTTTACCCGGAAAC
>NZ_LAYY01000062.1 GCF_000986785.1 Mesobacillus campisalis | reverse complement strand
AAATTCATGCTTCCTCATTCTTTTGACTTGCACTGACCGCATTTTCCTGTTATATTACAGTCAATTACATATTTCCTATTTCAATTTTTGTTGAAGTAAGGATAGAGGCGCAAAGACCATAAGTACTCATTCTGAGGATAATGAGGTCCATTGAGGATTGGGGAAAGGGGTATTTGCCGAAACTTTGAGAACTCATTCTTCTTAAAGTTGGTTCTGTGATTGAATAAATGCAGAACTGTCATATAGGGAACTATATGGAGGGCTATCTTACGCACAGAAACGAGTGATTTGATATTTGTTTCTACTGCAGCAGCGGCCACTCGGTGCTGTTTTTTTGCGTTTACCGGAATCCAATCTTCCCGAGGAATGTAAAATACGAATAAAGGATGAAGAGAAATGACGAATTTTGGACAAGTGCTTACGGCAATGGTGACACCATTTGATGCCCATGGTGAAATTGACTTTGAGGCAACAAGGAATTTAGTGGACCACCTCATTGAAAACGGCTCAGATGGCCTGGTTATTGCAGGAACAACCGGAGAGTCCCCAACCCTGACGAACGAAGAAAAAATTGAGCTATTTAAATTTGTGGTGAAAGCCGTCAATGGCCGCGTTCCTGTTATTGCCGGGACAGGCTCCAACAATACAAAAGCGTCCATCAGCCTTACTCAGGCCGCCGAAAATGCAGGGGCAGACGCAATCATGCTTGTCGCTCCCTACTACAATAAGCCGTCACAGGAAGGTTTATATCAGCATTTCAAGGCAATTGCCGAGTCCACTTCCCTTCCTGTCATGCTTTACAATATTCCAGGGCGCAGTGTGGTCAACATTTCTGTGGATACGATTGTGCGCCTTTCGGAAATCAAGAACATCACCTCTGTAAAGGAAGCCAGCGGAAATCTGGATGATATGGCCGAAGTCATCAGCAGGACTCCTGCCGATTTCGCTCTATATAGCGGCGATGATGGTCTTACCCTCCCAGTTCTGGCAATCGGCGGCACAGGAGTTATCTCTGTCGCATCTCATGTCATCGGCAACGAAATGCAGGAGATGATTTCCCATTTTACAAATGGAAGGCTTAAGGAAGCAGCTGCTGCCCATCGTTCCCTGCTTCCAAAAATGAAAGCATTGTTCTCGGCGCCGAGTCCTTCACCGGTTAAGGCGGTATTGAATGGGAACGGAGTCAATGTGGGCGGTGTCCGCCTGCCAATGGTCCCGCTCGGTGAAGAAGAGAATGCCCGGCTCCAGGAGCTATTCGCCACAGTGTCCAATAAATAATATGTAAAAGGACTTCCACATAATTTCGGAAGTCCCTTTTTATGCCTATCATGCTCTTTCCTATGCAAAACGGTAATAAATCAGCACAAACGTGGACAAAACAAAAATGAAGTTGAGGAACACAAAAATAAATTGATCCATCTTTGTTTTGTGCATTTTAATTGGAGGGTTATAGAAGGAAACTCCCTCAATAATAAAGATCAAGAGGACAACGTGCACCATAAAATGGCCAATGATTTCCGTCATCCCAAAAAGCATCGTGGTCATGATAAAGATAATCGTTACCACTAGTCCTAACACTCTGTTAAGAATACCGACCACAAGCAGATAGCCTACAATAAATTCAATAAAGGCGGCCATGACAATGAACAGAGCTGGCTCAAATCCGAAAGTAGGCACACTGTGGCTTGCGACGATATCGAGGGACATGCTTGGATAAACCCATTTTTCAACCGCAACCCAGCAAAGTGAAAGGCCTGTCCCCAAGTATAAAAATGGGAAACCAATTTGCTCAAATCTGGTTCTGGCGATCAAAATGACAGTGAAAATGGAAATATAAAACCCATAATCAAGCATATAAAACAGACCATGCACAAAAGTAGACTGAATAAACAGACCGATCAGGATAGCGGCGGCAGCCTTTGCTGGCAGATGATAAGGAATTAAAAGCAATCCGATCGAAACCCATACCAAAATGGCAGTCAATGTACTTGAAACTGGCAGTTCAGGAGCAAACA
>NZ_LAYY01000061.1 GCF_000986785.1 Mesobacillus campisalis | reverse complement strand
TGTTTGCTCCTGAACTGCCAGTTTCAAGTACATTGACTGCCATTTTGGTATGGGTTTCGATCGGATTGCTTTTAATTCCTTATCATCTGCCAGCAAAGGCTGCCGCCGCTATCCTGATCGGTCTGTTTATTCAGTCTACTTTTGTGCATGGTCTGTTTTATATGCTTGATTATGGGTTTTATATTTCCATTTTCACTGTCATTTTGATCGCCAGAACCAGATTTGAGCAAATTGGTTTCCCATTTTTATACTTGGGGACAGGCCTTTCACTTTGCTGGGTTGCGGTTGAAAAATGGGTTTATCCAAGCATGTCCCTCGATATCGTCGCAAGCCACAGTGTGCCTACTTTCGGATTTGAGCCAGCTCTGTTCATTGTCATGGCCGCCTTTATTGAATTTATTGTAGGCTATCTGCTTGTGGTCGGTATTCTTAACAGAGTGTTAGGACTAGTGGTAACGATTATCTTTATCATGACCACGATGCTTTTTGGGATGACGGAAATCATTGGCCATTTTATGGTGCACGTTGTCCTCTTGATCTTTATTATTGAGGGAGTTTCCTTCTATAACCCTCCAATTAAAATGCACAAAACAAAGATGGATCAATTTATTTTTGTGTTCCTCAACTTCATTTTTGTTTTGTCCACGTTTGTGCTGATTTATTACCGTTTTGCATAGGAAAGAGCATGATAGGCATAAAAAGGGACTTCCGAAATTATGTGGAAGTCCTTTTACATATTATTTATTGGACACTGTGGCGAATAGCTCCTGGAGCCGGGCATTCTCTTCTTCACCGAGCGGGACCATTGGCAGGCGGACACCGCCCACATTGACTCCGTTCCCATTCAATACCGCCTTAACCGGTGAAGGACTCGGCGCCGAGAACAATGCTTTCATTTTTGGAAGCAGGGAACGATGGGCAGCAGCTGCTTCCTTAAGCCTTCCATTTGTAAAATGGGAAATCATCTCCTGCATTTCGTTGCCGATGACATGAGATGCGACAGAGATAACTCCTGTGCCGCCGATTGCCAGAACTGGGAGGGTAAGACCATCATCGCCGCTATATAGAGCGAAATCGGCAGGAGTCCTGCTGATGACTTCGGCCATATCATCCAGATTTCCGCTGGCTTCCTTTACAGAGGTGATGTTCTTGATTTCCGAAAGGCGCACAATCGTATCCACAGAAATGTTGACCACACTGCGCCCTGGAATATTGTAAAGCATGACAGGAAGGGAAGTGGACTCGGCAATTGCCTTGAAATGCTGATATAAACCTTCCTGTGACGGCTTATTGTAGTAGGGAGCGACAAGCATGATTGCGTCTGCCCCTGCATTTTCGGCGGCCTGAGTAAGGCTGATGGACGCTTTTGTATTGTTGGAGCCTGTCCCGGCAATAACAGGAACGCGGCCATTGACGGCTTTCACCACAAATTTAAATAGCTCAATTTTTTCTTCGTTCGTCAGGGTTGGGGACTCTCCGGTTGTTCCTGCAATAACCAGGCCATCTGAGCCGTTTTCAATGAGGTGGTCCACTAAATTCCTTGTTGCCTCAAAGTCAATTTCACCATGGGCATCAAATGGTGTCACCATTGCCGTAAGCACTTGTCCAAAATTCGTCATTTCTCTTCATCCTTTATTCGTATTTTACATTCCTCGGGAAGATTGGATTCCGGTAAACGCAAAAAAACAGCACCGAGTGGCCGCTGCTGCAGTAGAAACAAATATCAAATCACTCGTTTCTGTGCGTAAGATAGCCCTCCATATAGTTCCCTATATGACAGTTCTGCATTTATTCAATCACAGAACCAACTTTAAGAAGAATGAGTTCTCAAAGTTTCGGCAAATACCCCTTTCCCCAATCCTCAATGGACCTCATTATCCTCAGAATGA
>NZ_LAYY01000060.1 GCF_000986785.1 Mesobacillus campisalis | reverse complement strand
CGGCCGAAGCTACTGCGGATACGGCAGGGCCTGATACCCTTATTATGCCTACACCGGCACGACCTGTGGCTGTGGCCTGAGCGGCAATGGTGTCTGTGCTGTACATAGATCAAACCTCAAACGTTTTTAAACTCAACAAAACAAAAAGGCCTGAAAACAGGCCTTCGAAGTGTAGCTCAGGAGCATCAGGCCTTAGTGTATAAGCCTTTTTTCTCCATGCCACGGTAGATATACAGCATCTGGGCCAACGAAATCAGGTTGCTGACTAACCAGTACAGCACCAGACCACTTGGGAACCACAGGAAGAATACGGAGAACACTACTGGCATCCACAGCATAATTTTTTGCTGCATTGGA
>NZ_LAYY01000059.1 GCF_000986785.1 Mesobacillus campisalis | reverse complement strand
CAGCAGCGCCAAAACCAGCGCCATAGTGCTGGCGTGAGGATTCTCCACCAGGGTGCCGCTGCCGCCGCTAAAAGGAGTGCGTTCGGTTAAAAAATCCAGACCAGATTTAAAATCAAAGTATTCGTTAAAGGCATTCACACTGATATGAGCTGCTAGCCCAATCAGGGTGACAAGCGCGGCTAAACCAGCCTGCAGCGGATGACCCGCCTGCCAGCTAGCGACAGCGGCCAGTGCTATACAGACTAAAGTGAGAGTAAGAAAGTTGGCGCGGGCAACGCCACAAAGAATTTTTAACAACACAAGCTCCATATCAACTAAACAGCGGCAGCATAACCTGATCCCATAGCTTAGCTGTTGAT
>NZ_LAYY01000058.1 GCF_000986785.1 Mesobacillus campisalis | reverse complement strand
CAGGAGGGAACGAAGTTTCAACTACAGGGTTTTTACCTTCTCTGACGGGCCTTTCCAGACCTCTTCATCTACCCCGTTCCTTTGTAACTCCACATAGAGTGTCCTACAACCCCAGAAGGCAAGCCTTCTGGTTTGGGCTAATCCCGTTTCGCTCGCCGCTACTCAGGGAATCGCGTTTGCTTTCTCTTCCTCCGGGTACTTAGATGTTTCAGTTCCCCGGGTCTGCCTTCAATACCCTATGGATTCAGGTAAAGATACTGCTCCATTACGAACAGTGGGTTTCCCCATTCGGAAATCTCCGGATCAAAGCTTACTTACAGCTCCCCGAAGCATATCGGTGTTAGTCCCGTCCTTCATCGGCTCCTAGTGCCAAGGCATCCACCGTGCGCCCTTTCTAACTTAACCTTGCGGCAAATACTTGCCAGGTTTCTCTTTTTTCAATCAAAAGAGAGAAAAACTAAAATGGCGATACTCGGTTTTATTGCAATTGCCTTCTTACATACGATTATCCAGTTTTCAAGGAACAAAAAAGTTCTGAGAGAATCGCTCCCTCAAAACTAAACAAACAAGCTCATCAACATTACGAACCGAAGGTTCGCATTCCGAATGTCCTAAAAGACATTATCCTTAGAAAGGAGGTGATCCAGCCGCACCTTCCGATACGGCTACCTTGTTACGACTTCACCCCAATCATCTGTC
>NZ_LAYY01000057.1 GCF_000986785.1 Mesobacillus campisalis | reverse complement strand
TCATGCCCCTTATGACCTGGGCTACACACGTGCTACAATGGATAGAACAAAGGGCAGCGAAGCCGCGAGGTGAAGCCAATCCCATAAATCTATTCTCAGTTCGGATTGCAGGCTGCAACTCGCCTGCATGAAGCCGGAATCGCTAGTAATCGCGGATCAGCATGCCGCGGTGAATACGTTCCCGGGCCTTGTACACACCGCCCGTCACACCACGAGAGTTTGTAACACCCGAAGTCGGTGGGGTAACCTTTTGGAGCCAGCCGCCTAAGGTGGGACAGATGATTGGGGTGAAGTCGTAACAAGGTAGCCGTATCGGAAGGTGCGGCTGGATCACCTCCTTTCTAAGGATAATGTCTTTTAGGACATTCGGAATGCGAACCTTCGGTTCGTAATGTTGATGAGCTTGTTTGTTTAGTTTTGAGGGAGCAATTCTCTCAGAACTTTTTTGTCCCTTGAAAACTGGATAATCGTATGTAAGAAGGCAATTGCAATAAAACCGAGTATCGCCATTTTAGTTTTTCTCTCTTTTGATTGAAAAAGAGAAACCTGGCAAGTATTTGCCGCAAGGTTAAGTTAGAAAGGGCGCACGGTGGATGCCTTGGCACTAGGAGCCGATGAAGGACGGGACTAACACCGATATGCTTCG
>NZ_LAYY01000056.1 GCF_000986785.1 Mesobacillus campisalis | reverse complement strand
GTGACAAACCGGAGGAAGGTGGGGATGACGTCAAATCATCATGCCCCTTATGACCTGGGCTACACACGTGCTACAATGGATAGAACAAAGGGCAGCGAAGCCGCGAGGTGAAGCCAATCCCATAAATCTATTCTCAGTTCGGATTGCAGGCTGCAACTCGCCTGCATGAAGCCGGAATCGCTAGTAATCGCGGATCAGCATGCCGCGGTGAATACGTTCCCGGGCCTTGTACACACCGCCCGTCACACCACGAGAGTTTGTAACACCCGAAGTCGGTGGGGTAACCTTTTGGAGCCAGCCGCCTAAGGTGGGACAGATGATTGGGGTGAAGTCGTAACAAGGTAGCCGTATCGGAAGGTGCGGCTGGATCACCTCCTTTCTAAGGATAATGTCTTTAGGACATTCGGAATGCGAGCCTTCGGTTCGTACTGTTGATGAGCTTGTTTGTTTAGTTTTGAGGGAGCGATTCTCTCAGAACTTTTTTGTTCCTTGAAAACTGGATAATCGTATGTAAGAAGGCAATTGCAATAAAACCGAGTATCGCCATTTTAGTTTTTCTCTCTTTTGATTGAAAAAGAGAAACCTGGCAAGTATTTGCCGCAAGGTTAAGTTAGAAAGGGCGCACGGTGGATGCCTTGGCACTAGGAGCCGATGAAGGACGGGACTAACACCGATATGCTTCG
>NZ_LAYY01000055.1 GCF_000986785.1 Mesobacillus campisalis | reverse complement strand
GGCGCCCAAAGGTTCCCTCAGAATGGTTGGAAATCATTCGCAGAGTGTAAAGGCACAAGGGAGCTTGACTGCGAGACCTACAAGTCGAGCAGGGACGAAAGTCGGGCTTAGTGATCCGGTGGTTCCGCATGGAAGGGCCATCGCTCAACGGATAAAAGCTACCCCGGGGATAACAGGCTTATCTCCCCCAAGAGTCCACATCGACGGGGAGGTTTGGCACCTCGATGTCGGCTCATCGCATCCTGGGGCTGTAGTCGGTCCCAAGGGTTGGGCTGTTCGCCCATTAAAGCGGTACGCGAGCTGGGTTCAGAACGTCGTGAGACAGTTCGGTCCCTATCCGTCGTGGGCGCAGGAAATTTGAGAGGAGCTGTCCTTAGTACGAGAGGACCGGGATGGACGCACCGCTGGTGTACCAGTTGTCTTGCCAAAGGCATCGCTGGGTAGCTATGTGCGGACGGGATAAGTGCTGAAAGCATCTAAGCATGAAGCCCCCCTCAAGATGAGATTTCCCATAGCGTCAAGCTAGTAAGATCCCTGAAAGATGATCAGGTTGATAGGTCAGAGGTGGAAGCACGGTGACGTGTGGAGCTGACTGATACTAATCGATCGAGGACTTAACCTAACACATTAAGAACGATACTCGAATTTGCAAACCTTCTGAAATGCATTATCCAGTTTTGAGGGAACAACCCTCATTTCAATAAAATAGTCTGGCGGTGATGGCGAGAAGGTCACACCCGTTCCCATGCCGAACACGGAAGTTAAGCTTCTCAG
Organism: Mesobacillus campisalis; assembly: GCF_000986785.1. Classification (GTDB taxonomy): domain Bacteria; phylum Bacillota; class Bacilli; order Bacillales; family Cytobacillaceae; genus Mesobacillus_B; species Mesobacillus_B campisalis. The sequence goes on along the minus strand of NZ_LAYY01000055.1, from coordinate 1,638 downwards.
CGCCGATGGTAGTTGGGGGTTTCCCCCTGTGAGAGTAGGACGCTGCCAGGCTATAAGAAAAGAACAGCTGAAATACGCTGTTCTTTTTTGTGTGCTTTTTACCAGGAAATCACCTTTTTATTGTGATATAAGTATAAAAGGAAAATTACATTGATTAATTTATCTAAAGCGCAGGCCACTCCCACCACTTTATTTTTCCGTTTTTTCCACGTATCCTATAGGTAATGGAAATAATGGAGGACCTCATCATGAAAAATATTTATGCAGACATCATACAATTTCGAGGAACGCATTATGATTTTGGTTTTAAACAGGGAGAAAAGTTGAAGGATTCAATTTTAATCAAGAACCGGGAACGACAATGGAAGGTGCGCAGACCGCTATTCCGGATAGATCAGGACGAGACTCAACGGGTTTTTAAACACTTGGCGCCTTTCCTGTGGGAGGAGTTCCTGGGGTTGCAAGATTCGCTGGAATGGCCGATGGAAAGAGTGTTGAAGGAATTCGGGGGATATAGGGTGAATGTAACCCCATCAGGATGCTCCATTTATGTGGGCGATGATTATGTAATCCGGAACTATGATTATCATCCAAAGACATATGATGGCCGCTGTGTTGCTTTTCAACCAAGTGACGGAGGTTACTCGACAATCGGTTTGACACAGAAAATCACCGGCAGGAGTGACGGTATGAATGAGAAAGGTCTCGCAATGGGCTATACCTTCATGAACCGGAAGCGTCCTGGTGACGGTTTTATTTGTCATATGATCGGCAGGCTGATTCTTGAATTATGTGCCAATGCAGGGGAAGCAGCTGATCTGCTGAAAGAAATACCTCATCGCGGCTCCTTCAGCTATGTGCTATTTGATCAACAAAGTGATCTGCCGTATATCGTGGAAACCTCGCCCAGAAGGATTGAAATCCGGCAAGGGTCAGCTTGCACCAATCATTTTAAAATCATGACAGAGGAGAATCGGCGGGTCCTCGAGGATTCCCAAAAAAGATTGCAGCTGATTGAGGACAACCAAGTACATAAGTTAAGTGGCAAACAGGCATTTAAACTTTTAAATGATACGGATAAAGGGGTGTTCTCCAAGCTTTATGGAAGTTGGGCGGGGACTATTCACACGTCTGCCTATTTTCCAGAGGACCTGAAAGCGTGGATTGCGCTTGGAGGAGACCAGGAACCTGATGTATTTGACTTTTCGGCTTGGTTGAAAGGAGAAAACTTCTCAGCAGAGCGAATTGAGGGGATGGTCGACACAGATATTCCATTTGTCAATATGGAGCCGGCGGACTGGTACCAAAAATAATGGTCCAGGTTATCCTCTTCTTTACTGATTTTTGGGCCAAAAACGTAGTTTTGAAAAAGGAGAACTGCGGTGGCAGTTCTCCTTTTTGTGCTTTTTGAGGCAGCAGTACCGTCCCTATGCCTCATAGCTGATTTGCCAGTGGATGCCGTAGCGGTCGACAAGTGTGCCGTAGCATTTGCTCCAGAAGGTTTCCTGGAGTTCCATTTGTACCTTTCCTCCTTCTTTCAACTGGTCAAAATAAGTTTGGAGCTCATCAAGGTTGTTGCTCATTACGGCGAGGGACACATTATTCCCCTGAACGAATGACATTCCAGGGAAGATATCG
>NZ_LAYY01000054.1 GCF_000986785.1 Mesobacillus campisalis | reverse complement strand
GGCCATCGCTCAACGGATAAAAGCTACCCCGGGGATAACAGGCTTATCTCCCCCAAGAGTCCACATCGACGGGGAGGTTTGGCACCTCGATGTCGGCTCATCGCATCCTGGGGCTGTAGTCGGTCCCAAGGGTTGGGCTGTTCGCCCATTAAAGCGGTACGCGAGCTGGGTTCAGAACGTCGTGAGACAGTTCGGTCCCTATCCGTCGTGGGCGCAGGAAATTTGAGAGGAGCTGTCCTTAGTACGAGAGGACCGGGATGGACGCACCGCTGGTGTACCAGTTGTCTTGCCAAAGGCATCGCTGGGTAGCTATGTGCGGACGGGATAAGTGCTGAAAGCATCTAAGCATGAAGCCCCCCTCAAGATGAGATTTCCCATAGCGTCAAGCTAGTAAGATCCCTGAAAGATGATCAGGTTGATAGGTCAGAGGTGGAAGCGCGGTGACGTGTGGAGCTGACTGATACTAATCGATCGAGGACTTAACCAATAGGTTGATACTCGTAATTGCAAACCTTCTGAAATGCATTATCCAGTTTTGAGGGAATGAAAATTTTCTCTTGCAAAATCCTAAAAAGGCATTATAATAATAAATGTCTTGAAAAAATGTCTGGCGGCGATGGCGAGAAGGTCACACCCGTTCCCATGCCGAACACGGAAGTTAAGCTTCTCAGCGCCGATGGTAGTTGGGGGTTTCCCCCTGTGAGAGTAGGACGCTGCCAGGCAATGTTATTATTCCGCAGTAGCTCAGTGGTAGAGCATTCGGCTGTTAACCGAACGGTCGTAGGTTCGAATCCTACCTGCGGAGCCATTTCTCAAAGCGGTCAGCCGTTTTAGGGCAGGCAGCATAAATCAATGCTTCCATAGCTCAGTAGGTAGAGCACTTCCATGGTAAGGAAGAGGTCAGCGGTTCGAGCCCGCTTGGAAGCTCTCGTTTTTAATATAGGCCCCTTGGTCAAGCGGTTAAGACACCGCCCTTTCACGGCGGTAACACGGGTTCGAATCCCGTAGGGGTCACCATTTGGAGGATTAGCTCAGCTGGGAGAGCATCTGCCTTACAAGCAGAGGGTCGGCGGTTCGATCCCGTCATCCTCCACCATTTTCATAGTTTTAACCTTTAATATGCCGGTGTAGCTCAATTGGTAGAGCAACTGACTTGTAATCAGTAGGTTGGGGGTTCAAGTCCTCTTGCCGGCACTCTGTGGAGGGGTAGCGAAGTGGCTAAACGCGGCGGACTGTAAATCCGCTCCCTCCGGGTTCGGCGGTTCGAATCCGTCCCCCTCCACCATTATAGTTAAAGTAAAAAATGGACATGCTATACCTGTCCTTTTATTTTTGTCATTGGGCTATAGCCAAGCGGTAAGGCAACGGACTTTGACTCCGTCATTCGTAGGTTCGAATCCTGCTAGCCCAGCCATTTTTTGACCCATTAGCTCAGTCGGTAGAGCAAGTTTCTCGCTTCGCCGAAATTTCATCCTCGGAAACTTGCGAGGTAGACCGAAAGGTCTTTCGAGCATCGGGATGCGAAACGGTTATACAGGAAGGGTTAATTTAACTAAAGTTTCCCCTCCATCAAATGAGCCATTAGCTCAGTCGGTAGAGCATCTGACTTTTAATCAGAGGGTCGAAGGTTCGAGTCCTTCATGGCTCACTCTCTTTTATACAATATACTGCGGAAGTAGTTCAGTGGTAGAATACAACCTTGCCAAGGTTGGGGTCGCGGGTTCGAATCCCGTCTTCCGCTCCAAGGGGCCTTAGCTCAGCTGGGAGAGCGCCTGCTTTGCACGCAGGAGGTCAGCGGTTCGATCCCGCTAGGCTCCACCATCACATTACATACAACCTTTCAAGCCTTAAATCTTATGATTTAAGGCTTTTTTGTATTTCCATCCATAGACAACGGCCTCGTTACCCAACTTTCACCCTTGCAAAACCTCACATTTTAATCATTCACAAACATTTACAGAATTAACAGAATGTTTATAAAGTTAATGGAATTTTTAACCTGTGTTCATACTGGCTCAAAAATCGCCGATTATACTTCAACGTAGGAGGTGAGCTTGTTCTGAGTGCTGATAAGAGCCTTAAATTCTACCAGGATTATTCCCTTATTCAAACGAGTCAACCTAATCTTTCCAAGCAGGCAGAGCAATATCTCTTTTATAAAAGGTTTATGGATCTGGTGCTGGCCACAATCGGCCTATTGCTAGCGCTGCCGATTATTGGGATATTCGCTGCTTTAATTGTCATTGAAACACCTGGATCACCTTTCTATCTTCAGGAGAGGGTTGGAAAGAACGGCAGGCATTTTAAAATGATAAAGCTCCGATCCATGCTGTGCAATGCTGAATCGGCTGGGGCGAAATGGGCTGAGGCCAATGATCCGCGGATTACAAAAGTTGGTGCCTTTATACGGAAAACACGAATCGATGAACTTCCGCAGCTGATATCCGTCCTGAAGGGGGATATGTCGCTTATAGGGCCGAGGCCCGAGAGGCCTGTGTTTACCAGGCAATTCACCAAGGAAATTCGGGGCTTTGAAAATCGCCTGCTAGTTAAGCCCGGGCTGACGGGCCTTGCGCAGGTAAATGGAGGATACAATCTCTCTCCTCAGGAAAAGTTGAAATACGATCTCGAATATATTCAAAATCTTACATTTGCTCTTGAACTGAAAATTTTGCTGAAAACATGCAAGGTGATTGTAACCGGAGAAGGAGCACGTTAAAGGCAGGAGACATCATGTCAGGTATTAAAACCCAGATGGGCAAAGGAATGAAGTGGACAGGGACTTC
>NZ_LAYY01000053.1 GCF_000986785.1 Mesobacillus campisalis | reverse complement strand
TTCAATACCCTATGGATTCAGGTAAAGATACTGTTCCATTACGAACAGTGGGTTTCCCCATTCGGAAATCTCCGGATCAAAGCTTACTTACAGCTCCCCGAAGCATATCGGTGTTAGTCCCGTCCTTCATCGGCTCCTAGTGCCAAGGCATCCACCGTGCGCCCTTTCTAACTTAACCTTGCGGCAAATACTTGCCAGGTTTCTCTTTTTCAATCAAAAGAGAGAAAAACTAAAATGGCGATACTCGGTTTTATTGCAATTGCCTTCTTACATACGATTATCCAGTTTTCAAGGAACAAAGTGGAGCCTAGCGGGATCGAACCGCTGACCTCCTGCGTGCAAAGCAGGCGCTCTCCCAGCTGAGCTAAGGCCCCGTAAAAATATTAAAATGGTGGGCCTAAATGGACTCGAACCATCGACCTCACGCTTATCAGGCGTGCGCTCTAACCAGCTGAGCTATAGGCCCACATAAAAGGAAATATAAAAGAGATTGCTCTCTCAAAACTAAACAAACAAGCTCATCAACATTACGAACCGAAGGTTCGCATTCCGAATGTCCTAAAAGACATTATCCTTAGAAAGGAGGTGATCCAGCCGCACCTTCCGATACGGCTACCTTGTTACGACTTCACCCCAATCATCTGTCCCACCTTAGGCGGCTGGCTCCAAAAGGTTACCCCACCGACTTCGGGTGTTACAAACTCTCGTGGTGTGACGGGCGGTGTGTACAAGGCCCGGGAACGTATTCACCGCGGCATGCTGATCCGCGATTACTAGCGATTCCGGCTTCATGCAGGCGAGTTGCAGCCTGCAATCCGAACTGAGAATAGATTTATGGGATTGGCTTCACCTCGCGGCTTCGCTGCCCTTTGTTCTATCCATTGTAGCACGTGTGTAGCCCAGGTCATAAGGGGCATGATGATTTGACGTCATCCCCACCTTCCTCCGGTTTGTCACCGGCAGTCTCCTTAGAGTGCCCAACTGAATGCTGGCAACTAAGAACAAGGG
>NZ_LAYY01000052.1 GCF_000986785.1 Mesobacillus campisalis | reverse complement strand
AGATGGCTGGTGTAAGTAGAAGTGGTTATTACACCTGGATTAAGGCTGACCACAAGAGGGCTGAGAGGCTAGAAAATGATTGGAAGGATTATGAGTTAATCAAGGAAATCTTTGATTATAAGAAAGGGAGAGCCGGAACCCTTGTAATTAAGATGATTCTAGAGAACGATAAAAATGTAATAATGAATCATAAGAAGATCCGCCGGATTATGAGGAAATTCAACCTCGTAACGAAAATCAGGCAGATGAATCCCTATAGGAAAATGGCAAAGGCCAATCAGGAACACAAGGCTCTTCCAAACATACTCAATAGAGAGTTCGGACAGGATGTACCCGGCAAAGTATACCTTACAGACATCACCTATGTTTACTACGGATCCGGGCGTCCGGCTTACCTTTCATGTGTCAAAGACGTATCCACAAGGGAAATCGTCGCTTATCACCTGTCCACCAATCTTAAGATGGACATTGTTTATCATACACTGAAGAAACTAGGTCAATCTTTTAAGGGAATGGTCCATCCTGGTGCCATCCTCCATTCCGATCAGGGATTTCATTACACGCACCCTGAATTTCAGAAAAGGGTTAAGAAAATGAAGCTTATCCAGTCTATGTCCCGTAAGGGAAATTGTTGGGATAATGCTCCAATGGAATCCTTCTTTGGGCATTTTAAGGATGAAGTTGACTATGCGGAGTGCCAAACATTCAATGAGCTTAAAAGAATCATTGGAGGTTACATTGAGGAATACAATAACGAGCGTTATCAATGGACTCTAAATAAGATGACCCCGGCACAGTACCGGAGTCATCTGTTAGCTGCATAAAATTCTTACAGGTGCTTTTTTAAACCGTCCACTTTATAGGGCATAGTTCATGGAGACATGGGCGTTTTGTTTATCATGCTTGCAGGGATTTCTGCTTTTCATATTCTTTCTGGAACGAATACTTTTTCTCTACGTACACATCGTGCCAGAGCATGAACATCAATACAGTCCAGATTTTACGGCTGTTGTCGGCCTTATTCTGGCAATGGTCATCAAGGAGTTTCAACAGGTATGCTTTATTAATAAGATGGCCTGTGTCGCTTTCCTTAATCATATTCTTTGCCCACTCATTCATCTCATCCTTCAGCCAGTGGCGGATCGGCACAGGGAAGCCCAGCTTCTTGCGGTCAAGAACATGGGCAGGCACTACGCCTTCCGCAGCCTTCCGCAGGATGTACTTCGTTGTCCCGTTCGCCGTCTTCAGGCTTGTTGGAATTTTGGAAGCCGTCTCAAAGACTGCTTTGTCAAGGAAAGGTACGCGAAGTTCAAGCGAATGGGCCATCGTCATCTTGTCCGCCTTAAGCAGGATATCGCCTCGCATCCATGTATGAATGTCAATATACTGCATCCGGTCTACCGGGTCATAGCCCCTGCTTTCCTGGTAAAGCGGCTTGGTGATATCGGTATAGTCCAGTCCTTCCTGATACACATTCAGCAACTCGCGTTTTTCCTCTTCGGTGAACATTTTGGCATTGCCGATATAGCGTTCTTCCATCGGAGTGACTCCGCGCTCGATGAAGCTCTTGCCTTTCATCCCATCCGGCATGATTTTGGCAATACCTTTAAGGAGCGATTTGCCAGGAGCTGGAATCTTATTGAAGATTTCCAAATCCTGAGGCTCACGATAAATATTGTAGCCGCCAAACAACTCGTCAGCACCTTCGCCGGAAAGGACAACCGTTACATGCTTCCGGGCTTCACGGGCCACAAAATAAAGCGGTATGGCTGCCGGGTCGGCAAGCGGATCGTCCATATGCCACATGATTTTAGGCAGTTCTGCCATATATTCCTCAGGGGTTATGACATAGCTGATGTTTTCAACGCCAAGTTTGTCAGCTGTTTCTTTCGCAACATCAATTTCGCTGAAACCATTGCGTTCAAACCCTACCGAGAACGTCTTGATCGCCGGGTGGAACTCCTTGGCAATCGAGGCGATAATGGATGAATCGATCCCGCCGGAAAGGAAAGAACCAACTGGCACATCACTGCGCATATGGATTTTCACAGAGTCAAACAGTACGTCCCTGATTTCCTTAATATAATGATCTTCCGATTTCTGAACTGGCTGGAAATGGGCTTTCCAGTAGCGCTTGATTTCCATCTGGCCGCCAATTTTCTTGGTAAAATAATGGCCAGGTTCAAGCTTTTGGATTCCCTTTGACATTGTGTTCGGTTCAGGAACATATTGATAGGTCAGGTAATACTGAAGCGACTCATAGTCCAGGACATCGTTCTCCAGAGCAAGCAGGATGCTTTTCTTCTCGGACCCAAAGAATGTCCGGTCTCCATCAGCAAAATAGAAAAACGGCTTGATTCCAAACATGTCTCTTGCGCCATAAAGGGTTTGTTCCTCTTTGTCCCAAATCACAAACGCAAACATGCCGCGAAGCTTTTCAACTGCTTTTTCCTTAAGATGGCTGTATAACGCAATGATGACCTCGGTGTCGGAATGGGTTGCAAATTCAAGTCCCTCTTTCAGCAATTCCTCGCGAAGTTCAACATAATTGTAAATTTCCCCGTTAAAAATAATCCAATAACGTTCGTTTTCATAGGTCAAAGGCTGGGCGCCGCATTCAATGTCAATGATACTCAGGCGCCTGAAGCCGAATTGGATATGCTCGTCATAGAAATACCCGTCATCATCCGGGCCCCTGTGGGTAATGATATCATTCATATTCTTAAACAGCTCTTTTTGCGTGCTGCTGTATTCCTGTGCATTATCATGTACACAACCGATAAAACCACACATTATGTACGTCACCTACTCCATTTAAAAATTGTGAATGCAAAAAGCATACTCTCTATACTACCATTAATTGCTTTTAAATGACATGAAGGAAGGAGAAATTTTTCACGATGAAAATAAAGGAAGCTATTAAAGTTTACACGCTTTGGCGGCGGGTCAAACCAATTACCCATAATGATAGGACGAAAAACAAAAACGGGAGTTACATTTTTAAATGCAACTCCCTGCTTTTTGTAAGATTTTTGGGCACTTAGATAACTGTCCAGCTCCAGCGCCTAGCCCCTCGAGTCATAAGCCACTCCAGAATTGAAGGCAAAGAACGCCTTCTATTCTGGAGCGTCTTATGCTGGTCGGGGCTGAGCAAGGCGCTTACGCTTTATACCCCAGCTTGCTGGCGTAATGCATCTGCCTTGTCTGTGCGCTCCCAAGGGAGGTCGACATCAGTGCGGCCGAAGTGGCCGTATGCAGCTGTCTGCTTATAAATCGGCTTGCGCAGGTTAAGCATGTTGATGATGCCGGCAGGGCGAAGGTCGAAATTGCTGGATACCAGGTCAATTAAAACCTCTTCGCTCACTTTTCCTGTTCCGAACGTATCAACAGAGATGGATACAGGCTTGGCCACACCGATGGCATAAGCCAGCTGGACTTCCACTTTATCCGCCAGTCCTGCAGCTACAATATTCTTGGCTACATAGCGGGCAGCATAGGCCGCGGAACGGTCCACTTTTGTAGGATCCTTACCGGAGAATGCGCCGCCGCCATGGCGTGCATAGCCGCCGTAAGTATCAACAATGATCTTGCGTCCTGTCAAACCGGCATCTCCCTGAGGTCCGCCAATTACGAAACGGCCTGTCGGATTGATAAAGTATTTTGTATTTTCATCGATCAATTCTTGAGGAACGACCGGATTGATCACATGCTCCTTAAGATTGCGCTGAATCTGCTCAAGCGTTACTTCAGGATGATGCTGAGTGGAAATGACAATCGTATCAATTCTGACCGGCTTGTCATTTTCGTCATATTCCACAGTAACCTGTGTTTTCCCATCCGGGCGAAGGTAAGGAAGGATTTCCTCTTTACGGACTTCTGTCAGGCGGCGGGAAAGCTTGTGCGCCAATGAAATTGGCAAAGGCATAAGCTCTTTCGTTTCGTTGCAGGCGAAGCCGAACATTAAACCTTGGTCTCCTGCTCCAATTGCTTCAATTTCTTCATCGGTCATTTGGCCTTCACGGGCTTCAAGAGCCTGATCGACACCCATGGCGATATCGGCAGACTGCTCGTCAATGGAAGTCAGTACCGCGCATGTTTCCGAGTCAAATCCGTACTTGGCACGTGTATAGCCAATTTCTTTCACGGTTTCACGTACAATTTTTGGAATGTCCACATAAGTAGAAGTGGTGATTTCTCCTGCTACCAGCACCAATCCTGTTGTAACAGAAGTTTCTGCTGCAACGCGGGCATTGGCATCCTTGGACAGGATCGCATCCAGAATCGCGTCTGAGATCTGGTCGCAAATCTTGTCAGGATGACCCTCAGTGACTGATTCAGAAGTAAACAAACGGCGTCTTGTTGACATCTGATTTCCTCCTCTTGGCTATATAAACTATAACGCGAGTTCAAGTTGAACTCCGGATTGATACGGTACTCATTCCCTATGTAGTATGAAATAAACACTGAGATTTTATGAGAAAAATAACGCAAAATAAAAAACCTTCCCTGCTTGCCGAGGAAAGGTTCATGCACACAAGCGCCTTTCGCTCTTATCGTTCAAGGACTGTTTCCTTGCTTCAGGTTAGCACCTTCGCTTAAGGAGAATTCACCTTTCACAGGTATTTCTTCTACAGCAGGTTGCTGGGTTTCATTGGGCCTGTCCCTCCACCAGCTCGGGATAAGAGAGTATCCGTTCAAATCACAATCTTACCCAACCTCCAAAAAGAAGTCAACAATATTTTTTTAATCCAGCAGGCATTTGCCCTATTAAAAACACCCCAAATTAGGCGAAGGTCGTTTTGAGCAAAAAACTATTCTAAAAATGCAGTTTTTTTATCGCAATTAGTATAGATTAATCATATTAATGTGTTATACTATTTGTGAGATGGAAATGCTTTCAACTTCATTTAAACCATATAAAAAGGAAGGTATTCATCAGATGACCTATGTAAGCATCGAAAACGAAGTCACTCAATTGCTCGAAGGGGACAATATCAAGATCCAGCTGTCTGTCCCCCAGTTAGTTGAAAAGGTTCTGGCCCGCAAGGAAGGCACCCTCTCCGCCACTGGAGCCGTCTGTGCCTTGACAGGAAAGTACACGGGACGTTCTCCCGAGGATAAGTTTATCGTCAACGAACCTTCCGTCGCCGGCAAGATTGATTGGGGCCGGGTAAATAAGCCCATTTCCGAGGAGGTCTTTGCCAGCCTGTATTCAAAGGTCCTCCAGTATCTGAAGGAAAGGTCCGAAGTCTTTGTTTTTAAGGGATTTGCAGGGGCTGATAGAAAGTACCGCCTGCCCATTCAGGTAATCAATGAGTATGCCTGGCACAATCTCTTTGCCCATCAGCTGTTCATCCGGCCAGACGAGGAGGAACTTGCCGGTCACGAAGCTGGATTCACGGTGATTTCCGCTCCCGGATTCAAGGCGAATCCCGAAGTCGACGGCACTGCGTCCGAAACTTTCATCATCGTATCCTTCGAGAAACGGGTCGTCCTTATTGGCGGCACTGAGTATGCCGGAGAAATGAAAAAATCCATTTTCTCGGTGATGAATTACCTGCTCCCTGAAAGCAGTATCCTGTCCATGCACTGCTCAGCGAACGTCGGGCGTGAAGGTGACGTCGCCCTGTTCTTCGGTTTATCCGGAACGGGAAAGACGACCCTGTCAGCTGACAACAACAGGCGCCTGATTGGGGATGATGAGCATGGATGGTCGGCGAATGGGGTCTTTAATATTGAGGGCGGCTGCTATGCAAAATGCATCAACCTTTCTAAAGAAAAAGAACCGCAAATCTTCGATGCCATCCGCTTCGGGTCTGTGCTTGAGAATGTTGTCCTTGACCAGAACAGCCGGGAACCGGATTATGATGACAGCAGCCTGACCGAGAATACGAGGGCAGCCTATCCGATTCAGGCAATTGAAAATATTGTTGAGCCAAGTGTTGCGGGTCACCCAAATGCGATTATCTTTTTAACGGCGGATGCTTTTGGGGTACTTCCCCCGATTGCGAAACTGACAAAGGAACAAGCCATGTACCATTTCCTGAGCGGTTATACTTCCAAGCTGGCAGGAACGGAAAGAGGGATCACTTCCCCGCAGGCGACTTTCTCCACTTGCTTCGGCTCTCCATTCCTGCCGCTTCCGGCTACAAGGTATGCCGAAATGCTAGGTGAAAAGATCGATGAATACGGCGCACGCGTCTATCTGGTCAATACCGGCTGGACAGGCGGGGAGTACGGTGTCGGCAGCCGCATGAAGCTGGCCTATACCAGGGCAATGGTCCAGGCAGCACTTGAGGGTGAATTAAACGCAGTCGAAACGGTGAAGGACGAAATTTTCGGCCTTGATATTCCTCTCCATGTGCCTGGTGTGCCTGATGAGGTGCTCCAGCCAGTTAAAACCTGGCCAGATGCAGAAGCTTACCGTAAAAAAGCCCAGGAACTCGCGGCCCAATTCCGCGAAAACTTTCAAAAATTCACAGGCCTTGCAGCTGAAATAGAGGAAAAAGGCGGTCCTGTTGCATAAAACGGAGTTTATAAAAGGCGAGGGAATCCCTCGTCTTTTATTTTTAAGCCGAGACGATGCATTGGCGTAATTTTACTTGCTTTGGGAAGCATTTTTGCGCCAAGCCCCCGTATTGGCGTAATTTTCTCTGGACTCGGGAAGACTTTTTGCGCCAAGACCTCTTATTAACGCAATTTCTCCGGTCCCGGAAAAACTTTTTGCGCCAAGATCCTGCGTTAACGCAATTTCTCCAACCTCGGGAAGACTTTTTGCGCCAAGACCCTGCGTTAACGCAATTTCTCCACCATCGGGAAAACTTTTTGCGCCAAGACC
>NZ_LAYY01000051.1 GCF_000986785.1 Mesobacillus campisalis | reverse complement strand
GATAATGAGGTCCATTGAGGATTGGGGAAAGGGGTATTTGCCGAAACTTTGAGAACTCATTCTTCTTAAAGTTGGTTCTGTGATTGAATAAATGCAGAACTGTCATATAGGGAACTATATGGAGGGCTATCTTACGCACAGAAACGAGTGATTTGATATTTGTTTCTACTGCAGCAGCGGCCACTCGGTGCTGTTTTTTTGCGTTTACCGGAATCCAATCTTCCCGAGGAATGTAAAATACGAATAAAGGATGAAGAGAAATGACGAATTTTGGACAAGTGCTTACGGCAATGGTGACACCATTTGATGCCCATGGTGAAATTGACTTTGAGGCAACAAGGAATTTAGTGGACCACCTCATTGAAAACGGCTCAGATGGCCTGGTTATTGCAGGAACAACCGGAGAGTCCCCAACCCTGACGAACGAAGAAAAAATTGAGCTATTTAAATTTGTGGTGAAAGCCGTCAATGGCCGCGTTCCTGTTATTGCCGGGACAGGCTCCAACAATACAAAAGCGTCCATCAGCCTTACTCAGGCCGCCGAAAATGCAGGGGCAGACGCAATCATGCTTGTCGCTCCCTACTACAATAAGCCGTCACAGGAAGGTTTATATCAGCATTTCAAGGCAATTGCCGAGTCCACTTCCCTTCCTGTCATGCTTTACAATATTCCAGGGCGCAGTGTGGTCAACATTTCTGTGGATACGATTGTGCGCCTTTCGGAAATCAAGAACATCACCTCTGTAAAGGAAGCCAGCGGAAATCTGGATGATATGGCCGAAGTCATCAGCAGGACTCCTGCCGATTTCGCTCTATATAGCGGCGATGATGGTCTTACCCTCCCAGTTCTGGCAATCGGCGGCACAGGAGTTATCTCTGTCGCATCTCATGTCATCGGCAACGAAATGCAGGAGATGATTTCCCATTTTACAAATGGAAGGCTTAAGGAAGCAGCTGCTGCCCATCGTTCCCTGCTTCCAAAAATGAAAGCATTGTTCTCGGCGCCGAGTCCTTCACCGGTTAAGGCGGTATTGAATGGGAACGGAGTCAATGTGGGCGGTGTCCGCCTGCCAATGGTCCCGCTCGGTGAAGAAGAGAATGCCCGGCTCCAGGAGCTATTCGCCACAGTGTCCAATAAATAATATGTAAAAGGACTTCCACATAATTTCGGAAGTCCCTTTTTATGCCTATCATGCTCTTTCCTATGCAAAACGGTAATAAATCAGCACAAACGTGGACAAAACAAAAATGAAGTTGAGGAACACAAAAATAAATTGATCCATCTTTGTTTTGTGCATTTTAATTGGAGGGTTATAGAAGGAAACTCCCTCAATAATAAAGATCAAGAGGACAACGTGCACCATAAAATGGCCAATGATTTCCGTCATCCCAAAAAGCATCGTGGTCATGATAAAGATAATCGTTACCACTAGTCCTAACACTCTGTTAAGAATACCGACCACAAGCAGATAGCCTACAATAAATTCAATAAAGGCGGCCATGACAATGAACAGAGCTGGCTCAAATCCGAAAGTAGGCACACTGTGGCTTGCGACGATATCGAGGGACATGCTTGGATAAACCCATTTTTCAACCGCAACCCAGCAAAGTGAAAGGCCTGTCCCCAAGTATAAAAATGGGAAACCAATTTGCTCAAATCTGGTTCTGGCGATCAAAATGACAGTGAAAATGGAAATATAAAACCCATAATCAAGCATATAAAACAGACCATGCACAAAAGTAGACTGAATAAACAGACCGATCAGGATAGCGGCGGCAGCCTTTGCTGGCAGATGATAAGGAATTAAAAGCAATCCGATCGAAACCCATACCAAAATGGCAGTCAATGTACTTGAAACTGGCAGTTCAGGAGCAAACAGAGTGCCGTTTACCACCTGAATGGTCAGCGCTATGGCTGTTCCATATTTTAAAATATGCCTGGAATACTTTCTATAGCCTGAAAGCCGCTCATCCCATTTCGCGATGGCCCTCCACTGTGCTATTTTGGGAATCAGCAATGTCAGTGTCCCTAATACTACTGCAGCAATGAGAGCAAGTGCCATGAAAAACGGAGTAAGGATTTGTTCGATATTTTCTTTCTGAGGCACTATATCTGTGAACCATTTCACATGAGCGTCTGTATAAAAAGGAGTTGTGAGAACTCCGATAAAAAGCAAGATGGGTAGGAATTTTTTCATCATAGAATGGTCCTCCTATAGTTAACATCATAATCATAGTGTTAATATACTACATAATTCGATAGTCCCAATACATAAAGTATGAACAATTTGTGAAAAAGTTCACAGATGTTTTTTCCTATAAAAGTAATATGTACCTGCATCAAGCAAATATGATGTTAGCATGTGCCATTGATCCTTTTATTAATTCCTATAGGAAGTGCTTTATAATAATGAAAAGGATGAAACCGCCTTGGTTTCATCCTTTTTATATTTTTTTCGAAAAAGTGTCAGCTGCCTACCTTCAGCTTCATGCTTTCCTTCGTTTTTGCTTCTTTGGTCAATGTAAAAAAAGCAATTGCCCCCATGGCGGAGGTAATAAAGAGTGCGGCTCCCATTGGAACAGCTGTCGTTTCGTTAATTCCTACAAGTGGGGAAACGATCGAGCCAAGTGTTAATGGAAGAAGGCCCAGGACCGCGCTTGCACTACCTGCCCGATGCCCCTGGTTCTTCATAGCCAATGTAAAGGAGCTTGTCAGAATCATTCCCATTGTGGTCATATAGATGAAAATCGGAATGACAAGTGAGGCCAGCGGCCCTTTAATGACTGTCACAACCAGGAGGATTGAGGTCGCAGTTGCGGCAGTAATCACGGCAATCCTCAGGAGCCGTCTTTCATCAATGAAGGCACTGAAACGTCCAATGATAAAACTGCCAGCAACAATCGCAAAACCGTTTATGCCGAATAGAATGCTGAATACCTGGGGCGAAACCTGATAGATGCCCTGATAAACGAAAGGCGTGCCGGCCACATAAGCAAAACTGCCTCCGTGGATGAATCCAACTGTCAATGCATAACCGATAAATGACCTGTCTTTAAACAAGCTGCCCATTGTATGGACAGAGTGCTTTATAGAGCTTGGGGTACGCTTTTCTGGCGGCAGGGTTTCCTTTAGCTTGAACGCCATGACCAAAACAATAAGTAATCCGAGCAGGCTAAGGAAATAAAAAATCGTGTTCCAGCTGGCAAACGGCAATAGCAGGAGAGCTCCCCCAGCCATGGGTGCAATCATCGGCGCGGTGGAATTAATGACCATTAACAGCGCAAAGAACTTGGTCAGCTCCCTTCCGGTAAACACATCCCGTACAACGGCGCGTGAAAGGACAATCCCTGCAGAAGCGGTAAAGCCCTGCAAAAATCTGGCGACAACGAAAGTGGTGATATTGGGAGCCAGGGCACAAAGAAGCGAGGACAAGGCAAACAGAGAGATCGAAACCAATAAGGGCTTCCTTCTGCCCCTGGCATCACTGATTGGCCCGATGACAATCTGGCCAACTGCGAGTCCAATGAGGCAGGCTGTCAAACTGAGCTGTACCAGCGAAGCACGTACACCCAAGTCATGTGCAATCTCGGGAAAGCTCGGCAAATACATATCAATATTAAAGGGACCGAGCATTCCCAGCATGCTGAGGAGAAAAGCGAGGGCTATACGCTCTTTTCCTGTAGGATTATGGAACATAAGAATCAACTTCCTCTCTTGCTGTACTTGGATGAAAAAACAAACTTATAAATTACCAACCTATTTACGGTTAAAAATACTTTTATATTTTACCATAATAGTTCCATAAGGCTGTAATGCAGTAAACCGAGAAAGTGAAACATAAAATAAAAAAGAACAGCTGAATTGAGCTGTTCTTTCATCTTGCCTGGCAGCGTCCTACTCTCACAGGGGGAAACCCCCAACTACCATCGGCGCTGAGAAGCTTAACTTCCGTGTTCGGCATGGGAACGGGTGTGACCTTCTCGCCATCACCGCCAGACTATTTTATTGAAATGAGGGTTGTTCCCTCAAAACTGGATAATGCATTTCAGAAGGTTTGCAATTTCGAGTATCGTTCTTAACTTGTCCAGCTCCGGCTCCTAGCCTCTCGAGTCGCTTCGTTCCATCATTTGAAGTCAAAGAACGACTTCAATTGCTGGCTCTCCAGCGCTAGTCGAGACTGTACAGTCGCCTCCGCTTTTCGTTTGGTTAAGTCCTCGATCGATTAGTATCAGTCAGCTCCACACGTCACCGTGCTTCCACCTCTGACCTATCAACCTGATCATCTCTCAGGGATCTTACTAGCTTGACGCTATGGGAAATCTCATCTTGAGGGGGGCTTCATGCTTAGATGCTTTCAGCACTTATCCCGTCCGCACATAGCTACCCAGCGATGCCTTTGGCAAGACAACTGGTACACCAGCGGTGCGTCCATCCCGGTCCTCTCGTACTAAGGACAGCTCCTCTCAAATTTCCTGCGCCCACGACGGATAGGGACCGAACTGTCTCACGACGTTCTGAACCCAGCTCGCGTACCGCTTTAATGGGCGAACAGCCCAACCCTTGGGACCGACTACAGCCCCAGGATGCGATGAGCCGACATCGAGGTGCCAAACCTCCCCGTCGATGTGGACTCTTGGGGGAGATAAGCCTGTTATCCCCGGGGTAGCTTTTATCCGTTGAGCGATGGCCCTTCCATGCGGAACCACCGGATCACTAAGCCCGAC
>NZ_LAYY01000050.1 GCF_000986785.1 Mesobacillus campisalis | reverse complement strand
GCGCATTGAGCGGCGGGGTAGATTCATCTGTAGTTGCCGTGCTGATTCATAAGGCAATTGGCGATCAGCTGACTTGCATTTTTGTGGATCACGGTCTCTTGCGCAAGGGCGAAGCGGAAGGAGTCATGAAGACTTTTTCCGAAGGCTTCAACATGAATGTCATTAAGGTTGACGCCAAGGATCGCTTCCTCAGCAAGCTGGAAGGAGTATCAGATCCTGAACGAAAGCGGAAGATCATTGGCAATGAATTCATCTATGTGTTTGATGATGAAGCCACAAAGCTTGAAGGAATTGAGTTCCTTGCCCAGGGCACTCTTTACACCGATATTATCGAAAGCGGAACAGCTACTGCGCAGACGATCAAGTCCCATCACAACGTCGGCGGCCTTCCTGAGGACATGCAGTTTAAGCTGATTGAGCCACTGAATACACTCTTTAAGGATGAAGTAAGGGCACTTGGCACAGAGCTTGGCATTCCGGATGAAATCGTATGGCGCCAGCCGTTCCCTGGACCAGGGCTTGGCATCCGCGTGCTGGGAGCAATTTCGGAAGAAAAACTTGAAATTGTCCGGGAATCTGATGCCATTCTTAGAGATGAAATCAAGAAGGCGGGGCTGGAACGCGAAGTTTGGCAATATTTCACGGTGCTCCCTGACATCCGCAGCGTTGGCGTGATGGGCGATGCCCGCACATACGACTATACTATCGGAATCAGGGCCGTCACCTCGATTGACGGAATGACCTCCGATTGGGCGAGGATTCCATGGGATATACTCGAAATCATCTCCACCCGGATCGTCAACGAAGTCCCGCACATCAACCGGGTCGTGTACGACATCACAAGCAAGCCGCCAGCGACTATTGAATGGGAATAAGAAAAGCGGAAGCCCCCGTTCAGCGGCGTATGGACTGGAGCACGGCGACTGAGATAAAGGAAACACGAAGAGCGTAGCGATTCGATGTTGACTTATCGCAGGGAGGCGAGCGAAGTCCACTAGCCGCTGGGGGCTGCAGCTGGACAGCAAGAAAAGCGGAAGCGGCTGTCCAGCCCCGAAAAGTACTGGAGGGCCAGCAGTTGAAGGCGTTCTTTGCCTTCAGGTGATGGACCGAAGTGTCTCGAGGGGCTAGCCGCTGCAGCTGGACAATAAGAAAAGCGGAAGCGGCTGTCCAGCCCCGAAAAGCACTGGAGGGCCAGCAGTTGAAGGCGTTCTTTGCCTTCAGGTGATGGACCGAAGTGTCTCGAGGGGCTAGCCGCTGCAGCTGGACAATAAGAAAAGCGGAAGCGGCTGTCCAGCCCCGAAAAGCACTGGAGGGCCAGCAGTTGAAGGCGTTCTTTGCCTTCAGGTGATGGACCGAAGTGTCTCGAGGGGCTAGCCGCTGCAGCTGGACAATAAGAAAAGCGGAAGCGGCTGTCCAGCCCCGAAAAGCACTGGAGGGCCAGCAGTTGAAGGCGTTCTTTGCCTTCAGGTGATGGACCGAAGTGTCTCGAGGGGCTAGCCGCTGCAGCTGGACAATAAGAAAAGCGGAAGCGGCTGTCCAGCCCCGAAAAGCACTGGAGGGCCAGCAGTTGAAGGCGTTCTTTGCCTTCAGGTGATGGACCGAAGTGTCTCGAGGGGCTAGCCGCTGCAGCTGGACAATAAGAAAAGCGGAAGCGGCTGTCCAGCCCCGAAAAGCACTGGAGGGCCAGCAGTTGAAGGCGTTCTTTGCCTTCAGGTGATGGACCGAAGTGTCTCGAGGGGCTAGCCGCTGCAGCTGGACAATAAGAAAAGCGGAAGCGGCTGTCCAGCCCCGAAAAGCACTGGAGGGCCAGCAGTTGAAGGCGTTCTTTGCCTTCAGGTGATGGACCGAAGTGTCTCGAGGGGCTAGCCGCTGCAGCTGGACAATAAGAAAAGCGGAAGCGGCTGTCCAGCCCCGAAAAGCACTGGAGGGCCAGCAGTTGAAGGCGTTCTTTGCCTTCAGGTGATGGACCGAAGTGTCTCGAGGGGCTAGCCGCTGCAGCTGGACAATAAGAAAAGCGGAAGCCAACTAATTTAAATACGAACAATAAAAAGCGAACATTGTTTAATGTTCGCTTTTTATCTTGACGTGGTCAAAAAGTCCTGCTAAAATAAAGGTGAAATCAATTAAATACTAATATTCGTCGTATAATCTTGGGGATATGGCCCAAAAGTTTCTACCGAGCTGCCGTAAATAGCTTGACTACGCGGATTGCAACTGGATGTTTTTTATATCCTTTTCCCGTTCTTTTGCATCTGCAGTCAACGCTATGGTATACCGTAGCGTTTTTTCTGATTTTTGGGCAGACTTGTAAGAGACGATTTAAACTTAAGGAGAATAGTGATGAAAAAATACTTTCAGTTTGACGAGTTAGGCACTAGTTACCGCCGTGAATTCGTCGGTGGAATGACTACCTTTCTGGCAATGGCCTATATCCTTGTCGTTAACCCATTAGTTTTGACATTGGCAGATGTTCCCGACCTGCCTGACGCCTTGCGGATGGATGCTGGAGCCGTTTTTGTGGCAACAGCGTTATCAGCGGCTCTAGGTTCCCTGATTATGGGCCTCTGGGCAAAGTACCCGATCGCCTTGGCGCCGGGTATGGGATTGAATGCCTTCTTTGCTTATACAGTTGTTTTAGGCAGTGGGGCTCCATGGCAGCATGGCCTTGCAGCAGTGTTTGTTTCGGGTGTTTTCTTCCTGCTCCTGACGTTTACAGGGCTGCGCGAGAAAATCATTAACGCCATCCCTGGTGAAATGAAGTTTGCCGTAAGCGCGGGGATAGGCCTGTTTATTACATTCCTTGGTTTTCAAAATGCAGGCATTATTGTAAATAATGATGCTACTCTGGTTGGTCTTGGAGACCTTACAAGCCCTAATACCCTGCTTGCCATTTTCGGGCTCATTGTAACGGTTATTATGATGACACGCGGAATTAACGGTTCTGTATTTTATGGAATGGTCCTTACTGTTATTGCTGGTATAACCTTTAATCTGATTGATACTCCGGCACAGATTGTTGGGCCGGTGCCAAGTCTTGAACCAACTTTTGGAGCTCTTTTCTCGGCGTTTGGGGATCCTGCATTTTATACAACGACCATGCTTGCTACAATTTTAACTTTCCTGTTTGTCGATTTCTTTGATACGGCGGGAACATTGGTGGGAGTTGCGAATCAGGCGGGCTTAATGAAGGAAGGCAAGCTGCCGCGCGCAGGAAAGGCGCTTTCGGCGGATTCAGCGGCAACTATTGTTGGCTCCCTTTTAGGAACATCGACTGTAACTTCATATGTCGAGTCCTCTTCAGGTGTAGCGTCCGGAGCGAGAACCGGATTTGCGTCCGTTGTAACGGCTGGATTCTTCCTGCTTGCACTGTTTTTCTTCCCGGTTCTGTCTATCATTACCGCCCCAGTTACGGCCCCGGCATTGATCATTGTGGGTGCGCTGATGGTTTCCTCTCTTGGAAAGATTGATTGGAGCCGTTTTGAAATTGCTGTGCCTGCTTTCCTGACCATTATTGTTATGCCGCTTTCCTACAGCATAGCTACAGGGATTGCAGCCGGATTTATCTTTTACCCGATCACAATGATTGTCAAGGGCCGTGCCAAAGAAATCCATCCGGTTATGTATTTCCTGTTCGCCATTTTTGTACTGTATTTTATCTTCCTGGCTTAAATCCAGGAAAAGGACCCAGATTCGTTTGGGTCCTTTTTTATGTCTATCCTTTTCCATTGACTTCTGATGCTGCCTTTAATAACATTGTACTAATCTATGAATGCGCTTAAAAAGAGGTTGGACGATGTCTGAGTTGATTGTAAACAAGGTTCTGAATAACAATGTCCTGATTGCCGGACACCCGGAATTTGGCGAGGTTGTTTTAATTGGCAAAGGAATTGGATTTAATCGGAAGCCAAATGAAGTGATTGAAGGGACCCAGGCTGAAAAGCTGTTTGTCCTGAAGGATTCGAAGGAACAGAAGAACTATATTAAGCTCCTGCCTTATTTGGAAGATGACCTCCAAAAAGTGATTATCTCAGCGATCCAGCTGATAAAAGAAAAGACGGATGCCGAGCTTAATGAGCATATCCACGTAGCATTGACTGACCACCTAATGTTTACTGTAAGCCGTCTTTCCCAAGGAATGGAGATACGCAATCCGTTTTTGGTCGAAACAAAAACGCTGTATCCGAAGGAATATGAGTTGGCCAGGGAAGTGCTTGGGCTTTTCAGGGAAAAGGTCCAGGTGGAATTGCCTGAGGGCGAGGCTGGATTTATCGCTCTTCATATTCATAGTGCTGTCACCAATAAGGAAATATCAGAGGTCAATCAGCACTCCCGGCTTGTGACAGACTTGGTGAATATGATTGAGGAACAGCTGGATATAACCATTAATAAGGAAAGCGTTGATTATATGAGGCTGGTCCGGCACTTGCGATTTGCGATTGAGAGGGTAAAGAATCAGGAAAAAGTGGAAGAGCCAGAAAAAATCGCTTCCCTATTGAAAGAAGAATATCCGTTATGCTATAATCTCTCTTGGAAACTCATTAAAGTGATGCAGCAAACCTTGAAGCAGCCTGTTTTTGATGCTGAAGCGGTTTATCTGACGATGCATCTGCAAAGGCTTCAGAAGAAAACAAAATAGCACTGTTAACCTTTTTTACGTGTTACTGATTTGATCAGGCATGAGTAAAGAAGATGATTAATGGAAGTATATAGGGATATACCATCCTTTTGGGGGTATTTTAACTATGACTTCTTTTAATTGTTTTCTTGCTCATGCCTTTTTTATTTGGTTTGTAAAAACGCTTGATGGGTTGAAAGAAACTTGATGAGGAGGATTAATCTTATGTTTAAAAAAGCTTTTGGCGTTTTGCAGAAAGTTGGTAAAGCGCTTATGCTCCCTGTTGCATTATTGCCGGCAGCAGGTATCCTGCTTGCCCTTGGAGCGGCACTTAAAAACCCGGCGCTATTGGAGCTTGCCCCGTTTTTAAATAACGCCGGGGTAGATGTGGTTGCGACGGTAATGCAGAGGGCGGGGGATATTGTCTTCGGCAACTTGCCTCTGTTGTTTGCGGTCGGGGTAGCCGTTGGTCTTGCTGGCGGGGAAGGAACCGCTGCACTCGCTGCCATCATTGGATACTTAATTATGAATGTAACAATGGGGGCTGTTCTAGGCATCACTCCCGATGATGTCAATGGGTTGAACTACGCCAATGTTCTAGGCATCCCAACCCTTCAGACTGGTGTCTTTGGCGGAATCATCGTTGGTATTCTTGCTGCAGCCCTTTATAACCGGTTCTTTGAAATCGAGTTGCCATCTTATTTGGGCTTCTTTGCAGGTAAGCGGTTTGTGCCGATTATTACAGCGGCAATGGCCATTCTCCTTGGGTTGCTTATGCTTATCATCTGGCCGCCAATCCAAAGTGGCTTAAATGCCTTCTCCCAAAACATGGTGCACGCGAATCTTACAGTCTCAGCGTTTATATTCGGGTTAATTGAACGTTCATTAATTCCGTTTGGTTTGCACCACATTTTCTACTCGCCGTTCTGGTTTGAATTTGGCCAGTATACAACTCTTGCCGGCGACGTGGTCCGCGGTGACCAGCGAATCTTTATGGCGCAGATTACTGATGGAGTACAAGAGCTTACAGCTGGAACATTTATGACAGGTAAATTCCCATTCATGATGTTTGGCCTCCCTGCTGCGGCGCTGGCTATCTACCATGAAGCAAAGCCTGAGCGCAAAGTGGTTGTCGGCGGTTTAATGTTATCAGCTGCCTTAACATCTTTCCTTACGGGGATTACGGAACCACTTGAATTCTCATTCTTATTCGTTGCTCCGCTTCTTTTTGCGGTACATGCCGTTTTTGCAGGGCTGTCTTTCATGACCATGCATCTATTAGATGTAAAAATCGGAATGACCTTCTCGGGAGGATTGATCGACTACGTTCTATTTGGACTGATTAATCCGCAAACCAATGCATGGCTTGTTATTCCGGTCGGTTTGGCCTTTGCTGCTATTTACTACTTTGGATTCCGTTTTGCCATCCGCAAATTCAATCTTATGACTCCAGGGCGCGAAGCTGTCCAGGAAGAGGAGGAAGGTTCCAAAGGGAAAACCGGAGATCTTCCATACAATGTACTGGAAGCGATGGGCGGCAAAGAGAATATTGCGCACCTTGATGCATGTATCACACGACTTCGTGTATCGGTTAACGACATTAACCAGGTTGATAAAAATGAACTGAAAAAACTTGGTGCTGCAGGTGTCCTTGAAGTCGGAAACAACATCCAGGCAATTTTTGGACCGCGTTCCGAAACCATCAAAGGACAAATGCAGGACATTATAAAAGGTAAAAGGCCGCGTCCGGTTGAAACGAACCAGGCCTTAGAGGTAGAACAGCAGATTGAAGAAGTGAATCCTGAAGCACTGCAAACGAAACATCAAGGCGGCGATGCATTTGTTTCTCCTATTAAGGGAGAAATCAAGCCAATTACCGAAGTTCCAGATGCTGTATTCTCAGGGAAAATGATGGGGGATGGCTTTGCGATTGAGCCATCCGAAGGTCTAGTGATATCCCCTGTCAGCGGAAAAATCGTCAATCTGTTCCCGACCAAGCATGCCCTGGGCATCCTGTCGGATAACGGCCGTGAAATCCTGATCCATGTAGGGATTGATACGGTTAATCTCAAAGGACAAGGGTTTGAAACGCTTGTTAAGGAAAATGATACAGTTGAACCAGGCCAGCCATTGCTGAAGTTCGATCTTGAGTATATTAAAAATAACGCAACCTCAACCATCACTCCGATTGTATTTACGAATCTGAGCGAAGGTGAAAGTGTCGGACTTAAGAAACCTGGCAATGTGGATGCTGGAGAAAAGAACATTATTGAAATTAATAGAGGCTAAATAGAGAAAAGGTTCCCGTTGGTGTGACGGGAACCTTTTTTTGGGAAAACATTTTCCAAATAAAAACAGTTAAATTTATGTTGACCATAATCGATGCAGGTGCTAATATAAGTAAGCAGTCGCAACGAGCGGCTAGGGCGAAAGAGTTGATTGGTTAACAACAGAAATCTTTTAAAAAAGATGTTGACTAAATTTGACCTTCGTGTTATATTAATTAAGTCGCTTACGAGCGATGATTGCTCTTTGAAAACTAAACAAACAAGCGTCAACAAACAATAATATTCATGGCTTCTATTAATAGAAGAACATGAGCCAACGTTTTATTTTATGAGCTAATCACTCTTTTATTGGAGAGTTTGATCCTGGCTCAGGACGAACGCTGGCGGCGTGCCTAATACATGCAAGTCGAGCGGACTTGAGGGAGCTTGCTCCCGATGGTCAGCGGCGGACGGGTGAGTAACACGTGGGCAACCTGCCTGTAAGACTGGGATAACTCCGGGAAACCGGGGCTAATACCGGATAATTCATTCCCTCACATGAGGGAATGCTGAAAGACGGCTCCGGCTGTCACTTACAGATGGGCCCGCGGCGCATTAGCTAGTTGGTGAGGTAACGGCTCACCAAGGCCACGATGCGTAGCCGACCTGAGAGGGTGATCGGCCACACTGGGACTGAGACACGGCCCAGACTCCTACGGGAGGCAGCAGTAGGGAATCTTCCGCAATGGACGAAAGTCTGACGGAGCAACGCCGCGTGAGCGAAGAAGGCCTTCGGGTCGTAAAGCTCTGTTGTCAGGGAAGAACAAGTACCGGAGTAACTGC
>NZ_LAYY01000049.1 GCF_000986785.1 Mesobacillus campisalis | reverse complement strand
TTGGAGAGTACGGAGGAAAACCGGGTACTGAGAGTAGCTGTCAGAGCCCTTTTTGAAGAGTTCAGCGGAAAATCGGGCACTGAGAGTAGTCGTCAGCGCCCTCTTTGAGGAGTTCGGTGGAAAACCGGATACTGAGAAGAGTCGTCAGCGCCCTTTTTGGAGAGTACGGAGGAAAACCGGGCACTGAGAGCTTCCGTCAGTTCCTTTTTTGAGGAGTTCGGCGTGAAAACGGGGCACTGAGAGTAGCTGTCGGATCCCTTTTTGAAGAGTTCAGCGGAAAATCGGGCACTGAGAGTAGTCGTCAGGGCCATTTTTGAAGCGCTCGGGCCAAAAACAGTCCCTGATAGCCCTGACCTAGACCTGCATCCCAGCTCTTC
This sequence comes from Mesobacillus campisalis, assembly GCF_000986785.1. Classification (GTDB taxonomy): domain Bacteria; phylum Bacillota; class Bacilli; order Bacillales; family Cytobacillaceae; genus Mesobacillus_B; species Mesobacillus_B campisalis. The sequence continues at coordinate 12,223 of NZ_LAYY01000049.1, read as the reverse complement.
AGCTAATCCCAGTCTCCGGGAGCACTCCGCATGCTGCTTTTCCTATTTGACATTTCCTCTGCAATGGTTTGATAATGGTACGTAAGTCATGAACGGATTAAGGAAGTGTGGGAACGTGGACGAAAAAGGCTTATTTTACCGGGATACATGGGCAGAGGTGGATTTGGACAGCATCGAGTCAAATGTGAGGAGAATCAGGACCCTGCTGCCTGAAAAGGTGGACATCATAGCGGTCGTTAAAGCCAATGCCTATGGGCATGGGGATATCAAGATTGCGAATGCGGCGATTCGGGCTGGTGCCACGATGCTCGCAGTCGCTTTTCTGGATGAAGGGCTGTCGTTGAGAAGGAAAGGGGTATCCGTCCCCATCCTTGTCCTGGGCGCAAGCAGGGCAGAAGATGTAAATGTGGCAGCCAATGAAAATATAACGTTGACGGTGTTCCAGGAGTCGTGGATTGAACAAGCGGCAGCAGTTCTGCTTCCGGGGAAAGAACTCTCTCTCCATATCAAGGTGGATTCCGGCATGGGCCGCCTTGGAGTGCGGAGCGAAGAGGAACTGCAATCAATGGAAGCCCGGCTCAAGGACGACCCGCGCTTCAGGCTGACAGGAATGTTTACTCATTTTGCAACGGCAGATGAACTTGATGGTCATTATTTTCAAAAGCAGCAAGCCCGGTTTGAGAAAATGATTTCGGTGCTTACCACCAAACCGGCTTGCATCCATACAAGCAATAGTGCAGCTGCCCTCCGCTATCCGGGTGCCTATTTTAGTGCTGTCCGGCTCGGAATTGCCATGTATGGACTTGCGCCATCGTTCGAAATCAAACCAAGCCTTCCGGTAGAGCTTACGGAAGCTTTTTCCCTGCATTCGCGGCTCACACAGGTGAAAAAGCTGCAAAAGGGCGACAAGGTCAGCTATGGGGCTACTTATGAGGCCGCGTCCGACGAATGGATCGGGACAATGCCAATCGGATATGCCGATGGCTGGCTTCGCCGGCTGCAGGGACAGGAAGTGTTAATTAATGGAATCCGGGTGCCGATTGTTGGGCGGATTTGCATGGATCAATGCATGGTCCGGTTGCCCGGGGAAGTCCCGGTCGGCTCGGCGGTCACTTTGATTGGCAAGCAGCAGGAAGAGAGGATTTCCATTGATGAAATCGCTGCGAAGCTTGAAACCATCAATTATGAAGTTCCATGCCTGATTTCTTCCAGGGTTCCGAGAGTGTATAAAAAGGATGGGAAAATCGTTGCGCTGAACAACCCAATTTTAAAAGGAGATTGCCCTTCCTGAAAATAACAAAGGAACAAAAATCATGCATAAAACCATATTTTTTTGGCGGATAATACAGTAGAATTGCCAATTCATCTTTGCATTTGCCTCAATAAATGTTAAGATTGAAAATGGTAGAGATATAAAAAGAGACGATACGTTTGTAGTGATGATGGTGGAGGTGTATGTTTGTGTCTGAATCCAGCGCAACAACTGAGATTTTGGTAAAGTTACCGCAGCATCTATTAATGGAATTGGATGGCTTTGCTAAACAGGAAAACGTAAACCGAAGTGAATTCATTTATCAGGCAACGAAAATGTATTTACGCGACAGGAAAAAGAGACAAATTCGTGAGTCCATGAGACGTGGCTACATGGAAATGGCCAAGATTAACCTGACAATCGCTTCGGAATCCTTCCAGGCTGAATATGAGGCAGAGCACACAGTCGAACGTTTAGTTAGCGGAGGTTAATCCTTTGATTGTAAAACGTGGTGACGTATATTTTGCGGACCTATCCCCAGTTGTTGGTTCAGAACAAGGCGGTGTCCGACCAGTACTTGTCATCCAAAACGACATCGGGAATCGGTTTAGTCCCACAGTTATCATTGCAGCGATTACAGCTCAAATCCAAAAAGCCAAGCTGCCGACACATGTTGAAATTGATGCGAAACGATACGGTTTTGAACGAGACTCTGTCATATTGCTGGAACAAATTCGTACAATTGATAAACAGCGTCTAACCGATAAGATAACCCATCTCGATGACGAAATGATGGAACGAGTGAATGAAGCCCTGCAGGTAAGTTTAGGTCTTATCGAATTTTAATCATTAAAACAAAGCGCTCTGTAAATAGAGCGTTTTTTTATTTTATTCCGGTGTTCACGGCAGATGGGACCATCATGCCTGATAAATGCAGGCTGGCATGATAAACTATTAGCGAAAGTCTGTTGCGCCCATGGATAAAATCCGGGATAAATACGCAAATTTATAATATTTGACGTAAGAAACAGAATGCCATTAAATTGGTATATAATAATAAGTAATTCTGTGACCGTTTTTCAACATATTGTGGTTTGAAATGATGTTCGGAAGGGTAAAAGAAAATCTTGTAAGGTTGAATGGGGGATGGATATGAATAAGCTGATATATGGTTTCATTGAAGAAAACAAACTAGATATCCTCAATGAATGGATTGAAACAACAAAAGATAATGCGGATGATCGAGTGCTTCGGGTCGTATCGGATCAGGTCTTTACCAGTACGAGCCGCGAGTTTGTGGACTTGATCATTTCCAATATAAAAGGAACGAAGGAAGATTACACTTCCCGCTTGACCGATTTTGCTGAAAAAGTCGTCCGCCTAGGCTGGCCGCTCACTTTTGTGACCAAGGGCTTACATACCTTTGGCGAGATTGTCTTTGAAAAAATGGAAAAAAGCGAGTTAGTTACAAAGGACAATCAAATGGAGGTCATCCGTGAGTTCGGCGCATGGATGACGCCGATGAATAACGAGATTGTCAGCGTTTATTCAACCACATGGGAAAAGACCGTTTCCTTGCAAAAAATCGCTCTGCAAGAGCTATCTGCCCCCCTGATCCCTGTTTTTGAAAAGATTACGGTAATGCCTTTGGTAGGTACGATTGATACAGAACGAGCCAAACAAATCATGGAGAACCTTCTCAAGGGCGTTGTTAAGCACCGGTCCGAGGTGGTCCTTATTGATATTACGGGAGTTCCAGTGGTTGATACGATGGTGGCGCACCATATCATCCAGGCAGCTGATGCGGTAAGGCTGATTGGTGCAAAATGCATCATTTGTGGCATTCGTCCGGAAATTGCCCAGACGATAGTCAGTCTTGGAATCGACTTAAACCAGCTTACCACTCAAAATTCCCTTCAAAAAGGAATCGAAACGGCACTGGAGCTGACAGATAGAAAAATTATCGTGATGGAGGGTGCAAAATGAGAATACCCATTTTAAAGCTTTACAACTGCCTGCTGGTATCCATTCAGTGGGAACTGGACGACCAAACGGCCCTTCAGTTTCAGGAAGATCTTTTGCATAAGATCCATGAGACTGGAGCCAATGGCGTTGTGATTGATTTAACTTCCATAGATTTTATTGATTCTTTTATCGCAAAGGTGCTTGGAGATGTGATTAATATGTCCAACTTAATGGGCGTCAAGGTGGTAATTACGGGAATCCAGCCTGCCGTTGCCATCACCCTGATTGAATTGGGGATTGGTCTTGACAATGTTCTTACGGCTCTAGATTTAGAAAAAGGTTTGGAGAAATTACAACAGGAATTGGGGGAATAACTGTATGAGCATCCAATCCTGTGTAACTATAATAAACGAATGGGACATTGTCGCTGCACGCCAGCTTGGGCGCAATGTTGCCAAAGAGCTTGGTTTCGGAATAGTCGACCAGGCGCGAATCACAACAGCAATCAGTGAGCTGGCGAGAAACATCTTCCTTTACGCAGGAAAAGGACAAATTTGTATTGATAAGCTGAATGAAGGCGGAAAGGTAGGCTTGGCTATCAATGCAACCGATAACGGTCCCGGCATCAGTGATATCCGCCAGGTCATGGAAGACGGCTTCTCAACCTCAGGTGGACTCGGAGCGGGGCTGCCAGGAGTAAAAAGGCTGATGGACCAATTTGATATCGAATCGTCTCCGGGTGATGGCACGAAGATAAAAGCGACTAAATGGCTTCGTTAGGGGGATTTAGCATGGATTTCCGAGAAATGATGGAATCACAGTATCGGGAACTTCTTGAAAATTATAGTAAAGAGCAGTCTGAGCAGGCCCTCTATTCCAGTCAGAAATTGAGCCGGAAAATAATCGAAAACAAGGTATCGCCTGAAGAGATTATCAGCCTGCATAAAAGCCTGCTGATTGAAATGCATCCCGAGGTCCCGGATTACGTGCTGCACTCCTTTGATGTGCTTCTCGAGATCATGATTGCGTTTGGCCTTGCCTATAGAGAGCATCAAAGCCTTCGCCATAAACAGGAGGAGCTTCGGTCCGAGATGGAAATTGCTGCGAATGTCCAGCAAACCTTGCTTGGCACCAAAGTTCCGGAAATTGAAGGCCTGGATATTGGGGCAATCAGCATTCCAGCCAAACACATGAACGGGGATTATTTCCACTTTGTCCTTGATGAAAACAACAATGTCAGTGTTGCCATCGCGGATGTCATCGGAAAAGGAATACCGGCAGCACTTTGCATGTCGATGATCAAATATGCGATGGACAGCTTGCCTGAACATAGAAAGGGACCAAGTTACATACTGGAGAATTTAAACAGGGTCGTTGAGCAGAATGTTGATCCCAGCATGTTTATCACAATGTTTTATGGAATGTATAATCCTGAAACAAATATTCTTTCCTATGCTTCAGCAGGACACGAACCGGGGTTTTATTATAATGCAGCAAAGCAGGAGTTTACGGAACTGATTGCGAAGGGACTGCTGCTGGGCGTTGAGAAAAGGACCAAATATGCGGAGTATCAAAAGGAAATCTTCCCAGGCGATATGGTGATACTCATGTCTGACGGCGTTACAGAGTGCAGGACAGATGACGGCTTCATTGACCGGGATACTTTGATGGGATATATCAATAAGTACATTCATTTAAGTGCTCAGGAAATAGTAAACCGGGTGTTCAAAGATTTGGAAAAGCTCCAGCATTTTCAATTAAGGGATGATTTTACCTTAATCATTCTGAAAAGAGAGGTTTAATACGCGCCCAGTGCGGGTAAATTTTAAAGAGCAATTTAATGCAAAAAAAGGTGGGTCAGTTATGAATATATCAATAGATGTTAAAGAGAAGGATCTTTTGGCTGAAGTCTCCGTTCAGGGAGAAATTGATGCTTATACAGCGCCTAAGCTGCGGTCAACCATTTTTCCGCTATCCGAAAAAGACGGCGTACAAATGGTTGTGGACCTATCAGGCGTCAATTATATGGACAGTACAGGACTTGGCGTATTTGTAGGTGTTTTCAAGAATGTCAAAGCCAATAATGGCCAATTCAAGATCGTCGGTCTTACCGAACGTCTCCAAAGGCTATTTGAAATTACCGGGCTCGCCGATATTATTGATATAAACAGCCAGATAGAGGGTGGAGTGCAATGAATCAGCCATTTGACTATATCGAAATGAAGATTCCGGCCAAACCGGAATTTGTCGGTGTCATCAGGCTCACTCTGTCTGGTATTGCCAGCCGGATGGGCTTTTCTTACGATGAAATTGAGGACTTGAAGATTGCGACGAGTGAAGCTTGTACGAATGCTGTGCAGCATGCCTACAACCAGAATGAACAGGGGGAGGTTGTCATCGGGTTTGGGCTGTATGAAGACCGCCTCGAGGTGATGGTTGCCGACAGCGGACAAAGCTTTGACTTTCATTCGGCTCGTCAAGGTCTTGGGCCATATGACCAAAATGCTTCAGTTGAATTCCTTCGTGAAGGAGGCTTGGGGCTGTATCTGATCGAAACGTTGATGGATGAAGTAAGAATTCATCACAAGGAAGGCGTAACGGTCTTTATGACCAAGTACAGAGACGGAGAGCAGGTGGAGATTGATGCAGAAACCATCTCAACCTAACCAAAGGTCAAAGGAAGAGATCAATGCGCTAATTAAAGCCTACCAGCAGAATGAAGACGATGAGGCCCAAAATCAGCTGGTGCTTCACTATCAGGCTCTTGTGGAAACCATTGCGCGAAAATACTCGAAAGGCAGGTCGTTCCATGAGGATATCTACCAGGTTGGCATGATCGGCCTTCTTGGCGCAATCCGCCGATATGACGAGTCTTTCGGCAAAAGTTTCGAGGCATTCGCCGTTCCGACAATCATTGGGGAAATCAAGCGCTTCTTGAGGGATAAAACATGGAGTGTCCACGTTCCCCGCCGGATTAAGGAACTCGGTCCAAAAATCAAGACGGTCGTTGAAGAACTCACAACCGAGCTCCACCGTTCGCCAAGGGTGGACGAGATTGCCAATGCTCTTGAGGTTTCAGAGGAAGAAGTCCTTGAAGCGATGGAAATGGGGAAAAGCTATCAGGCGCTGTCTGTGGACCACTCCATTGAGGCTGATTCAGATGGCGGTACCGTTACGCTTCTGGATATTGTCGGCAATATCGACACTGGGTATGAGAAAATCAACCAGAGGCTTGTCCTGGAAAAGGTACTGCATGTTCTGTCTGATCGTGAAAAAATGATTATTCAGTATACGTACCTTGAAAATATGAGCCAAAAAGAGGCTGGCGATAAACTTGGAATTTCCCAAATGCATGTTTCCCGTCTGCAGCGCCGTGCCATTAAGAAACTCCAGGAAGCCATCAATGCCGAGAACAACAACTCGGAGTTCATTACATGATTGAAAACCTGGAAAACAAGCTAGAGTTGATCGCTCACCAGATTACGAAAGAAGGCAATTCGCAATGTGGTGACAGCTATTTTTACAAGGCTACGAATGAATACTTTGTCTGTGTAATGGCAGATGGGCTTGGAAGCGGGAAATACGCACATGAGGCCTCGGAGGCGGCAGTATCCGTAGTAGAGCAATATCACCATGAAGACGTGGATGCCTTGATGAAGCGCTGTAACGCTGTCCTTTACCAGAAGAGGGGCGCGGCTGTCTCGATTATCAAAGTTTACTTTGAAAAGCGGGAGTTTGTTTACAGCTGCGTCGGCAATATCCGTTTTTTCCTTTACTCTCCTCAAGGCAAGCTTACTTATCCACTGCCAGTTACGGGCTATTTATCAGGGAAGCCGCAAGTGTTCAACACCCAGCGGTTCTTCTATGAACCAGAGTCCAAATTCCTGATCTATTCCGATGGGTTTAATATCCACAATGCTAAATCCCTGTTAAAAAGAAGCCGGTCCACACAGTCCATTGCAGATGAAATTAGGCGGGACCATCAAAATGTCTACGATGATGCAACATTTATTATTGGAAGCTTCCTGTAATGGAAGCTTCTTTTTTAGTGAGCGAATTTGTTAAAATAAAGGAAGGCTGATATTTAGCTTCTAATCAAATCAGTTGGAGGATGGTCACTTTTGAACCAAACAGTTGATAAGCAAGAGCAGTTTTTAAAAATGATTGCAGAGGAACAGTCGCTGAAAGTCAAACAAGTCCAAAACGTTATTACGATGATTGATGAAGGAAATACCGTGCCCTTCATTGCCCGCTATCGAAAGGAGCAGACTGGTGCCTTGGATGAGGTGCAGATTAGGAGCATTATTGATAGATGGCAATACATACAAAACCTTGGCCAGCGGAAGGAAGAGGTCATCCGTCTTATTGAGGAACAGGGGAAACTGACCCCCGAGTTAAAAATCGGCATCGAAAAGGCTGTTAAACTTCAGGAAGTGGAAGATCTTTACCGCCCCTATAAGCAAAAGCGGCGTACCAAAGCAACAGTTGCAAGGGAAAAAGGCCTGGAGCCGCTGGCAGAATGGATGCTTACCTTCCCGGTGAAAGGCAGCCTTGAGGAACAGGCAAGGGCTTACGTATCCGGTGAAAAAGGGGTGGCTTCAGTAGAGGAAGCCATTGCAGGTGCAAGGGATATTATAGCTGAGATGGTTTCGGATGATGCGGACAGCCGTAAATGGATAAGGTCGGAAACCTTTAAAAAGGGCTCCGTGCAGTCATCCGTAAAAGACGAAGAAAAAGACGAGAAGAATGTATATGAAATGTACTACGATTATGCAGAGCCAATCAGCAAAATAGTCCCCCACCGCATCCTTGCATTAAACCGGGGAGAAAAGGAAGATATTCTCCGTGTTTCTGTCAGGGTGGAGCAAGACTCCGTAATGAAGTATCTCCGCCGAAAGTGGATTGCCAGTGAACGATCCGTGACCGCAACTCCAGTAATGGAAGCGGTAGAAGATGCTTATAAGAGGCTGATCCAGCCGGCGATTGAAAGGGAAATACGAAACGAAATGACGGAAAGGGCTGAAGAGCAGGCAATCCACATTTTCTCGGAGAATCTTCGCAAGCTGCTGCTGCAGCCCCCTTTAAAAGGAAAAGTGGTGCTTGGGGTCGATCCTGCCTACCGTACAGGCTGTAAGCTCGCAGTTGTGGATGAAACAGGAAAAGTACTTGAAATTGATGTAATTTATCCGCATCTCTCGGCAGCAAGAGCGCAGGATGCCAGGGAGAAGTTCATCAAGATTCTTAAAGAGTACCAGGTCGAGATGGTGGCGATCGGGAATGGTACAGCCTCCCGGGAAACAGAGCAATTTGTTTCCGATATCCTGAAGGAAACCAAACAAGAGATTTATTATTTGATTGTCAACGAGGCTGGTGCCAGCGTGTACTCTGCTTCCGACCTTGCGCGGGAGGAATTCCCGGATTACCAGGTTGAAGAAAGGAGTGCTGTCTCCATAGCCCGGAGGCTCCAGGATCCACTGGCTGAACTGGTTAAAATTGACCCGAAATCTGTAGGAGTAGGGCAGTACCAGCATGATGTCAGCCAAAAGAAGCTTTCCGACTCACTTGCATTCGTCGTGGAAACAGCGGTCAATCAAGTAGGTGTCAATGTCAATACCGCCTCCGCCTCGCTCCTCCAATACGTATCCGGTCTCTCGAAAACAGTGGCCAACAACATTGTGAAAAAGCGGGAAGAAGAAGGCAAGTTTACGAGCAGGGCGCAACTGAAAAAAATTCCCCGGCTTGGAGCTAAAACCTATGAACAAGCGATAGGGTTTCTGAGAGTCATGGATGGAAGGGAACCGCTGGACCGTACTGGCATCCATCCTGAAAATTATCCGGAAGTAAAAGAATTGCTGAACAGGCTGGGCTTGAAAACAGCAGACCTTGGCTCAGCGGAACTAAGGGAACGGCTTTCCTCCCTGGATATAAAAAAGACAGCTGCGGAATTGGAGGTTGGCGAATTAACATTAAAAGATATCATCGATGCGCTTGTCAGGCCGGGCAGGGACCCGAGGGATGAATTGCCTGCCCCTCTGCTGAAAAAAGACGTGCTCAAGCTGGAAGATCTTAAGGCAGGGATGGAACTGCAGGGAACTGTTCGGAATGTGGTCGATTTTGGCGCCTTTGTTGACGTTGGTGTCAAGCAGGACGGCCTCGTCCATATCTCGAAGCTTAGCCGAAAATTCGTGAAGCACCCGCTTGATATAGTATCGGTTGGAGATGTTGTCACCGTCTGGGTTGACAGCGTCGACATGAAAAAGGGCAGGGTAGCATTGACCATGCTTCCTCCCGGAGAATAATTAAAAACAGATGCTTGACTGTTGGCGGAGGCGGAGAATTGTCCGGGAAACGTAAAATCAAGACGACAGGCGACTTAATTTGGACAGGGATGGTGCCAGGGTGGAGGAAGTTGTCCGAATCCAATCAGATTCTGCATCCTGCCCTCCTTTAACTGAAAAAAGACCTTATGAAAAGTCTTGCCCGAAAATAAACTAAATGAGACAACGCTCAAAAAGAAAGGCTGTCCAAAGATTCAGTGAAGGCTGAAGCTTTGGACGGCCCTTTTTTTATTGTGATAAACCCTGCTTCTTTCTATAGAAAAACCAGCACTGGTTTAAAAGCTTTATTTGGTATCGGTCCTTTTCATAAAACGCCCGCATCATCTGATTTTGGAACCAAACCGGCATACCGCATCCCTCCTGAATGATTAAGGGTATCCATAATATATGCTATAATGGGTTGTCATGTTTACGAGAAATGTAGGTGTAATGGATGGAAAATGAAGAGCTTCAAGCAATGGTGGAGAAAATATCATTAAAGGAGTTCGGCCGGCCGTTTCGCCATCAGGCCATGTTTAATCCAAGACTCCGTACAACCGGAGGAAGATATCTGCTGAGAAGCCACAATATCGAGATTAATAAAAAATATTTGGAGCAGCTAGGAGAAAATGAGCTTATTGGGATTATCAAACATGAGCTTTGCCATTATCATCTCCATTTGGAAGGCAAAGGGTACAAACACAGAGACCGTGATTTCCGGGAGCTCATGGAAAAGGTCGAAGCACCCAGGTTCTGTTCTGCCCTCCCTGAGGAGAAAAACAAAAGGAAAAAGCAAACTCGAGTCTTGATCTATCAGTGTACCGGATGCCATCTTGCTTACCGGCGCAAAAGATCTATCGATACATCCCGCTATGTCTGCGGAAAATGCCGGGGAGCACTAAAGTTGATGAAGACCTTGACATCTTCCTGATTCCAGCGCATAATAGTAAACCTGATGGTGACACCGCAACACTTTTTTAAAATAGCTTATTGACTTTTATGGACAGCCTAATTATAATATAAAGAGTCGACAACAGCTGTTGTTGCTTTTGATAAGTTATTCCGCAGTAGCTCAGTGGTAGAGCATTCGGCTGTTAACCGAACGGTCGTAGGTTCGAATCCTACCTGCGGAGCCATTTTACGGGGAAGTACTCAAGAGGCTGAAGAGGCGCCCCTGCTAAGGGTGTAGGTCGCGTAAGCGGCGCGAGGGTTCAAATCCCTCCTTCTCCGCCATATAATTTGGTCCCGTGGTGTAGCGGTTAACATGCCTGCCTGTCACGCAGGAGATCGCGGGTTCGATTCCCGTCGGGACCGCCATTTTTGGGCTATAGCCAAGCGGTAAGGCAACGGACTTTGACTCCGTCATTCGTTGGTTCGAATCCAGCTAGCCCAGCCATTTTTATTTGAGCCATTAGCTCAGTCGGTAGAGCATCTGACTTTTAATCAGAGGGTCGAAGGTTCGAGTCCTTCATGGCTCACCATTTTCATATCGTTTGCGGGTGTGGCGGAATTGGCAGACGCACCAGACTTAGGATCTGGCGCCGCGAGGCGTGGGGGTTCGACTCCCTTCACCCGCACCATAAATTACCTCTTGATTTTTGCTTCAAAGAAGAGTATAATTACTTCTTGTTGATAAACAAAAATGCGGTCGTGGCGGAATGGCAGACGCGCTAGGTTGAGGGCCTAGTGGGGGCAACCCCGTGGAGGTTCAAGTCCTCTCGGCCGCACCATAAAAAAACACTTGACAGCCATAATTGCTGTATGGTATCATGTAAAAGTTACTTATAAAATATGCGCCCGTAGCTCAATTGGATAGAGCGTCTGACTACGGATCAGAAGGTTATGGGTTCGACTCCTTTCGGGCGCGCCATATTTACCGGGAAGTAGCTCAGCTTGGTAGAGCACTTGGTTTGGGACCAAGGGGTCGCAGGTTCGAATCCTGTCTTCCCGACCATCCGGTAACTCATAATAATAATGCGGGTGTAGTTTAGTGGTAAAACCTCAGCCTTCCAAGCTGATGATGAGGGTTCGATTCCCTTCACCCGCTCCAAATTGCTCTTTGAAAACTAAACAAACAAGCGTCAACAAACAATAATATTCATGGCTTCTATTATAGGAGTACATGAGCCAACGTTTTATTTTATGAGCTAATCACTCTTTATTGGAGAGTTTGATCCTGGCTCAGGACGAACGCTGGCGGCGTGCCTAATACATGCAAGTCGAGCGGACTTGAGGGAGCTTGCTCCCGATGGTCAGCGGCGGACGGGTGAGTAACACGTGGGCAACCTGCCTGTAAGACTGGGATAACTCCGGGAAACCGGGGCTAATACCGGATAATTCATTCCCTCACATGAGGGAATGCTGAAAGACGGCTTTTGCTGTCACTTACAGATGGGCCCGCGGCGCATTAGCTAGTTGGTGAGGTAACGGCTCACCAAGGCCACGATGCGTAGCCGACCTGAGAGGGTGATCGGCCACACTGGGACTGAGACACGGCCCAGACTCCTACGGGAGGCAGCAGTAGGGAATCTTCCGCAATGGACGAAAGTCTGACGGAGCAACGCCGCGTGAGCGAAGAAGGCCTTCGGGTCGTAAAGCTCTGTTGTCAGGGAAGAACAAGTACCGGAGTAACTGCCGGTACCTTGACGGTACCTGACCAGAAAGCCACGGCTAACTACGTGCCAGCAGC
>NZ_LAYY01000048.1:15431-60851 GCF_000986785.1 Mesobacillus campisalis | reverse complement strand
AAATCGGCGGAAGCCATTCAAAAAGGGTACTGAGAGCCAGCGTCAGTGCCCAAAATTCCCGGTAGCCGTTCAAATGGTCACTGAGAGCTTGTGTCAGTGCCCGAAATCGGCGGAAGCCATTCAAAAAGGTACCTGAGAGCCCGTGTCAGTGCCCGAAATCGGCGGAAGCCATTCAAAAAGGTACCTGAGAGCCCGTGTCAGTGCCCGAAAATGGCGGCAGCCGTACAAAAAGGTCACTGAGAGCCCGTGTCAGTGCCCGAAATCGGAGGCAGCCGTACAAAAAGGTACCTGAGAGCCCGTGTCAGTGCCCGAAATCGGAGGCAGCTGTTCAAAAAGGTCACTGAGAGCCAGTGTCAGCTCCCGAAATTGGAGGCAGCCGTACAAAAAGGTCACTGAGGCAAAGCACCTCCTAACAGAAACAATCCAAATTTCGTCAAAGGCGCTTGCCCTCTTCTCGTGAACCTTAAAAGGAATAAGGATCCACATCCTTAAAAATGGGTGGATAATCCATAAACGGGGCATGGCAGACGATTACTTCTTCAGTAAAGGGATGGGTCACCTCCAGTTTTACGGCATGGAGGGCCTGCCTGCTGTAAATGCCGCTGCCGCCGTAAAGTTTGTCACCAGCGAGCGGGTATCCGAGATCGCTAAGGTGGACGCGGATTTGGTGGGTGCGCCCTGTCTCAAGTGAACAGCGGACAAGTGTCTGCTGTTCTTTTTTTAGCCATTCCGCAACTTCATAGTGTGTTATGGCGGTCTGTCCCGTTTTTGAAACCCTCCTTCTGACAGGATGGTGCCGGTCCCTGCCGATTGGCCGGTTGATTGTACCTTTTCTGGATTTCAGAAGTCCATCCACCAAAGCGAGATAGGTTCTTTTCACTTTCCGTTCTTCAAGCATTTTGTCCAGTATGGCTCCTGCCAAAGATGTTTTCGCAAACAGGACGGCTCCGGAGGTATCGCGGTCCAGCCTGTGGATATGGCGGACATTCAGTGAAAATCCTTCCGACTGCACATGGAAGGCAGCGGCATTGGCCAGGGTGTCGGTTTGGCCAGGTTCATTAGGGTGGGTAGCCATGCCGGGAGGCTTATTTAAAATAAGGAGATGTTCGTCTTCAAATAAAACATCAATTTCATGAAAAGCAGGGATGGCACTTGGCTCTTCAGGAAAGAATGCATTGATTTGCAGCCGGTCACCAGGAGACAGGGGTTTTGTCCAATCCGGAGTCGCGTTGTTCAGCAGTACATTCTTCCCAATCCTGAGAGAATGGGTTGTTTTTTTTGGAGCTTTCCATACACTTCGAAATAAATGATCCAGGCTGAAAGAAGACCAATGTTCCGGGACGATGATCTCATACCATGTCCCTTTTTTTGAGGTTTTTATCATGAAGTGTTCTCCTTTAAGATAGTGTTATTTCCATATTGTAGCGGACTTTTATGATTCCTTCCATCCGGTCTGCTAAAGAAGGACTTTCTTGTCAACTTTTACCGCAGTCATGGTCATAATTACCACCATTTAGCATCGCGACTCTATGTTATTCTAATGGTATATATAGAGGTGAATAAAGGTTTAGATAAAAGGTGGGTTCATCATTGAAAATTGTTTTTGCATCAACTCCAGGACAGGAAGAGAAGGTAAAAGAGCTTGCCCGGCATTTTTATTGCGAAGTGTTGCCATTATATTTTACAGATGAAGATATCAGGGAATTTGAACGGCTTGAAGTGCTACATACAACCCGTCATCATTTTGAAAACTTCAGCACGCTTGGAGATGCCTTTCGGGTCATCACAAGTCTGCAGACCTTGATATCCATTTTGGAAACACGTCAAGCATCCGAGCGGTACCGGACAGTGTTCCAAAAAAATGCTGATGTTCTCAGGGAGTTTGGGATCTATTTTCCGTTTCAATATCAGCACTTCCTGGACGCCACATCCATTAAAGAAGATTATATCAGCATGTACACCAAAGCAGCCAATAGTATCCTTGCATAGGCACTTGCATTCCGCAGGTGCTTTTTTATTCTTTTAAGGCCTATAACTTTCCTGATTCTCCAAGTTACTATTTAGCATAATTTTGGGTATAAAGGGATTATACATCTGAAATGTAAAGATTCCATTACTGTCCAAAAAGGAGATGCACGGATGTCAGAACTTGATTTAAGCAAATTTGAGAAAAAAATGATTGTCCGCAACATGCGGCCTGGTGATATTGACAGTATCATTGATATGCAGACGGTTTGTTTTCCCGGGATGATTCCATGGGAGCGGGACCAGCTGGAAAGCCACCTCGAAGTGTTTCCGGAGGGTCAGTTTGTTGCAGAGTTTGATGGGGAAGTTATTGGATCCTGTTCAAGCCTGATTATTAATTTCGATGAATATGATGACAGGCATACATGGGATGATGTTACCGACAATGGCTATATAACCAACCACAATCCAAACGGGTATAATTTATACGGCATCGAAGTAATGGTCCACCCAGCCTACCGAAAAATGAAAGTAGGCCAGCGTTTATACGAGGCAAGGAAAGAGCTGGCAAGGCAAATGAACTTAAAAAGCATCATTATCGGGGGACGCATCCCGAATTACCACCAGGTTGCCAATCAAATGTCCCCAAGGGAGTATGTTGAGCAGGTTACGACCCACCGGCTCTATGACCCTGTGCTAACATTCCAGCTGAGAAATGGTTTTACGCTTATGCGGATCAACCGAAATTACCTGCCTGATGATAAATTGTCCAATAAGTATGCAACGTTAATGGAATGGAATAATGTCGATTATCTTCCGAAATCCAAGCGGTTTTTTAAAACGAGCAACCCTGTGCGGATATGCGTTGTCCAATATATGATGCGGCAAATTAACTCCTTTGAGGATTTCGCGAGCCAGGTCGAATATTTTACAGATGTTGCCTCCGATGCTGGCTCGGATTTTGCTGTATTCCCTGAAATATTCACTACACAGCTAATGTCGTTCCTAGGTGAAAAGTCCCCTGCACTTGCGGTAAGGAAGCTGACTGATTTTACCGAGCAGTATATTGAATTGTTTACCATGCTTGCAGTACGCTATAACGTCAATATTATTGGCGGGTCGCATTTTGTTAAGGAAGACAACGATGAGATTTACAATATTGCCTATCTTTTCCGCAGGGATGGAACGATTGAAAAGCAGTATAAACTTCATATCACTCCAAATGAACGCTCATGGTGGGGGATTAGCCCGGGGAATGATATTCGTGTGTTTGATACTGATTGCGGAAAAATAGCCATCCAAATCTGCTATGACATAGAGTTTCCGGAGCTGGCAAGAATCGCCACCGACATGGGGGCAAGGATTATATTCACCCCATTCTGTACAGAAGACCGCCAAGGCTATTTGCGCGTACGCTACTGTGCGCAGGCACGTGCCGTTGAGAACCAGGTATATACAGTTATTTCCGGGACGGTCGGAAACCTGCCGCAAACGGAGAACATGGATATCCAATACGCCCAATCGGGCATATTCGCACCATCGGATTTCGAGTTTGCCCGCGACGGGATTGTGGGAGAGACTAACGCCAATATCGAAATGGTGCTGATTGGGGATGTCGACCTGGAAATTCTCCGCCGCCAGCGGATGGAAGGCACTGTCCGGCAGCTCCTTGACCGCCGGCACGATCTGTTTAAAGTGGAATATAAAAATAAAAAAAGGAATCTTTGATGCTCCATGTCCAAAAGGCTCGAATTATGTCAGAAAGTAAAGGCTCGTAAACCTTGTGATTATATTATAATGAACAGATAAACATATATTATGGAGGTTAGTCATGGAGTGGAAAAACAAGGCAGAAAAATGGCTTCAATTCAGCCAGCTTGATTCCGAGCTAAAAATGGAACTCGAGAAATTAAAAGGAAATGAGAAGGAACTTGAAGAAGCATTCTATAAGGATTTGGAATTCGGAACAGGAGGCATGCGGGGAGAAATTGGAGCTGGAACCAACCGGATGAACATCTATACCGTCCGAAAAGCTTCTGCCGGTTTGGCAGCTTTTATTGAAGAGCAGGGGGATGCGGCAAAACAGCGCGGCGTGGCCATTGCATTCGATTCCCGCCATAAGTCGCCGGAATTCGCAATGGAAGCCGCAAGGACGCTGGCAGCAAGAGGCATCACTACATACGTTTTTGAGTCGTTAAGGCCGACACCGGTCTTAAGTTTTGCGGTCCGCCATCTGAATGCTTTTGCCGGAATTGTCGTTACGGCAAGCCATAATCCGCCCGAGTATAATGGATATAAAGTGTATGGGCCGGACGGTGGCCAGCTTCCTCCGGAGAGCGCGGATGAAGTCATCGCCAAAGTCAATCAAATTGAAAATGAGCTGAGCATTGACGCTGGAGCCGAGAATGAACTGAAAGAAAAAGGCCTGATTAAAATGATTGGCGAAGAAGTGGACAAGGCTTACCTCGAAAATCTGCTGACCATTTCGGAAAATCCGTACCTTGCAGAGGAGACAGATGTCAGGGTGGTCTTCACCCCGCTCCACGGCACTGCGAATCTCCCGGTGCGCGAAGGCCTGGCAGCGATGAACTACCAGCATGTGACCGTGGTGAAGGAACAGGAAAAGCCTGATCCACAGTTTTCTACTGTGTCCAGCCCAAATCCGGAAGAGCATGCTGCATTTGAGCTGGCGATCAGGGAAGGGGAAAAAATAGGCGCCGATATCCTGATTGCAACAGACCCTGATGCCGACCGGCTCGGGATTGCAGTTAAGAATGATGAAGGCAAATATACCGTTTTAACGGGAAATCAAACAGGTTCGCTCCTGCTTCATTACATCCTGACCCAGAAAAAGCAGAAGGGTACGCTCCCTTCCAATGGAATCGTTTTGAAAACCATTGTAACGTCAGAGCTTGGCAGGGAGATCGCGGCATCATTTGGCATTGAGACAATTGATGTTTTAACTGGCTTTAAATTCATTGCTGAAAAAATCAATGGCTATGACCAGACAGGAGAGCGGAAGTTCCTGTTTGGCTATGAAGAAAGTTATGGCTATCTGATCGGCGACTTTGCCCGTGACAAGGATGCCGTTCAGGCCGCAGTTCTTGCTGTGGAAGTATGTGCTTACTATAAGAAACATGGAATGTCGCTCTACGAAGCTCTTCTCAGTGTATTTGAGAAGTATGGATATTTCCAGGAAGGCCTGCGTTCCTTGACACTAAAGGGCAAGGAAGGGGCAGAACTGATCCAGCAGACGCTCGCTGCCTTCCGTTCAGAGCCTCTGACCAGCCTTGGTTCCATCAAGGTTGCGGCAGTTGAAGATTATCAGACCGGCATCAGAAAGACTGCGGACGGCACTGAAGAGCGGATGGGGCTGCCAAAATCCAATGTCCTTAAATATTTCCTTGAAGACGGGTCCTGGATGTGCCTGCGTCCATCCGGTACAGAACCGAAAATCAAGTTCTATTTCGGTGTTAAAGATAAAAGCCTTGCCGACAGCAAACAAAAACTCCAAAGAATTGAGAAGGAATTTATGGAGCTTGTCGAACAAAAAATGGAAGCAAGCAAGAATAATTAAGGAAAATGGAGCTGGCTGTCCAGCTCCATTTTTTATTGTCCGGTAATTTCAAGTGTATATTCATTACAAACACGGCACTTTAGTAAGTGCCGTGCAATTATTGGTGGATTATGTGCCCGGGCTATTCCAGATTGTTCGCCAACGGTTCCGGAAAGCCGGCATCCTGTGTTTCATTTGCATGGTCGATATACCTGAGCAGGGAATACAGATGTTTTTCAATCACTGAATAATCTTTCTCGAAGTTATAGGCATGCAGGAAATGCTCAATTTTCTTAGCCAAAAAATGGTCCTCTGTCCTTACCATCAGGATCAATAAATTGTCCCATTGGGAGCGGTGCGTATAGTATAGCGCACAATCATAATCCACTTTATTCATTTTCTTTCCTCCTTGCCAATCGAGGAGTTGAATATAGTATATGACGCCGCCTGCAAAATTGTCTGTGAAAAACTTGGTCGTGCCGTCATTGGTGGCTTTTCAAATTCTGCCTGTATAAAATAATTTTAATGGAGTTTTTATATTGAGGCATAAAGCCTGCTCATCAATCCCGTTTTTATTTCATACATTGTAGAAAGGAAGGGGGAGAGACGGGTGTTAGATGAGAATAAGGCTTTGCAGCAGGCTATTTCCGAAATAACCGACATTGCCCGGGGATTCGGGCTTGATTTTTACCCGATGCGATATGAAATTTGTCCTGCCGATATCATTTACACTTTTGGTGCATATGGAATGCCGACCCGATTTTCTCATTGGAGCTTTGGAAAGCAATTTTATAAAATGAAGCTGCATTATGATTTAGGCCTTTCGAAAATTTATGAATTGGTGATTAACTCAAATCCTTGTTATGCCTTTCTGCTGGATTCCAACTCCTTGATCCAGAATAAGCTGATTGTGGCACACGTACTGGCCCATTGTGACTTCTTCAAAAACAATGTCCGGTTCCAAAACACGAAACGGGATATGGTTGAAAGCATGGCCGCAACAGCCGAGCGGATCAGAAGGTATGAGATTGAACACGGGAAGCAGGAAGTGGAAACTTTCCTTGACGCCGTTTTAGCCATTGAAGAACATATTGACCCATCCTTGATGCGGCCGAAATTGAATTGGACAATGGACGATATTGAGTATGAAGAGGATGAACACCATACTGCAAGTCCCTATGATGATTTATGGAGTCTGGATGCACCAAAGAAGCCTGTTGAAAAGAAAAAGAAAATGAAGAAATTTCCGCCCCAGCCCGAAAAGGACTTGCTGCTATTCATTGAATCGTACAGCCGGGAACTAACCGATTGGCAGCGTGATATTTTGACAATGATGCGGGAGGAGATGCTTTATTTTTGGCCGCAGCTGGAAACAAAAATCATGAACGAAGGCTGGGCATCCTATTGGCATCAACGCATTTTGAGGGAAATGGACCTGACACCTGGCGAAGCCATTGAATTTGCGAAATTGAATGCTGGAGTGGTGCAGCCATCCAAAACAGGAATCAACCCGTATTACCTTGGGCTGAAAATCTTTGAGGATATCGAAGAAAGGTATAACAATCCAACGGAAGAAATGAAGAAACGGGGAGTCGTCCCTGGCTCTGGGCGTGAAAAAATGTTCGAGGTAAGGGAAATCGAATCAGATATATCTTTTCTCCGCAATTATTTGACAAAGGATCTGGTTTTCAGGGAAGATATGTACCTGTTCCAAAAACAGGGCAAAGAATATAAAATTGTCGATAAAGACTGGGAGGAAGTTCGCGACCAGCTTGTGGGCATGAGGGTCAACGGAGGCTTCCCGTATTTGATGGTATCGGACGGCGATTATCAGAAGAACGGAGAACTATACATCAAGCACAGCTTTGAGGGAATCGAGCTGGATATTAAATACCTGGAAAAAGTACTTCCGTATATCCATCAGCTCTGGGGAAGAAAAGCCCATATCGAAACCATGGTTGAGGGGAGGGCCATGCTGTTCACCTACGATGGCAAAGGGGTGCACAGGAAATATTTATAGGAAGTCAGGTGAGGTACTCCGCCTTCATAAGGCAGCCTGGGTGCAGAATTTTAATGATGGATTGTATGGATAGGACATTGCGGCTTCGGCCACAATGTCTTTTTTTATCAAATTAGCTTATAAAACGGCAGAACATATGAAAGCACTGGCTGAATCTATTAGATGTACGAGAGTTGAAACGTTACATAATATTTGTTAGGATATATTTGTGTAACATCATTGGGCCTTGCAAGGAGGGCATTCCTATGGAATTTGTCGATCCCATTAAAGACATTAAATACATTAGTGCAATTAAAAAGGAATTAAGGAATAATTCCCAGCGGGATGTTTTGCTTTTCGTTTTTGGAATAAATACGGGAATAAGGGTCAGTGATTTGCTTTCATTGAAAGTTTCCCATGTATGGGATGGAAAATCCATGAAAGAATTCCTGTATATCAAGGATGGGAAAGGTAAAGAAACAAAAGCCTTCTTTCTTAATAACAGTATTAAACAAGAGCTGGAAAGTTATTTGCACCAGCATGATTTAAGGGACAGTGACTATTTATTCAAATCTAAAAAGGATAATCTGCCCATTTCTCGTCAGCAGGCATACAGGATCATTCATAATGCGGCAAGAAAAGTGGGGGTTGAGGGGAAAGTTGGCACCCATACTCTAAGAAAAACGTTTGGATACCATGCTTATCGAAAAGGAATAGCGATCTCTATATTAATGTTCATATACAACCATCATACGCCAGGTGATACGCTCAGATATATCGGGATTGACAAAGAAGACAAGAAACTTGTCAAAGTTGATGTAAATCTATAAAAAAATCCTCCAGCGGAAGGCTGGAGGAGGACTGGCTGAATTTAGTTTTCCTCTTCATCAAATGCAGAACGCATGTCAACATTGGTCAAGTCTGTAACAATGTCCTCGACTACTTGAACCTGCAATGTTTTCTTATCCTTCATGAATTTGAAAATCCCAGTGTTGAAATCTGTTCCCACATCCTTGAAAAAGATCCCTTCGTATAGGACATTCTTTGTATGCTTGAAAATGACCCGATACTGTTCCCCATCCTGGATAAGGTAGGCACGTACTCCCTTTTCGAATTGGCCTTCCTGGTCCCTCAGGGAGCGCGCTACCGATACAATGTGCAAATCCACAAATGGAATCTCACGCAATAAAGTGTTAATAATGGAACCTTTTGCAATTTGTTCCCACCTGCTTTGCGCAGTTTGCCCCAGAATGATTTGAGTGATGTGCTTTTCTCTTGCGACTTCGGCGATGACTTTTGAGATAGGTCTTTTCTCGTCATCCTTTAATATGAAGGCATCAGCACCATGGGCATCAGCAAGCTGTTTCCATGTGGAAATATAATGGGATTTTTCGGCATCCATTTCACTATAAGGCTTCGGGTCAATCGTCAATATATAAAGAGGGCAGTCAAGCATACTGGCGATTTTGCAGCCGCGCTGAATAAGGCGTTCTCCATTTGGTCCGTAATAGACACATACGAGGATGCTTTCATCCATACGGCCTTTGACTTTTTTCATTAGAAGCTCACCTCGGAATAGATGTGAAGTTTGTAACACATATTTATATAAAAACTGTTGATAAATTAGGCTATGTATGACTATATCTTATGCCACCACTTGAGTCAATCCCAGTTGCGGAGATTTCCCGGTAACCCTATGAAAGCCGGATGGAGATGAGAAATTCCAAACTGAAATTTTAGAAAAGGAGGGGACATGCATGTCTGTTCTTCACATCATGGTTTTAATCCCTTTTGCGTTTGCATTGCTGGTACCATTTTTATATAAAATGTTCACTCCCCGAATACATACTGGATGGTTTGTTCTGTTGGTTCCATTGACGATATTTTTATACTTGTTGAGGTACGTTCCAGTAATCTCCCAGGGAAGGACTATTCAGATCCACGTACCCTGGATGCCTTCCTTTGGCATAAACTATTCAACCTATATTGATGGCCTAAGCCTGATATTTGGTTTACTAATCAGCGGCATTGGGGCTCTGGTTATTCTTTATTCTATCTATTATTTATCCAAACACAGGGAAGCCCTGCATAATTTCTATGTGTATATCCTTCTGTTTATGGGAGCGATGCTAGGGGTCGTGTTTTCGGATAATGTTATGGTTTTATATGTATTCTGGGAATTGACAAGCATTTCTTCATTCTTGTTGATTGCCTACTGGTATCAGCGGGAAAGGTCGCGGTATGGTGCGCAGAAATCAATGTTGATTACGATTTTTGGCGGATTGGCCATGCTTGCAGGATTGATTATGCTTTCCATGATCACAGACACATACAGCATACGTGAAATGATCAGCCAAATTGAATTGATTCATTCCCATGCCTTCTTCCTGCCGGCTATGTTTTTAATTCTTATTGGTGCCTTTACAAAGTCCGCCCAGTTTCCATTTAGCATTTGGCTGCCGGATGCCATGGAGGCGCCTACCCCAATCAGTGCCTATTTGCATTCAGCCACAATGGTGAAAGCGGGAATCTACTTGGTTGCCCGTTTTACTCCGGTATTTGGCGGGACAGCGGAATGGTTTTGGCTTGTTTCGGCTGCCGGAATCATCACTCTGCTTTACGGATCCATAAATGCCGTTAAACAGACGGACTTAAAAGCGTTGCTCGCCTTTTCAACCATTAGCCAATTGGGGCTGATTATGAGCCTGTTTGGCTTGGGGTCTGCTGCGTTATATTTTGGTGCAGGTGATGACTCTTCCATGTACGCAGTTGCCACACTGGCGGCCATTTTTCATTTAATTAATCACTCTACTTTTAAAGGAAGTCTATTCATGGTCGTCGGAATCATTGACCATGAGACAGGTACCCGCGATATCAGAAGGCTGGGGGGATTAATCAATCTCATGCCGATATCCTTCACGCTGACGCTCATTGGTTCTTTCTCCATGGCTGGACTGCCTCCTTTCAACGGTTTTTTAAGCAAGGAAATGTTCTTCACAGCCGTCCTGAATGCTTCCAACATGTCTGTATTCAATATGGAATCCCTGGGAATATTGGTTCCGGTCATCGCCTGGATTGCGAGTGTGTTCACTTTCATATATTGCATGATTCTCGTATTCAAAACGTTTTTTGGAAAGTACAAGCCCGACAAGCTGGATAAAATCGCACATGAACCTCCGATTGGAATGCTGATTTCCCCGGCAGTACTGGCATCGCTCGTAATATTGATTTTCTTTTTCCCGAATGTCCTTTCCGATTACCTATTAAAGCCTGCAGTTGCCGCTGTCCTGCCCTCTTTGGCACAAGGCAGTCTAATAGATATAAAAATCAGTGCCTGGCACGGCTTTAATGCGGAGTTATTTATGACAATCGGAGTAGTACTTCTGGGATCGGTCCTTTATGTCACTTTGAAAAAATGGAAGGGTATTTACAGGTATTATCCAGAGACCCTTACCTTGAATCATTTCTATAATAATTTCCTCGAGGGAGGAGAAGGGGTATCCCGGTCACTGACAAACCGGTACATGACCGGGTATATACGGGATTATCTCATCTATATCTTTGGATTTTTAATTATCATGGTGGGGGGAAGTCTCCTATCATTGAATGCTATAGCTTATAATCCTGCCAATGATGCGCCAATCACTCTTTACGAGTGGGCATTGATCATTGCGATGGTCATTGTGGCTTTAACGATAGTCCTGTCACGTTCAAGGCTTACCGCGATCATTGCACTTGGCGGATTAGGTTATCTTGTTTCCATGCTCTTTGTTGTTTTTAGAGCCCCTGACCTCGCGCTTACCCAGCTGGTCGTGGAAACCGTGACAACGGCATTGTTTTTGTTGTGTTTTTACCATTTGCCGAAATATTTTAAAGGCAACGGCAGGGTGCCGTTTAAGCCGCTAAATTTAGTGATCTCAGTGGGTGTGGGGGCTGTAGTGGCATTGTTTGCGCTGTCGGCTGACGGGAACAGGCTGTTTGAACCAATTGCAGGCTATTATGAGAATTCGTACGAACTTGCGGGAGCAAGAAACATCGTAAATGCAATTTTGGTGGATTTTCGGGGAATTGATACGATGTTGGAGATCTTTGTCCTGTGCATTGCCGCTCTGGGCGTCTATTTATTAATAAAATTTGAGATGAAAGGGAGGGAGTAGGAATGAAAGAACCGAATGATGTCATCTTGCGAAGTGTGACAAAAGTGGCCGTCCTCATTATTCTTACGTTCGCCATTAACCTCTTTTTCTCGGGTCACCATAACCCGGGTGGAGGATTTATTGGGGGTCTGGCATTTGCTTCCGCTCTAACGCTTCTGTTTCTGTGTTACGATATCGAAACAGTCCGGGAAAATATTCCGGTCGATTTCAAAGCGGTAACGGCAGTGGGGGTCCTTATTTCCGTTTTCACTGGAATCGGGGGAATTATATTTGACAGGCCGTTCCTGACTCAGGCTTTCGATTATTTCCAACTGCCGCTCTTTGGGAAAACCGAACTCGCCACAGCTGTCCTGTTTGATATAGGCGTCGCAATGGCGGTCATAGGAACAGCGATTACCATTATCAGCAGCATAAGTGAGGACCGATAAGTGATGGAAACGATTATGTCTATTCTTATTGGCGTCTTATTTGCTATTGGAACCTATTTGGTTTTGACGAAGAGTTTATTGAGGATTATCCTGGGCACATCGGTCATCAGCCATGGTGTCAACCTACTGATCCTGATAATGGGAGGGGTAAAAACAGGAGGCCCCCCCCTCTTGGGGCTTGATGCCTTATCCTTCACGGATGCCCTGCCCCAGGCACTGATCCTTACAGCGATTGTAATAAGTTTCGCTACGACAGCTCTATTCCTGGTTCTGAGCTACCGTGCTTATAAAGTTCTGGGCACGGATGACACGGAACAAATGAGAGGTAATGAAAATGAATAATTTAGTTATAATGCCAATTTTAATCCCGTTGATTACAGGATTATTAATGGTAGCTTTTAGGAGGAAAGCAGTGGTGCAGCGCTTTTTAAGTGTCGTTGCGCTTGGAGCAACAGGAGCCGTATCCCTTGTCTTGATGGTTCAAATAAAAGACAGTGGCATCCAGACCCTCCAATTGGGGGGCTGGGAGGCCCCGTTTGGGGTGAGCATGGTCGCTGACATGTTTTCCGGAATGCTTCTTTTGACAACCAGCATTGTATCACTGTTATGCCTGGTCTTTGCCTTTTATTCCATTGGGAAAGAGAGAGAAGCCCATTACTTTTACCCCTTGTATTTATTCCTCATCACCGGGGTGAATGGCTCCTTTTTAACAGGAGATATGTTCAACCTGTTTGTTTGCTTTGAAGTAATGCTGATTTCCTCCTATGTCCTGATTTCCCTTGGCGGTACCGGGATTCAATTGAGAGAGTCGATTAAGTATGTGCTGATCAATATCTTATCCTCCTTCCTTTTCCTTGTGGCCATTGCCTATTTATATGCTGCAACGGGAACATTGAATATGGCCCACCTTTCGGAAAGGGTGGCGGAGGCCGGGCAAAACGGTATCCTTACAGCCATTGCGATTTTATTTCTGATTGTATTCAGTTTGAAAGCGGGCTTATTTTTGTTCTTTTGGCTTCCTGGCTCTTACAGCGCACCTCCAACCGCCATTGCGGCTATTTTTGCAGCTCTGTTAACCAAGGTGGGAATCTATTCCATTATAAGAATCTTCACGCTCATCTTTTATCATGAACCCCATATTACCCATCTCATCATCGGCATTATGGCTGCAGTCACAATGTTATTAGGGGCAATCGGTGCGGTGGCATACTGGGATATAAAGAAAATCCTCACCTACAACGTAATTGTGGGAGTAGGATTGATCATGGCAGGGCTTGCGTCCAATTCTACAGTAGGACTTACAGGTTCCATGTACTACCTTATTCATGACATCATTATCAAAGCCCTTATCTTCCTCATAGGGGGGACCGTTATCACTCTTGCCGGTACCTCGAAACTGAAATATATCAGCGGACTGATTCAGACCTACCCATTCCTGGGGTGGATGTTTTTTATTGCGGCTTTGTCCCTCGCGGGGATTCCGCCGCTAAGCGGCTTCATCGGGAAGGTTTTCATTACGGAGGGAACGTTTGAAGCAGGTTTCCTGTGGCTTGGGGCCATTGGGCTCATTACCAGCCTGATGGTGCTCTACTCTGTGATGAAGATTTTTCTGAACGGCTTTTGGGGTGATTCCTATTTGGATGAGGAAAAAAAGGGGGAGGTAAAAGGCATCCTGTTCCCGCTTGCTATCCTTACACTCCTGACAATCGGACTCGGAGTCGGTGCGGAAGGGATTTATTCCTATGCTGAATTGGCGATTGAAAGTTTGATGAACCCATTACTGTACATCGAAGCCGTTTTTGGAAGAGGCTAATTCATAATCCCTTAGCATAAACCAGTCTTGGAAATAGTAGGAAGGGGTGGTTCCATTGCCCATGCAAGTATTGATTAATCTGTTAATTGCCACGCTGTGGATGTTTCTCCAAGATGATTGGAGTGTGTTGACTTTCATAAGTGGCTATCTGGTAGGGATCATTGTCCTGTTCGTTATACGCCGATTCCTTCCGGAAAAGTTCTATTTAACAACGGTGTTAAATATATTTCAGCTTTTCCTTGTTTTCATCCAGGAATTGTTCAGCTCCAGCATCCTTGTAATCCGTCAGGTGACACGCCCCCGGATCAACATTACACCAGGAATATTCACATTGGAAACCGACTTGGAAGGTGACCTCGAAATCACCCTGGTCTCTCTATTGCTAAGTTTGACTCCGGGATCTGTTGTCGTAGAAGTCGCACCGGACGGAAAGACGCTTTTCATCCATGCAATGGATATTCCTGAATCCAGTGAGTCCGTGAAGAAATCAGTACAGAGATTTGAAAAGATGATAAAGAAGGTGACGCGGGGTGTTTGAGTTAATATTGTCTACGGCGCTGATTTTCATGACTCTTTCCGTTCTGGCCACCATTTACCGTTTAGTAAAAGGGCCATCAGTGTCGGATCGGGTGCAGGCTTTGGATTCAATCGGCATCAACTTGATCTCGGGAGTGGCCGTCACTTCGGTCCTGCTTCGAACAACCGCTTTTTTTGAAGTTATTTTGCTCATTGGGATTCTTTCCTTTATTGGAACAATCGCTTTTGCCAGGTTCCTGGAAAGGGGTGTTGTCATTGAACATAAACGATCTAAGTGAAATCATTCCAGCTTTACTTATATTGGCGGGGACGATCATGAGTTTTTTGAGTGCGGTTGGATTAGTCAGGCTGCCCGATGTGTATACGCGGTCGCATGCGGCTTCCAAAAGTGCGACATTGGGCGTGTTATTTACTTTGGTGGGTACCCTTTTCTTTTTCGTTATCACTCAAGGTATATTTAGCATCAGGCTGTTGCTGGGAATTTTCTTTGTTTTCCTGACCGCTCCTGTTTCCGCGCACCTTATTTGCCGGAGTGCATACCGGTCCAACGTGAAGTTGACGGAGACAAGCGTTATGGATACGCTTAAGGATGCTTTAAAAGAGGGCAAATAAAATTTTTATCCCGAAAAAAGACAGTGGTGGCATCACTGTCTTTTTTTGCGGCGACGGCCCGTTATTCTCCCGCGTGTATCCTTGAAGGGTTAAAATCTGCCTGGAAACTTGTGTGAGTGTGGAGAAAACGTGACAGTTTTCCGAAAGGGTATGCTTTGAAGGATATTGTCTTGTTTTTGTAACATATACATTAGGGGAGTGGTGTTAAAATAAGCGTAAACAAGCAAACAGGGAGCGAACAATGGAAAACAAATTAAACCAGCTAGTTGAATCACTCAGTGATTTGAAAGAGATGATGGATGTCATTGGGGACAAGGTGGAAAAGATTGAAAAACGCCTGGACAGGCTTGGAAAGGTAGACAGCATTGAGCACCGGGTAACCTCCAACCAAATTGACATTACCGACATAAAGGAAGCATTGGAACGGATGGAAGAAATGCAAAGCGCCAAGATTGAACACTTCCTGAAAGAAGTGGTCAAAGACCTCGATGAAAAAAACACGCATGAATTTAAAAACCTTCATAAAAGGCTTGATTCCCATTTGGTGAAGCTGGGCAGAGTGGAAGAGGAAATGTTAATGATAAAAGAAGAAAAAGGATGAAAAAGCTGCAGCAACAGCTTTTTTCATCCTTTTTCTGTTGCATAAAAAATTCAAAAATCGCAGGTGTTCACAAAAACGTTGTCACTCCTGGAACTCCCCAAAGAAAAAACACTGCATCATATAAAGTGCAGTGCTTTTCTTTACTTTTATGAGACGGCTTCTGTTTTTGTCATGGCGAAGGTTTCGTCGCAATCCTCCGAGGGTGCCAGTTCAAAATTCCTGTCGGGAAGTTCTTGTTTCGTTACTTCCAGGTATTTGATATGATGCTCTTCCATCTCCAATATTTTAAAGGAATAATTCGCAAAATCAATCACGTCGCCTTGTTTCACATCGAAGTTTTCCGTAAGGATCCAACCCCCGACGGTATCGAAGTCTCCTTCTTCCACCTCGATTCCCAAAAGCTCATTGAGCTCGGTGACCAGGTATTTGGCGTCAATGATATAATGGCCTTCATTCATTTTTTGGACGGTTGGAATCTCATCCATATCGAATTCGTCGCGGATTTCTCCGACAATTTCCTCAAGGATATCCTCTACCGTCACTAGTCCGGATGTGCCGCCATACTCATCCATCAAAATCGCCATGTGGATACGGTCTTTTTGCATTTTTACAAGCAGGTCATGGATGGCGATTGTATCGATGACTCGTATAATCGGGCGGCTGTAATCCTTAAGGGCCCTTCCTTTGATGTCCGGGTTGGCAATTAAATCGGTCATTACCTCTTTTAGGTTGACCAGCCCGATGATATGGTCCTTATCTCCATCAATAACAGGATAGCGTGTGAACTTTTCCTCTTTGACGATATCAAGAAAAGCTTCGATTGTATCATCCTGGGACATGGAAATAATCTCGGTCCGCGGAACCATGATTTCCTTTGCGACCCGGTTATCAAATTCAAATATTTTATTCACATACTTAAACTCTGATTGGTTGATTTCGCCACTTTTCAAGCTTTCAGAAAGGATGATGCGAAGTTCTTCTTCCGAATGGGCAAGTTCATGCTCCGACACAGGCTTCAGGCCAATGGAACGGATGAGGACCCGTGCTGAACCATTCAGCAGCCAAATGAAGGGAAACATGAGCTTATAAAACCAGAGAAGCGGGCGTGCAGCCAGCAGTGTAACGGTTTCTGCCTTTTGGATGGCGAGCGCCTTGGGAGCGAGCTCGCCGGCAACGACATGCAGAAAGGTAATGAAGATAAAAGCAATGCCGACAGAAAGGGCAGTGCTTGCCGATTCTAGGAACCCATACCTGGAGAATATGGGCCTTAAGAGGCTTGCTACTGCCGATTCTCCAAGCCAGCCGATTCCCAAAGCGGTAACCGTGATCCCAAGCTGGCACGCCGACAGGTATTCATCCAGGTTTGAAATGACCTTTTTTGCCGCCACAGCACTTCTGCTGCCTTCTTCAATTAACTGGTCGATTCGGGAACTTCTCACTTTCACAATCGCAAATTCTGAAACAACAAAAAATGCTGTAAAAGCAATTAAAATGGCAATCCATACCAAGTTTAATATGTCCAAATAGATTCCCTTAGCCTGTAAATCTCTACAGGTAAGGAGTCACCTCCTGATAAACTAAAAATTGAGTTTGCCGTGCAAACACTAATTTTGGTTTCTTAAATTTTTATAGATGGGTAATCTGCATTTCTGAATCCAGTGCTTAAAATCCAATTAGGCAAACAAAACGATGCCCAAACAGCGGCTTTAGTAAAACGATACGATAGACTGCCCCATCATATCACCTCAGCTTATCAAATTTAACTTTAATTATATCACAGTGAACGTAATTTAAGTTAATAATATCCTATGAAGAAGGAGCATAGTATATGAAGCTTTCGAAAAAATTTGCCTGGAAAAAATTCCGTTCCTATTTAACAGCCCTGTTGGCCCACTCCCGTGAAAGCATTCCATATACAACAAGGTCGTGAAATGCGCCGTAGAGGTTTTCACCGTCCCTGATCCAGCCTTCCTGCATAAAGCCCAGGCGTTCAGGTATTGCCCTGCTTTTTTTATTGCCTGCCCCGCAGCGGATTTCCACCCTGTTCAAATTAAGGTCATGAAAAGCGTGATTCAGGACAGCTTGCACGGAGCGCGTCATAATGCCTTTCCCTTGTGCATGGAGAGCCAGGTAATATCCAATGCTGCTCTGTGAATTCCGCCAATCAATCTGATGCAGGCTAATTGTGCCAGCAAGATGGCCTTTGTAGCGGATGCCTGCATTAAACCCATTATTGTCGGCAAACTGCTTGAGCCACATCGGAATGATCGATTGGTAGTCCGCCGGTGAGGTCATATTGTCCACCCAGGGGAGCCACTCACGCAAATAAAGACGGTTGGTATCAATGAGCCAATACAATTCGGCAGCATGGTGGGGCTGAAACAGCTGAAGTTCGATTTCCTGGTCCACCCTTAAAGCAAACATTTTAACTCCTCCCCTAATAACCCATTGTTTTATTTTATTTTATTTTATTTTATTTCCAGGACGGCTGCAGTTTCATTCCAAAAGCCCTTGCCATTTCCGCAAGGGCTTTTTTGTGTCTTAATCTTCATCCTCGGCCAACGGGAGAAGAATGATGAACTCTGTCCGGTCATTCCTGGAGGAGCAGGCAAGGATGCCTTTATGTTTCTCGATGATTTCCCTGCAGACGAACAGGCCCAGCCCTGTGCCAAGTTTCTTCGTTGTCACAAACGGCTCGAATATGGATTTAAGCATATGGTCGGGGATTGCAGGTCCGTTATTGGCTATTTCCAATTTAATATGTGTGCCGTGTACATTGCGTGATTTGATTTCAATTCTAGGGTCGTCCCTGTATTGGCTCAATACATCGATGGCATTGAAGACAATATTGATCAGCACTTGCCTGATTTCATCGGCATATCCGTTAAGCTCCAATTCCCCGGGAGTATCCTTCATCACCTTGACTTTTGCATCAAGGATGCTTGGATAGAGGAAAGCGAGCACTTCGTCAATCATCTGGTTAAGCGAAAAATGGGTTTTCTCCTTTCCAATCAGTTCCTTTTTTGATAGAAGCAAGAATTGGGAAATGCGAAAGTTAAGCTGGTCCAGTTCGTTTTTAATAATATCAAGGTATTTCATGTCAGGGTAGTCCGCCCTCAGCAGCTGAATAAAGCCTTGAATGGACGTGAGCGGGTTCCTGAATTCATGGATGAAACTGGAGGTCATTTGGCCAAGAAGGGTTAGCCGGTCTTTATGGGTCGAGTTGATGAATTCGGTCTTTTCCTCAATGATCTTATCCTTGTGCTCTGAATAATAAGATACGGCATGATAAAGAAACTGGTCAAAACAGTAATTGATCCTGTTTATGGACTCCTGCAGCTGCTCCCAGTCAAGCCTCAGTTTTTGCAGGTTCGCGTAAATGATGGACCTGCCCAGATTGACATTGTAAACAAAATCCCCAATATTAATATTGGCTTTCAGGCGTTCTTCGCCAATCTGAATGGCGAGCCTTTTGATGAACGGCTCCAGTTCATCATCGCTTTTTGAAAAAATCTCCAGAATTATGTTAATCATTTCTTCGGCATTCGAATTTATTTTATGTTTGTACGGATCATCAGCAGCGACAATCACTTTGCTGTTCCAGTCGGCTACAAGTATTTCTTTTTGCGATTCAAGAAAATCGGACAATCTTTTTTGGGTTACTGCTTGCATTTGTGGTTTCCCTCACTTTGCCTATTCGGTCCTTATTCTAATTCTTCCAAACTGCAAAAAACCCTTTGTCGAATTTTGGAAATAACTGTAGAATCATAAAAAAAACCGCCAGAAAATTTTCTGGCAGTTAATTGTTTTTGTCGACGGAAAAGGGTTCGATGTGAATGGTGGCATTCTGTACCCTGCATTCCTTTTCCAGTCTTACTTCAATTCTTTCACTGATTTCATGGCTTTTCATAACAGTCAAATCCGGATCTACCCGTATGGTTGCCTCCACCCAGATTTGGTTGCCGTGCATCCTCGCTTTTAGGTCGGTCACCTCGTGGACGCCGGAAATGTCGGTGACCGTCTTTTTTATATTTTCAAGTGAATGTACATCAAAGCCATCTGTAAGAGTGTGGGAAGCCTCCAGGAAAATCTGCCAGGCGGTCTTGCAGATGATGATTCCGACAACGATACCGGCAATCGTGTCGATGAAAGGAATTCCAAACTGGGCACCCATTATCCCAATAAAGGCCCCTACACTTACCAGGGCGTCCGACCGGTTATCGTACGCAACGGCTTTAATGCTTGAACTGTTGATCCTTCTGCCTAAATTTAAATTGTAGCGGTAAACACCATACATGGCTGCTGCACAGGCAATAGCCACCCACGCAGCCACGATGTCTGGTGCTTCTCCCTGGGAGTTGAAAATCGAACGGATTCCTTCAAGGATGACTTGTAATCCGACGGTTACCATGATAAAAGCCGCAACGAGCGAGGCAATAGACTCTGCCCGGTAGTGTCCATATAAATGGTTTTGGTCAGCAGGCTTTCGAGAAATCCTCAGGCCAATGAGAACGGCCACTGAAGCTACAATATCAGTTGAGTTGTTCAGTCCGTCAGCCCAAAGACCTTCCGAATTCCATACGCTTCCAGCTGTGAGCTTTACGGCAGCAAGGACCAAATAAGCCCCAATGCTTAGCCAGGCTCCTCTTTCCCCCGCTTTAATCTGTTCGCTCCTATCCATATCGATTCCTCCATCAATTGTATGTACATATCAAGCCTATCAAAGCAAAGTTGTGTGGGTCTACACAAACAATGTGTTATGAGGCAAACAGTGTTGCATAAAGGCATCCATCCGAACAATAGAGTTTATTTTTCACCTTTCATTTCTTCTTCATACCCCATTTCACCGCGAATAATGAACGAATTGATGTTTAATTGGGCAGCTTGGAGTTTTTACTAAAATAAAGGATAGTAATCAGTCTCTTTTTGTCTCTAAAAGATTATTTGAAAAATTCGAAGATAAGGTGTAAAATTACACTAAAATATGGTTGAGGGACTGACGAAAGATGATGAGGGAAGAAGTCATTGCCAAAGTGTCGGAAAAGGTGAGGATGGTCAGAACGGAAGCAGGCTATACACAAGACAAAATGGCTGATATCATCGGAGTCTCGAAAAAGACGCTAGTACAGATTGAAAAAGGGCGAATTTATGCAAGCTGGTCTACAGTCGTGGCCATTTGTGCGCTGTTCAGGGAAACGGAAACCATCCAGTTCATCCTGGGGAACGATCCCCTCGAAGTACTGGAAACAATCGCGCATGAAGGCGGTGATTACCGCAAGGCAAAGACATTGGGAGGTAGAATGTGGTGGCGGGAGCTGGCCAGGGGAAACGGCTATGTCCTGCAGCAGAATTTGCTCAGCCAGCACTATCGGATCATTGATCACGACCACTTCAGGATTTACAGCAGTTTTAGTGAGCAGGAAAGCAAGGAGCGCTTTGCGGAACTCTCAAGCAGTTCCTCGCGATGAGTAGATCATAAAAGAAGGAATCTTTTATTTCAGGCTGTCGGAAAACCCGACAGCCTCTTATTTTGCCGCCGTGAACGTTTAATGGGGTTTATCACAGTCATTCCCAATGGAAGTTTAATGGATTGCTTGGCTGCTGTTTTTATCTGAAGAAAAGTTGGGTATAGGGAAAGGTCTGGCCAAGACAAGTATTTAATAAAGGTTGGGATGCAGTTGAATCATTCATTCATAACTAGATTTATCAGAGGCTGGAGAAGATTCCATATGAATCAGGTGCTGGTATTATCCATTTCCACTGCAGTACTGGCTTTTTTAAGTTTTTTTCATGTGTATTCGGAAGGGGCCGACATCAGTGCCTTAAATGATGAACTTTCGCACTCGACTGTCATCTATGATTACAAAGGAGATGTGGCCAGTAAGATATCAGCCAATAAACAGGAAGGGGTCCCATTTGAAGATATCCCCGAACATATGGTAAATGCGGTCCTCGCCATTGAAGACCACCGTTTTTATGAACATGGTGGCGTTGATTACCAGGGGATTGCCCGGGCTTTATATAAAAATATTAAAGCTGGCGGTGTCGTGGAGGGAGGCAGTACGATAACCCAGCAATTAACGAAAAACGCACTATTAACTTCTGAAAAAACGTTTGAGCGCAAGTTCGAGGAGTTTTTCCTAGCCAGGGAAATTGAAAAGCAATACACAAAAGATGAAATCTTGCAGATGTATCTGAACAGGATTTACTTTGGAAATGGGTCCTATGGAATCAAGCGGGCAGCAATGGACTATTTTGGCAAGGAACTGAAGGATGTAACAATCAGCGAGGCGGCCATGCTTGCTGGCTTGATTAAAGCTCCATCTGCTCTGGATCCTTCTAAAAACTATGATGGGGCTATGGAGCGACGGGATGTTGTCCTTAACATGATGCACCAGCACGGCTTTATTACAGAGGAAGAAAAAAATGCTGCTTTGAATGAGGAAATCGAGCTTAATGAACAGGGGGGAGACCCGTTAAGAGGTAAATACCCTTCCTACGTCAATCATGTAATCGATGAAGCCATTCAGGAATACGGACTGACACAGGACGAAATTCTTACTGGAGGCTACCGGATTTATACAGAACTTGATGTGAACATGCAGTCCGCCCTCGAAGATACATACAGCAAGGATGAATTGTTTCCGGAAGGCACAGAAAAACAGCAAGTCCAGAGCGGAGCTGTGTTGCTTGATCCAAAAACCGGCGGTGTCAGGGCGCTTGTCGGCGGCAGGGGAGAGCAGGTTTTCCGCGGCTATAACCGCGCGACAAAGCTGAAAGCCCAGCCAGGATCCATTATGAAACCAATTACCGTGGCGGCACCTGCCCTGGAAGAAGGGTGGAATGTCACAGACTTGCTGGAGGACGAAGAAACCGATTTTAATGGTTATAAGCCAAACAACTATAATGGGAAATTCAGGGGGGATGTCCCAATGCATGAAGCGATGAAGGATTCCCTGAATGTACCGTTTGTCTGGCTCCTGGATGAAATCGGGGTAGCCAAAGGAGTGGAAGCAACAGAAAAATTCGGAATCCCACTCCAAAAAGAGGACCGAAACCTTGCGATTGCGCTCGGAGGATTCAGCACGGGTGTATCTCCATTGCAGATGGCTTCCGCCTATTCCACTTTTGCCAACGATGGGGTCAGACCAGAGCAGCATGCTATCACTAGAATTGAAGATCCACAAGGAAATGTGATTGCTGAATGGAAGGAAGAGAAGACAGAGGTCATTTCCAAAGAAGTGACAGACAAAATCAATTCCATGCTCCTGAATGTGGTGGAAGAAGGCACTGGCAGAGGAGCTCGCATCCCTGACAGGGAACTCGCCGGGAAAACGGGATCCACTCAGGTTCCGATTGAAGGGATCCGCGGAACCAAGGACCAGTGGTTTGTCGGCTACACACCCCAGCTGGTTGGCGCCGTATGGGTAGGATATGACAAGACCGATTCCGAACACTACCTGACGACTACAAGCAGCGAAGGCGCAGCAAAAGTATTCCAGGATTTCATGGAGGGAGCCTTGAAGGATGTTGAACCAGTTTCTTTTAATGTGCCTTCCATAGACGAGTATGAAAAGCAAGAATCAAAAAAAAAACTAAAGGATAGGGATAAAAAAGGATCTGAACAAAACGGCCGCGCTGCAAAGGAAAAGAAAGTGGAAACTGTGAGCCAGGCAAAGAAGCAAGACCAAAAAAAACCGGAATCAGCGCCTAAACAAGAAGCAGCGGAACTAGTGAAAAAAGCAGAGCCATCTAATAAAGCGGAAGCACAGCCGGTAAAAAAAGCGGAGGCTTCCAAAAAAACTGAACCGGTGAAAAAGGCAGAGCCTGTTAAAAAAGCAGAGCCTTCTAACAAGGCAGGGAAACCCGCGGAGAAAGACGCCGAAAAAATGCCTGAAGCAAACGATGGACAGGATGGCGAAGCTAAAGCCCCAAAAAATGCTGAACAGCAGAAAGCCGCTCCAGAGCAGGAGGACATCCAAGGCAACAGCGATCAAAAAACAGTAAAGGAAAAAGAGAAGAAAGAGCCTCAAAAGGAAGTCAATACCCCGCCTAATGGCGATGGAGAGAAAAAAGATGCAGCTGAAAATCCGCCCGATGATGCAAAGCAACCTGAAGAGCCGGTGGATGATGGCACAGCAGAAGAGACCCAGGACTAGCCTTATAAAGGTGTGCCGATTTCAAGTTGCGGCACACTCTTTTTTTTGTTTTTTTTCAGAAAAATGTCGGGATATGATACTTTTTGGAATTGTCAAAAAACCAATTGACTGGTAAGGAGAACGGTGCTAAGCTATCTAAGCGAAGAAAAAATTACCAAATCAAGGGAGGGCTGCAAAATGATTGGATTTCTGTCACTGCCGTTTTTATTCAATTTCATTTCCGCAGCCTGCCCTGAATGTCCGGCATGAACATTTGCTGATCGCGCCGGGGCACAGGCGGCATTTAAGCATGCATGTGTGCCTTTTCTCCTGCTTGTAAAAGACATACCGCGCCTGCGGTATGTCTTTTTTGTTCCCCTGGATCTGACTAGGTTCATTCTGCCGTCCATGCCCTTGTGATAAAGGAAAGTGCAGGCAAGGCATTCATCACGCTGTTTAGTAAAGGAGTGAAATAGATGTATACAGTTGTTAAAAAACTGGGTTGGTTTTTTAAGGAAAATTGGAAGCGGTACAGTGTTGCCATTTTTTTGCTGATCTTCGTGGGCATTCTGGATGTTATGCCCCCCAAGCTGATTGGCATGGCAATCGATGAAATGCATCATGGGACAATATCGCCATCGGGCCTTCTCAATTATCTGGGCTGGCTGCTGCTTATAACAGCCGTTTCCTATGTGATCACCTATGTTTGGATGTATCAGCTATTTGGCGGTGCTTTCCTGGTTGAGAGGAAGCTGCGGTCGCGCTTTATGAAGCATTTGCTGAAAATGACACCTACATTTTTTGAAAAAAATCGTACCGGAGATTTAATGGCTCTTGCGACCAATGACTTAAAAGCCATATCCATTACTGCGGGGTTTGGAATTCTTACCCTGATTGATTCAAGCGTCTTTATGCTGACCATCATCCTTACCATGGGTTTCATGGTCAGCTGGAAATTAACACTTGCAGCCATCTTGCCCCTGCCCATTATGGCCTTACTCATGAATCTTTACGGTAAAAGAATCTATTCCAGGTTTATCCAGGCGCAGGATTCCTTTGGAGAATTGAATGATAAAGTGCTGGAATCAGTGGCTGGAGTCAGGGTCGTCCGGGCTTTTGTCCAGGAAGAGGCAGACCAGCGCCGCTTTCATGAAATGACAGAGGATGTTTTTGAAAAGAATTTAAAAGTGGCTGCCATAGATTCCTTATTTGATCCGACGATTAAAATCCTCGTAGGATTGAGCTATTTGATTGGCCTTGGATATGGAGCCCATTTGGTTTTTGGCCAGCAGATCACGATTGGAAGCCTCGTTTCCTTTAATGTCTATCTTGGAATGCTTATATGGCCAATGTTTGCTGTCGGGGAATTAATCAATGTCATGCAGCGGGGCAATGCCTCGCTCGACCGCCTCCTGGAAACACTTAGCTATAAAGAGGATGTTCCGGATCCAGTCACCCCGCTGAAGCTTGATTTTCCAGATGGGGTTGATTTCGCCACCTATACTTTTACGTATCCATTGTCCAAAAGTGTCAACCTGGATAAGATAAAGCTTCACCTAAAACGGGGGGAGACTTTGGGGATCGCTGGAAAGACTGGAAGCGGAAAAACCACCTTGGTAAGGCAGTTGCTCAGGGAATATCCTCCGGGGAACGGAAAGCTGCTTGTTTCAGGAGTGGAGCTGGAGAAGCAGCCGCTCCAGCAGACAAGACGGTGGATAGGCTATGTGCCTCAGGAAAATATCTTGTTCTCCAGATCGGTAAAAGAAAATATTATGTTCGGTCATCGCCAGGCTTCAAAGGAAGAATTGGAGAGAGCCATTGACCTTGCTGCTTTTCGAACCGATCTGGAGCGTTTGCCGGAAGGTCTTAATACCCTGGTTGGAGAGAAAGGGATTGCCCTGTCTGGGGGTCAAAAACAGCGGATATCGATTGCTCGGGCCTTGATCAAGGACCCTGAAATCCTGATATTGGATGACTCGCTATCCGCTGTTGATGCAAAAACCGAGAAATTGATTATTGATAATATCCGCCGAGAACGGCAAGGAAAAACAACCATTATTACTACCCACCGGATGTCTGCTGTTCAGCATGCCGATTATATCATTGTGCTGGACGAAGGCCGGATTATTGAAGAAGGCACGCATGAACAACTGCTAGCATGCACTGGATGGTACAGCGAACAGCATGCCAGGCAGCAGGCACAAGGATTGGGAGAGGAGGTATTGTTATGAGTACAGGAAGAAGATTGCTCGGATATGCTTTTCTCTATAAAAAAATCATTATAGGTGCCCTTGCGATGCTGACGGTTGCGGTAGCAGCGGATTTGGCAGGCCCGTTTGTCGCCAAGAAAATAATCGATGACTATATCATCGCGGGTGGAAAAAACCCGGATATGGCAGCCATCCTCAAGCTGCTTGCCCTCTATTTCGGATTGGTTGTGCTTGCGTCCTTCTTCCAATATGGGCAGGGCTACATGCTGAAAAAATCCGCCAATCGGGTTATTCAACAGCTTCGTGAAGATGTGTTCCGCCAAATACAGCGGCTTCCGATCCAGTACTTTGACAATCTCCCTGCCGGAAAAGTAGTTGCCCGGATCACAAATGATACGGAGGCCATCCGTGAGCTGTATGTAACGGTCCTTTCGACTTTTTTTACAAGCGCAATCTATATAACGGGAATCTATATTGCGTTATTCATCCTAAGCCCCAAGCTTGCGGTCGGGTGTCTGCTGCTCCTGCCTATTCTATATTCATGGATGATTCTATATCGAAGGTATGCATCCAAATACAATCATTTTATCCGGTCAAGGGTAAGCGACATTAATGCGATGATGAATGAATCCATTCAGGGGATGAGTATTATTCAGGCCTTTGCCCGTGAAAAAGAAACAAAAAAAGAATTTGAAAGGTTGAATAAGGAGCATTTCAGCTACCAAAACAAATTGCTAAGCCTGAATTCCCTCACTTCCCACAATCTTGTTGGCGTCTTGAGGAATCTGGTCTTTGTTGCTTTTATCTGGTACTTTGGCGGGGAAGCAATCGAAGCTTCCTCTGCCATCTCAATCGGTATGCTCTATGCTTTTGTTGATTATATTAATCGTCTGTTCAACCCAGTTCAGGGAATCGTCAACCAGTTCGCCAATCTGGAACAGGCTCTTGTTGCAGGAGGGCGGGTTTTTAAGCTTATGGATGAAGAAGGAATCGACGTCAGCCAGGAAGAAATGCCGCGTTACCAGGGAAATGTATCCTTTAAGGGAGTGTCATTTGGTTATAAAGAGGATGAATGTATCCTAAAGGATATTACTTTTGAAGCGAAGAAGGGAGAGACAGTTGCCCTAGTGGGTCACACAGGTTCCGGCAAGAGTTCCATTATGAACTTGCTTTTCCGCTTTTATGACTGCCAGGAAGGCTGCATCTTGATTGATGGCCAAAATATAAAGGAGATTCCCCGCCAGACATTAAGAAAGCATATGGGTATTGTCCTTCAAGACCCCTATTTATTCACAGGAACGATTGCCTCAAATGTCACCCTTGGCGATCCCGCGATTTCGAGGGAGAAGATGGAACATGCATTGAAAAGTGTAGGAGGGGATTTGGTACTTAAAAATTTGGAAAAGGGTTTCGATGAACCCGTTATCGAGAAAGGAAGCACATTATCGAGCGGACAGCGTCAGCTTATTTCCTTTGCCCGGGCGTTAGCTTTTGACCCGGCAATCCTGATCCTTGATGAAGCGACCTCCAGCATTGATACGGAAACAGAAACAGTCATCCAGGAAGCGATGGAGGTTCTGAAGAAAGGCAGGACAACATTTATTATTGCGCACCGACTGTCCACAATCCGCACCGCCGACCAAATCATTGTACTTGACCGCGGACAAATCGCTGAGAAAGGAAGCCATGACGAATTGATGGAGCAAAAAGGGAAGTATTTTCAAATGTATCAGCTTCAGCAAGGAGCGATGGCAGGCTAGGTATCTCCCAATGGTGAACTGCATTGGGACTCACTGGTGATTTCACCGGATTGTCACACAACGTTTCATTTTTGTTCATACAGACTCCGTTTTCCTATGGTACTTTTAAGGCAGCAAACATCTTAAAAGGAGGATTAGGAAATGGAAGAGTTCACTGTAACCCTCAGTATCGCAAGCATGATGGTGCTGGTTTACTTTATCAGCTATACAATAGGCAAGCGCGCCTAGAAAGAGCCGGTTTTTCAGCCTGGCTCTTTTTTCTGCTGGGGCTAAATGCACATGAGATAACTGGCGAGTTTTTTGTGTGAGGCGGATTGGGACAAGGAGTGGCGTGCCAAGCGGGATAAAGTCTGAATCGCACTCACCCTCCTGCCACCCACCACTCTAAATAATCTCCCTTCCCGGTTTTGAAGTCGTCTTGCTGTGAAAGACTGTTAAAAGGCGTTATCATAATTAATGGGAATAGTCTAAAAACAACCAGGAGGGATATGAATGGCAGATTTTCGGGTTGAGAGGGACACCTTGGGAGAAGTAAGGGTTCCGGCAGAAAAGTACTGGGGAGCGCAGACTCAAAGAAGCAGGGAAAACTTCAAGATTGGCACTGAAACCATGCCGCTGGAACTGGTATACGCGTTCGCCCATATAAAAAAGGCGGCCGCCGTTGTGAACAGCAAGCTTGGAAAGCTCTCCGAAGCAAAGAAGAATGCTATCTCACAGGCATGTGAGGAAATCCTGGAAGGCAAATTTGACAGCCATTTTCCGCTTGTGGTCTGGCAGACCGGAAGCGGCACCCAATCCAATATGAACGTGAATGAAGTCGTTGCTCGGAGGGCTAATGAAATTCTGGGCAAAGAAAATGAACATGTCCATCCGAATGACGATGTGAACATGTCCCAAAGTTCGAATGATACTTTTCCGACAGCGATGCACATCGCCGCTGTCCAGGAACTTACAGGCAGATTGCTGCCTGCCTTGCAGCAACTGAAAAGCACGCTTAAATTAAAAGAAGAGTCGTACTCGGAAATCATAAAAATTGGCCGCACCCACCTTCAGGATGCCACGCCGCTGACGCTCGGGCAGGAAATAAGCGGCTGGAGGGCCATG
Source organism: Mesobacillus campisalis (assembly GCF_000986785.1). Taxonomy (GTDB): domain Bacteria; phylum Bacillota; class Bacilli; order Bacillales; family Cytobacillaceae; genus Mesobacillus_B; species Mesobacillus_B campisalis. The sequence continues at coordinate 31,971 of NZ_LAYY01000048.1, read as the reverse complement.
CTTGAGAAAGACCGCAAAATGATCGCCGATGCACTGGCCTATCTCCAGGACCTTGCCATCGGCGGCACTGCGGTTGGAACTGGAATTAATGCAGACAAGGAATTTGGCAATCTGGTCGCCAGCGAAATTTCCAGGCAGACGAACCTGGAGTTCCATTCCGCGCCAAACAAATTCCAGGCCCTTACATCGCATGATGAACTTGTCCATATGCACGGTGCTTTGAAGGCGCTGGGAGCTGACTTGATGAAAATCGCCAATGATGTCCGCTGGCTTTCAAGCGGACCAAGAAGCGGGATTGGCGAGTTGAAAATCCCAGCCAACGAGCCAGGGAGCTCAATTATGCCTGGAAAGGTAAACCCGACACAAAGTGAAGCCCTAACGATGGTTGCCTGTCAGGTCTTTGGCAATGACGCCACGATTGGATTCGCAGCAAGCCAGGGGAACTTTGAATTGAATGTGTTTAAACCGGTCATTATCTATAATTTCCTTCAAAGTGTCAGGCTGCTTGCAGATGGCATGAGGAGCTTTGATGAAAAATGCATGGTAGGACTGGAACCGGACCGGGAAGCAATTGCAGCCCACCTTGACCGATCGCTAATGCTCGTTACCGCTCTGAATCCTCATATAGGATATGAAAAAGCGGCAGAAATCGCGAAGCTTGCTTTTAACGAAAACCTCAGCCTGAAGGAAGCGGCTTTAAAGACGGGTTACGTGACAGAAGAGGAATATTCCGATTGGGTCAAGCCTGAGAAAATGATCTGAAGCATCTGAAGCAATAGAAAGCCCCCTTCCAAAGAAGGGGGCTTAGCCATTGTATAATTTAATTTTTTTTAAGTTAACCTAATTAGCGCTGGAAGCCGCTAAGCTGTTGTTGAGCCATGCCTACAAGACGCTTAGTGATTTCTCCACCAACAGAACCGTTAGCACGAGAAGTAGTTTCTGCTCCAAGATTTACTCCAAATTCTGAAGCAATTTCATACTTCATTTGTTGAAGAGCTTGTTCAACACCAGGAACCAATAATTGATTAGAATTGTTGTTCGGCATTAATGTTTCCTCCTTTGTGTTTTCACTAGTTGTATTTTGGTGGGTCAGAATGGATTCGAACCATTGGATGACTATCTCGCCATTGCTCCTGCCTAACCCGAAGTATGAAGGTCTGCTTTCCCTTGGTAAAGCTTGTTCTGTTTTGTTGTTAAGCATAGTATGGATTTATTTTTAAGGTTTATTCCAATGTTTTTGGAGGGAATTATTTCCTTGAGGAAGGGTTTGTATAGTGAACTCTGCCTGCGACGCAAACTAGGGTTACAAAGCTTTTACCAGGGGGGAGAATAAGAATGGGAATGTGCCCGCTATGCAACAATTTTCGCGACGTGGATGTTCAGTGTCCCGATTGCGGGACGAAAATGGAGAACAAGGGGCGAGAAGCAGAGTATTACGATGATTATAGTCCATATATGCCAATTGACCAAATGAAGCTGGAGGATGGCTATCCAGCTGACTATAAAAACGGTGAGTGTCCTCATGTTTTTGCCTGCCAAAAATGTGGTGGCGATCAAGTCATTATGGTAAAAGAGTGAAAAAGCGCCAGCACTGGAAATAGTGCTGGCGCTTTTTAAAAAGTATGGGCAGTGCCTTCCAACTGCTTCGAGCTGGGGAACCGGACAGGCGCCGTTAGGGACGGATTCTGCTTTCGGTTTCTGTATCGAAGAAGTGCACTTTGTTCATATCAAAAGCAAGTTCGATTGTCTGGCCTGGCTGAATGTCTGTACGGGAATCCACACGGGCAACAAAATCCTGGCCTTCAAATGAAGAGTAGATCATCGTTTCAGCACCTGTAAGTTCGGCCACATCAACGTGTGCTTTCACAGTTGAACCAGGGGATGCATCGATGAACACTTGCTCATCATGCAGATCTTCCGGCCTGATTCCAAGGATGATGTCTTTTCCGACATAGCCCTGGTCGCGAAGAACCTTCATTTTGCCTTCCGGAACGGCGATTGTAGTGTTTCCGGCAACAAACTTGCCATCAAGAAGCTTTCCGGTCAGGAAATTCATGGACGGAGATCCGATAAAGCCGCCGACAAATACGTTTTCCGGCTTTTCATATACGTCCTTTGGAGAACCAACCTGCTGGATGACTCCGTCTTTCATGACAACGAGGCGTGTCGCCATTGTCATCGCTTCTGTCTGGTCGTGTGTCACATAGATTGTAGTCGTATTCAGGCGGCGGTGAAGCTTGGCAATTTCAGCGCGCATCTGCACACGAAGTTTTGCATCAAGGTTGGATAAAGGCTCGTCCATCAGGAAGACCTTTGCATCACGTACAATTGCACGGCCAAGGGCAACACGCTGACGCTGACCACCGGAGAGCGCCTTTGGTTTACGGTCAAGATAAGGCTCAAGGCCAAGAATCCTTGCCGCATCCTTAACACGGCGGTCGATTTCATCTTTCGGGAATTTGCGCAGTTTAAGCCCGAAAGCCATATTGTCATAAACAGTCATGTGCGGGTAAAGGGCATAGTTCTGGAACACCATTGCGATATCGCGGTCTTTAGGAGGAACATCGTTTACACGTTTTCCATCGATGGAGAAGTCCCCTTTAGAAATTTCTTCCAATCCAGCGATCATTCGAAGAGTTGTCGACTTACCGCAGCCTGAAGGACCAACAAAGACGATGAATTCCTTATCCTGGATATGAAGGTTAAAATCGGTTACAGCGGTTACATTATTATCATAGATTTTATAAATATTTTCTAATTTTAATTCGGCCATCTGTAAAGCCTCCCTGTGTAAGTGTTTACATTGCTAGTGTACCAGCCTTTGTAATTGATGGCATCGGCAACATGCACAAAAATATGGGCAGCCTTTTAGGCAGATTGCAGAAAAGGGCTAGTCGGGGAACTCTGCCATCAGGCAGGCAACATAGACAGTCACGGCACTGTTGAAACTTTTGAGGCTGATCCCGGTCTTTTCCGTAAACTTCTCGAGCCTGTATTGCAGTGTGTTGCGGTGAATATAAAGCTTCTTTGCTGCCATGGACACATTGGAATTATGCTCGAGGAATATCTTCATCGTCTCAAGCAATTCACGGTCTTCCTGAAAAATGCCGACCATGTCCTGCTTGAGGAGGGTTCCCGCTTCTTTGGGAAGCTGTGCAGCCACTAGGGAAGGAAACACCTTTTCAAAGGAAAAGACTCTGTCTGTAAAAAGCAAAGCTTGGGCTCTGAAGAAGAGCTCTTGTTCAAGCTGAAAGGATGAGCGGATTGGCTCAGGCTCCTGTCTCACCTTGCCAATATAAAAGGTTGTTTTGATAAAAAAATCGTTCTCCAAAGTTGCGGCAATCGAATGGAAATCGTCTTCTTGATATGCTGTGTCCGCCCCCTCTTCAATAATGATTCCATAATGCTGATCAAACGGGATAAAGGCTAGAGCCTCATGAAAAAACTCCATCAACGCCTCTTCCAGTTCTCTTTGGACCCCGTCCGAACCTTTCAGATGATACTGGATGATGCGGACGCCATTCTCCGGGAGCAAAGGGGAATCTTTTTTACCATTCAAGAAGTCTCTCCACCTTTTGGAAGATTCTCCAACCTGGGAGGGGGTTTCACCGTCAACAATATTAAATAAAGTCCTTAAGACGGTAAGCTGTTCCGCAGTGATGTCATCCTTAGGTATTCTGAGCCATAATGCGGGTTCTGCTTCATCCTTTAACCAGTAGTAATCGCCAGCCTCTGTATCAGGCGGAGTCTGGGCAGTGATCGATGCGGGAAATAAAGTCTGTAATTTTTTTAGCATGTCATGAATTCTTCCTCGTTTAATTAGTTGTTATGAAAAGAAGTTTTAGCTGGAGGTGCCTGGGCAGTCGGCTCCGCTTTTCTATTGTCCAGCTGCAGTGCCTAGCCCCTCGGGACGCTTCGGTCCAGGAGATGAAGTCAAAGGGCGACTTCTTCTCCTGGCCCTCCAGCGCCTGTCGGGGCTAAACAGGCACCTCCGCTTTTCTATTTATCATAAACATGATATAGCATTAGTTCGTGGATTTGTGCTTCTAGCTGCGGCTTTTCTTTCTCCGCAGGTGCGCTGTCTTTCCACTCGATGCTTCCGTTCTGGTGGTAGATGGCATTATGTTTTTGCTTTTTATAGTAAAAAGAAATATGCCAGCCAGGTATTTCTGTATTGGTGAATAATGGTTTGTACTGAAAGTGCTGCAGCATGCTTTCTCCTCCCCCTTTTTTTCTTGTCCAGCTCCAGCGCCTAGCTCCTCCAGTCATAAGCTGCTCCAGATTTGAAGGCCAAAAGGCACCTTCTAATCTGGAGCGTCTTAAGCTTGTCGGAGCTGGTCAAGGCGCTTCCGCTTTTCTTTCATTTTAACTCCCGGGAAAGGAGGGTGCCAATATGAAGGTCAAAATCCGCTTTTGCGAAACATCAAATCCAGTAATTTTTCAATCCTGGCATTTTCGATTTCTGTTTCATCGAAGGCCATTGGTTTGGAGTTCACTTCATATAATACATAATTGCCTGATTCGGTAATACCGGCATCAATGGAGAATTCGCCGAAATAGCCCATATGCCTGGACAGCAGGCTGCCGGCTTCCCTTGCCAGTTTTTTGATAAAGAGGTCATGTTCCATTGTTCGGACCTTTTCATACGGGAGGATGATACCGCCTTTTGGAACATGTGTGGTTAGATTCTGGGTTTGGGCGCGACGGATTCCGACTCCTGTCACTTTGTAGCCTTCGGGGCTGTCATGAATGTGGATCCGGAAATCAAACCGCTTTCCATCGATCTTGGCTGGCACAACCTCGGCCTGTGCAATATAGTTTCGCTTCAATAACCCTTCTTTTTTGCTATCCCAAAAATGTTCGAATGATGGGTAGCTCCATTTGGCGGCAGGGCTTTCCAGTTCTATTGAGCTGTCCGAATGGCGCCTTAGGAGGTAAAGACCGCTGCCCCGGGATGAGAGGGAAGGTTTTAAATATACCCCTTTATGATGGACAAGAAAATCTTTCAGTGTTTTCGGTTCATCTACTCTTATTGTTTCTGGCAGCAGCAATTCCAAAAAAGGATTTTTGGAGAATATTTCATAAAGGTCGAACTTATCAATGAAAGAAGGATTGAAAAAGGGGATCTGCCATTCTTCAAACAAGGCAGTGGCTTCCCGAAAAGCCAATGATTTCTCCGTTTTTCTTAAAGGGACGCGGTTATAGACAACATGGGGGAGCGGCGTGCAAACCGGGAGCCATCTGTTCCTCTTAAGGTCAAACATGCACCCGGTTATACTGCCGTTTCCCGTTCCTTCAGGCGGAAACACGATGGTAAGGCCGCTGCGGGCGATTGCCTGCTTTTGAAGGACAGTGAAGAGGGAGGTGTTGCCCAAAATGGTTCCTTGAGGAGACATTGAGGCAAGGATGCCGATAAGCGGGCCGGCATTCCCATCCTTCACCTTCACCTCTGCAGAAAATCCTCCTTCCGCCTGTCTGGACGGCAGCCTGACCCTGTTGGACCCGAATGTGACCAGCTCCTGGGTTTCATCTTGATGCCACAATTCCTGCCAGGGATCGTACCAAAGTTTCATGTAAAAAGAGCCTCAGGCGATTTAATCGCTTTCTCCGCCAGGAAAATGCCGAAACCAAGTGTCAGTTTTCTTGTCAGGAGGTCGGATTCCTTTAAGTTCGGGTGAGAAAAGATGGAACGACCGGGTTTGGAATTGGCCTCAAACAGCCAGACCTTTCCTTCTTTATCAATCCCCAGGTCGAAGCCTATCTCACCGATAATTCCCTCAACCTGGCTTTCAAGCGCCGTGCTCAAATATAGGGCAGCACTGCTTAAGGACTGGGCAAACTTCTCCTGGTCCTTTCTGTTCCTGAACACCTCTTCAATTGTCATAACTTTTCCGCCATTTCGAATATGGGTGGTAGGGCTCCCGTGACCGCCAACTTTTGCCGCCATCGCTGTAACTTGCCATAGCCCATCTTCATCCTTGTTGGTGTGGATCCTGAAGTCGATTAGGCGGCCCTCTTCCCGAATCAGATGAATGCCCTGCTGGACAATCATGTTTGATAACTTCCGCTTATGAAAGATCTTTTTAAACAAAGCTTCCAGGCTGTTGAATTTTGTAAGTTTCTTTTGTCCTGCATTATCCTGGTAGCGGCAGTAGTAGGTGTTGTTATTGCGGTCAAAAAGGATTTGGTGAATGCCGAGCCCAAGGCTGCCATTTGCTGGTTTGACATACACATGGCCATAGTCGGCAAGCATTCGCTCTATGACAGAAAATGAGGTGAAAGGGTGGGTCTCGGGCAGGAATGTGCATGCTTGCTGATCCTGGTAAAGCCTTTCGAATATGTCCATCTTGCTGAAGAACCCAGGGTTATAGCTAGGGATAAGGTAGTCGGTTTGCAGCCTTTCTTTCACTTTTTTGATGTTGGCCCTTCTCTCCGACCGCCTGTTCGGAAGTCGGTCATAGATAACATTTGGGAAAGGGACTTCATATGTTTTCCACTGTTGTCCTTCAAAAAACAACCCTTTTATCATTCCTTTTTCCCAATCAATATGTTCTTCCCCAAACAGGAAGGTCACAACGCCGACACTTTTATTGACAGACAAAAGCTTGGCGAAAATATTGGTTCTGTCGCCCAGGGGACGTAAAGGGTAGGAAGTGAACCCTGAGGTGAGGACACCAATCAGCGGGCCAATGAACAAAGTGTCATGCTCGGAAAAGGCATGAAGAACTGCTTCGCTTCCAGGTATGGCTAAACTGTTGTACACAGACTCTCCGACAATGATTTTTTCCTTGTTATGAGGAATGCACTTCGCTTCAATGACCCTGCTGCCAAACGACAGCCTGCTGAGGGGCATGGTGTGCATAAGTTCCGCTGGCAAGTAAACATTGTGATCCTGTCTATTTTGGCTGATTTCAATCCGGTAGCGTTTTCTCACGGCTATACCTTCCTTTCTCGACGTTCATCAAAAGCATTTGGCCGTATTCAAGGGGAGCTGAATAAAGCTGCTCTTTCATTTCCTGGCCGGTCTTTAGCATCACTTTACGCCCAGGTTTGGAGTTCACATCCAGTATCCAAATAGCGTGGTCCTTGGAGATGCCGATATCCACTCCAATTTCGAACAATGGAGGGAACTTTTCTTCCAAAATGACAGGCAGCCTGGATACAATATCGCTCAATTCATCCAGGATATATGCCCGCTCCTCAAGCGTGAGCCCATCAAGCCAGTGGGTAACAGGGAAAATTTCCCCTCCAGTACGCAAATTGGACAAAATGCCACCCTGCCTGCCGGCTCTGATGCCCTTTCCTCTTTCAGCCCAGCTTCCGCTTCCGTTCTTTTGGAGGAGGATGCGGATATCAAACGGACGCTGATGGTCATCCGTAAGGTCGAGAAATGGCTGGATCAAATAGTCTCTTTTTAATAGAAGTTTATGGATCCAATTGAGTGCATCCTGTTTACCGATTAATACGGAAGAAAGGATTCCCTGCTGGGTTTCCACCCTGATTGTAAGATTCCCGCTGTCGGTCCCCAGCTGGACTGTGCCCATTCCTCCCGAGCCAAAGGCCGGTTTTAAGAGGAGGTGTTTTTTCTTCTCCAGAAGCTCCAGGACTTGGTCGGGGGTTTCCGCTTTTTTTGTGTGTATTAGGTAAGCCTTCAAAGGGGAATCTGCCAGAGCCTGATGAAGTGTCCATTTATCCGGCAGGCCGTAGCCGAGAAAAATAATGTCCTTCCGTTGTTTAAGCCATTGGACAATTGCTTTTGAAGTCTTTGAAGCGGAGTCCTCCCCGTAAAAGCAGCGGTCGTACAGGATGGGAGGGACAGGAAACTCGCAGGCAATCCATTTCCCTGTTTCGTGGCTGTACTTCTCGCCGGTAACAATATGGGTGACTGGATGGATATCCGATGGCTTGAAACGGCAGCACTCGATTCCGTATCTCAGTGAGCGCATGGCTATTTCCGTAAAATATTCATTTTCACTGTTAAGGTTTAACGTAATGATTCCAAGACTATTCATCTGGAGCCTCCTTCCTCGGGGGGATTGGTTTCGCTTAAAAGAATTTGGGCATACTCCGCAATCGCTTTTGCAGAAGGACGGCAGGAATTTTTTCCGATATGGTCGTTCTTCGATGGTTTCGAGTTGACCTCAATAATCCATGGATGCCCATTATCGTCAATCCCAACATCTATTCCCAGTTCTGCGAACAAATCTCCGCTGCTATCCGCCGTACAATTTGCCGCTTCCAAAGCCAATTCCCTGATCATATCCAGCCTGGATGTACTTTGCGCTTCCCCAAAAAAATTGCGCAGTATCCGGAGGGGGTGGATTGTATCCCCTCCAACAGCCAAATTTGCGGCAAAATGTCCTTGAGCAGATAATCGGGCAACGGTGGATGTCACCCTCCAATCATGCATTGAACTCCGGTTGCATAAAATTCTGAAGTCGACACTCCTTTTATCCATTCTCAAGAGTGGAAGGCCTTGCTGGAGGAGATACAGCTGCTTTTTCAGGTATCCCTTCAAAATAGCGTGCAGCTCTTCCTTTTGGCAGGTAGTTAGACTCTCTATTCCATTTCGGGAAGATAGTGAAACATGACAGGTGCTGCCCTGCCTTTGGATGCGGATGATATCCCGGCCTCGGCTTCCATTTATGGGCTTTAGGAACAGAACTTCATGGGACTCAGCCATCAGTTGAAGTGAATGCCGTGAGTAAACGCAGCTCTCCGGTAGGAAGCGCTGAAGTTTTTTGCTGGCATATAGCCATTGGTGGACTTCCCATTTATTGAGAAAACGCCTGTTGAACACAGGGATATGAGATTCACTCATTATTTTCACAAAATCAATGAAAGTTTGGCCGGACTCACTCCGCCTTGAATGAATCCGGTTGTAGACAAGGTCCGGAAATGGCATTTTTGCCTTGGTCCAGCGGCTGCCGTTGTGATATAACCCGGTTATGCCGTTCTTTGCGAACCCTTTTAATGAAAAAACATAAAAGAACCACCCGGAACTGGTAAACAGCTCCTGCAATTCGAAGCAAAAATCGTGAATGCTGCCAAATGAAGGCTCCATCCCTGGTTCGTATTCTATTTCGGTAAGAACGGCCATAATGGGGCAATGGGGTTGTACAGTGAGCAATTGGTCCATATATTCTCCTCTTTTATCCCATTTGGATTAAAAAGATTGAAATTAGGCGATAGCTGATACCGTATCGTATGTTCCGGGCTGATATAATGTGCCAGCCGCAGCCTTCACGCGAGGAAATAGTGAACTCCTCGCAATTGAAGTCATAGTCTGATATAGTGTAGGGGATTCCGAAACGGAGAAGGAGTGTTTTAAAATGGCAGTAAACCTTTATGATTCTGCATATGAAATGGAAAAAGCAATTCGCACGAGTGACGAATATGTAAACTTGAGAAAAATATATGATGAAGTCAATAATGATGAATCAGCCCGCAGGATGTTTGAAAACTTCCGCAATATTCAAATGCAGCTTCAGCAAAAGCAGATGATGGGGCAGGAAATTTCCCAGGAGGAAGTGGAGCAAGCTCAAAAGACAGTGGCTTTAGTGCAGCAGCATGACACTATTTCAAGATTGATGGAAGCGGAGCAAAGGATGAGCATGGTCATTGCTGAAATCAACAAGGTGATCATGAAGCCGCTTGAGGAGCTTTACGGCGTCCAGGAAAACCAATAGAATCATGAAACTCCCGGAACAATGTTCGGGAGTTTTTGCTTTTCCGCAAAGGTTCCCTCAGTTCTATTTTGTCCTTCCTTTTCATAATGTTCATATTAGGATAGAAACATCACAGAAATGGGGGCCACATTATGATCTATCGTCTTCTTGCCTTGAATGTGGATGGGACGGTTATCCAGGATAACGGAAGGATCCATAAATCTACAAAGGAAGCCATTGCCTACGTCCAGCAGAAAGGAGTATATGTCACGCTTCTTACTTCAAGAAGCTTTCCATCTGCCAGAAAGGTAGCAAAGGCCCTGAAAATTAATAATGCCATGCTCGTTACCCACCAGGGTGCCTATATTGCCCAGCAACTGGGGAAGCCTGTTATGGCCAAATTGATTCCGGAAGACGTCACCTATGAAATTATCCGCTTCCTGGAAGGCTTCCCCTGCCAAATCAGGATTGTCCACGATGAATATTCACTGGCCAACAAGTATAAGCTGAATCATAACCTATTGGCCAAAACAGTATTTACAACCGGAGATCCAATGTTTTACTCCCAGCAGTTTGTAGATTCCATCAGCGACACCTTAAAAGACGATCCCGCAACAGCGCCTAAAATCGAGGTGTACTTTGAATATGAGGATGACTTGACTGATGCACGCGAAGCTTTGGTGTCGATGTTTTCCGAAATCAATATGACCCAGCTTAATGACCTGAGGCTGGATATACTGCCGCAGGGCGTTTCAAAACTGAACGGAATGATTTCTTTGGGAGAACAGTTGGGCATTGCTTTGAAAGAGATGGTTGTAATAGGCGATGGCCAGGACGACATAGAAATATTGAAAGCATGCGGATTGGGCGTGGCAATGGGAAATGCGTCCCCCGAGGTAAAGAGGGCTTCAGACTGGGTCACCAGGTCCAACAACCAGAATGGGGTTGCCTACATGGTCAAGGAGCATTTCCGAAAACAGCATCCTATTTCTTTTTTAAGGAAGATGAATATACTAAAAAAATAGATTTTCAGCCTGCATGCATGTGCAGGCTTTTTTTGGCTTTTCCCCTGTATTGACCTTGCCAGGGGGATTCAGTACACTATAGGAAGCATAAATTGAAAAGGTGATATTTTTGTTTATATATATAAAAGGAATAGAAGATGACAGGCTCGAAAGGCCATTGCAGCTGATTGCCAACCTGTTTTTTGAAGAGGCCGAACTAGCCTTCTCCAAGCCGGACCGTGATAGCGATGCTGTTATTGAACTGGCAATGGCAGCGGAAGGAGCCATCCAGGTTGAAGCAAAATTAACAGCGGGGAATGGGGAACAGCACCGGGCTGCCTATGAAAAGGAACTTCAGGAGGGCCTCACTGAAAAAGAGAGGTTCCGCGCAATTAGAAATGCGGTCTCCCATGCCTTTTTAACCGTCCTGCAGGATTGGACCGGGATTATGCAAAAGTGGGGCATCCTTACAGGGGTGAGGCCTACAAAGCTTCTTCACAATAAGCTCCGGGAAGGCGTAGACCGTGGACAGGCCCATGCTGAGCTTGAGGAGGAGTATATGATTACCCCGGAAAAGATCAGGCTCATGCAGCAAATCGTTGACCGGCAGCTTGCTGTCATGCCAGATCTCTACGATTTGCAGCGCGAAGTGAGCATTTATATCGGGATTCCTTTCTGCCCAACAAAATGTGCCTATTGCACTTTTCCTGCCTATGCCATCAATGGCCGGCAAGGGTCTGTCAACAGTTTCCTTGGAGGCCTTCATTATGAGATGCGGAAGATTGGCGAGTGGCTGAAGGATAACGGAATTAAAATTACAACCTTATATTATGGCGGCGGCACCCCAACCTCGATAAGTGCTGAAGAAATGGATATGCTTTACGAAGAAATGTACACTTCTTTTCCAGATGTTGAAAACATCAGGGAAATCACAGTGGAGGCTGGCCGTCCGGATACTATAACCCCGGAGAAATTGGACGTTCTAAACAAATGGAACATCGACCGAATTTCCATTAATCCCCAATCCTATATCCAGGAAACGCTGAAGGCGATCGGACGTCATCATACGGTGGAAGAAACGGTGGACAAATATCATCTTGCCAGAGAAGCGGGCATGAATAATATCAATATGGATTTGATTATCGGCCTTCCTGGTGAAGGAACCGAGGAATTCGGCCACACCCTGAAAGAAACCGAAAAGCTGATGCCTGAATCGCTGACGGTCCATACTTTATCTTTCAAGCGTGCATCGGAAATGACCAGGAACAAGGAGAAATATAAAGTCGCCGACCGCGGGGAAGTGGAGAAAATGATGAACATGGCCGAGGAGTGGACAGGCAGCCACGGATATGTTCCTTATTACCTCTATCGCCAGAAAAACATCCTTGGCAATCTGGAGAATGTCGGCTACTCCATGCCTGGCCAGGAAAGCTTATACAATATCATTATTATGGAAGAACAACAAACCATTATCGGGCTCGGCTGTGGTGCTTCGAGCAAGTTCATCCATCCGGAAACCGGTAAGATCACCCACTTCGCTAATCCGAAGGACCCTAAATCATACAATGACGGTTTTGAAGACTATACCGATCAAAAAATCAGCATCTTAAATGAACTATTTTCAAAAAGCTCCTCTTCCACATAGGAGCTTTTTTTCTTTGGACCATTGTTAGCGAAAAATACGTTTGGACAATTCTGAAAAAAAGTGTCTATGTTCAAGGGTTTTCATTATAATAGAGTTGAACATAAAGGAGGGGGAGCTCTTTTGACTACCGAATTTAAAACGGATACTGTCAAGGTTAGTGTAGAAGGCAAGGTGGCCACAGTCGAATTGAACAGGCCCGAATCTTTAAATGCGCTCGATTTGGAAATGATCAGAGGATTGGCATGGAATTTGAAGGAGTTATGCATTTCGGATGAAGTGGAAATTGTGTTATTAAAAGGGGCCGGACGTGCCTTTTCCTCAGGCGGCGATATTAAGACAATGCTTGCGGGCAGTAATGAAAGCGATTTCTATGGAATTATGGAAAGCATCAATGAACTCGTCACAACGCTATACAGCATGCCAAAGCTGACAATCAGTGCTATTAACGGTGCGGCTGCTGGGCTCGGCTTCAGCCTGGCTTTGGCCACGGATTATATTATGGCTGATCCGGGAAGCAAGCTTGCGATGAACTTTATCGGCATCGGGCTGATTCCTGATGGAGGCGGGCATTTCTTTATGAAGCAGCGTCTCGGCGAAACAAAGGCAAAGCATCACATCTGGGAAGGCAAGCCAATGACGGCCGCGCAAGCCCTGGAAATTGGGCTGATCGATGAAGTCACCGAAGGGGACCTCAATGAAGCGATAGCCATCAAGCTGGAAGAGTGGCAGCAAAAACCGCTGCAGGCCATGATCAAAACAAAGAAAATTTATGCAGAAGAGAATCGGACCTCCCTTCTTAAGTTTCTTGAGCTCGAGAAGTATGCACAATATAAAATGCGGCAGACAGAGGACCATAAGGAAGGCATCCAGGCATTCCTTGAGAAACGAAAACCTCACTTTACAGGGAAATAGGCCACCTAAAAAATGTAGGACTTAATTCGCCTATAGACGAGGAAGTGGTCCTTCATCATGTGAATGGAGGACCATTTTTATTCGAAAAACCGGCATTGGGGTCCTCCATAGGGTGGTTGGAGGCCCCTTGTTATTGAAAATGCCACAAGGGGGTCCTCCTTCGGGTGGATGGATGCCCATTTTTACCGAAAAAGAGGCAAAGGGGTCCTCCATAGGGTGAATGGATGCCCATTTTTATCGAAAATGCCGCAAAGGGGTCCTCCATCAGGTTGATGGAGGACGATTTTAATAGAAAATGCGGCAAAGAGGTCCTCCATCAGGTTGATGGAGGACGATTTTAATAGAAAATGCGGCAAAGAGGTCCTCCATCGGGCGAATGGAGGACGATTTTAATAGAAAATGCGGCAAGGGGGTCCTCCGTCGGGTGGATGGAGGACCATTTTTATCAAAAAAGCAAAAAGAGGTCCTCCATCTGATGAATGGAGGACCCTTTTCATTTTAAAAAAACGAAGCGTCTTTCTTGTTGGATACCTGGGGTTACGGGTGAAACAGAACCAATTTCCCTCTCGGAGATGTGCAGCGATGGGTATTGTCTTCAAGATTTTTCTCTGCAAGAAGTCTCCTGCCAAGCTCTTTTGCTTCTTCATCGTTTCCCGCCTGAAAGGACTCGTCCAGCAACTTTTCCCCATCAGGCTTAAATGCTGTCAATTTGTATGTATCCATATCGTTTACCCCTTTTTATGAGCTTTCTTACTGTTATTTTTACACAATCTTATAAAAAGTTCAAATATAATAAAAACAATAAATTGGAACTTTTTTCCGCCAAACTCGTAGTAATATAATGCTAAGGAGGAGAGGGCAATGGCACTTAAACTAGAAAATGTCACGAAAAAATTTGGGGAGTTTACAGCTGTAGACGACCTGTCACTCGAAATACCGGAGAAAGAAATGTTTGGTTTCCTGGGAGCCAATGGTGCGGGAAAGACAACAACCTTCAGGATGATTCTTGGGCTCTTGGATCCTACCAAAGGAAGAATCACGCTGGACGGAAAAACAATTGACTATTCCACAAGCCCAATCATTGGCTATCTGCCTGAAGAGAGAGGCTTGTATCCAAAGCTGAAAGTGAAAGAGCAAATCGTCTATCTTGCGAGATTGCGAGGGATGCAGAAACAGGATGCAGTGAGGGAGTTGGCATACTGGCTCGAGAGATTTAAAGTTCCCGAGTATATGGATAAAAAGGTAGAGGAGCTTTCAAAGGGGAATCAGCAAAAAATCCAGTTTCTTGCAGCTGTCATCCATAAGCCAAGGCTTCTTATTCTTGATGAACCCTTTAGCGGTCTTGATCCGGTTAATGTGGAATTATTGAAGCAGGCCGTCATTGACTTGAAGGAGGCAGGAACCACCATTGTGTTTTCCAGCCACAGGATGGAGCATGTCGAGGAAATGTGCGAGCATCTATGCATTATGCAAAAAGGCAGGCCCGTTGTCCATGGGGCATTGAAAGAAATAAAGCGTTCATTTGGAAAGAAGAACCTGGTGATCCATGCGGACTTTGATATCAGCTCTCTTGAAAATCACGATGGTGTAACAAAGGCAAAGCACACACCGGAAGGAATCCATCTCCAGGTGACGAGTGAGTATATTGCGGAGGAAATCCTGAAGAGGATAGTGGGAAAAGGCTTTATCCGCAAGTTTGTATTAGAAGAACCCTCACTGAATGATATTTTTATTGAAAAGGCGGGTGCTTCCTATGAATAACTTTTTTATCATCTTGTTCCATACATATTTAAGCAAGCTGAAAACAAAATCCTTTTTGGTTACAACAGTCCTGACAGCGCTGATTTTAATTGCATTGACCAACATTCCCAGAATCATCGATTTTTTTGAAAAGGATGGGGAAGCCGAGAAGATTGCCGTGATCGACGAATCAGGACAGCTGTTTGCCCCTCTTGAACAGCAAATGCTGGCGGGGGATACAGACGTGGAACTGGTCGAGTTTACCGGCAGTGCGGACGAAGCAGAGGAAAAGGTCGAGGCAGGGGATTACTCGGGTTTGCTTCAGCTAAGGATGACCGGTGAAAATTTGCCTGCAGCTTCCTTTAAGTCAATGAGCATGGCGGATTCAAGCTTGGTTTCCGAAATTGAGGGCAGCCTCCAGCAGCTGAAAACAATGATGGCGTCTGCTTCGCTTAACCTGAGCCAGGAGCAGCTGGCCAATCTTTATGAACCGGTTGAATTTGAACGCTCTGCGCTTGCCGAGGATGCCAAAACCGAGGAAGAACTGAGCCAGGCCAGGGGGCTCGTGTATGTGCTTCTGTTCATTATTTATTTCTCCGTCATTATGTACGCGAGCATGATCGCTACAGAGGTGGCAACCGAAAAATCCTCCAGGGTAATGGAAATCTTGATATCAAGCGTATCACCGATTAAGCAGATGTTTGCAAAAATACTTGGAATTGGGCTGCTGTCACTGACACAGCTTGCCGTGTTCCTTATCGTAGGTTACTTTTCGGTGAAGACAAATGTTGAAACGATGGAAGGCGGCTTTTTCGAATTTTTTGGTTTCAGCAATATAGCGGGAGCAACAATCGCGTATGCTGTGATTTTCTTTCTCCTGGGCTATTTTCTCTATGCCACTCTTGCCGCTTTTCTTGGGTCACTGGTCAGCAGGATTGAGGATGTCCAGCAAATGATCACCCCAATGACCCTGCTGGTCGTCGCCGGGTTTATGATTGCGATGTTCGGTCTGGGCCAGCCGGAGGCACCGTTTATTACGATCACTTCGTTTATCCCATTTTTTACTCCGATGATTATGTTCCTAAGGGTAGGGATGCTGAATATCCCACTATGGGAAACAAGTCTGGCGATTGCCATCCTGACAGGAACCATCATCCTCCTGGCGGCTTTTGGAGCGCGGGTGTATCGGGGCGGAGTGCTGATGTATGGAAAGTCCAATTCCTTTAAGGATATTAAAACAGCCTTGCAGCTGACAAAGAAGAAATAAGCAAGCAAGCCGGATTCACACACCTGTGGTCCGGCTTTTATTTATTGGCTGTCAGCTCCAGATCCTGTCGGGTCTGACCAAGGCGCTTCCGCTTTTTGATTGTCCAGCTCCAGCGCCTAGACCCTCGAGTCATAAGCCACTCCAGGATTGAAGGCAAAGGACGCCTTCTATCCTGGAGCGACTTATGCTGGTCGGGTCTGACCAAGGCGCTTCCGCTTTTCGATTGTCCAGCTCCAGCGCCTAGACCCTCGAGTCATAAGCCACTCCAGGATTGAAGGCAAAGGACGCCTTCTATCCTGGAGCG
>NZ_LAYY01000048.1:0-15411 GCF_000986785.1 Mesobacillus campisalis | reverse complement strand
GATTGTCCAGCTCCAGCGCCTAGACCCTCGAGTCATAAGCCACTCCAGGATTGAAGGCAAAGGACGCCTTCTATCCTGGAGCGACTTATGCTGGTCGGGTCTGACCAAGGCGCTTCCGCTTTTCGATTGTCCAGCTCCAGCGCCTAGACCCTCGAGTCATAAGCCACTCCAGGATTGAAGGCAAAGGACGCCTTCTATCCTGGAGCGACTTATGCTGGTCGGGTCTGACCAAGGCGCTTCCGCTTTTCGATTGTCCAGCTCCAGCGCCTAGACCCTCGAGTCATAAGCCACTCCAGGATTGAAGGCAAAGGACGCCTTCTATCCTGGAGCGACTTATGCTGGTCGGGTCTGACCAAGGCGCTTCCGCTTTTCGATTGTCCAGCTCCAGCGCCTAGACCCTCGAGTCATAAGCCACTCCAGGATTGAAGGCAAAGGACGCCTTCTATCCTGGAGCGACTTATGCTGGTCGGGTCTGACCAAGGCGCTTCCGCTTTTCGATTGTCCAGCTCCAGCGCCTAGACCCTCGAGTCATAAGCCACTCCAGGATTGAAGGCAAAGGACGCCTTCTATCCTGGAGCGACTTATGCTGGTCGGGTCTGACCAAGGCGCTTCCGCTTTTCGATTGTCCAGCTCCAGCGCCTAGACCCTCGAGTCATAAGCCACTCCAGGATTGAAGGCAAAGGACGCCTTCTATCCTGGAGCGACTTATGCTGGTCGGGTCTGACCAAGGCGCTTCCGCTTTTCGATTGTCCAGCTCCAGCGCCTAGACCCTCGAGTCATAAGCCACTCCAGGATTGAAGGCAAAGGACGCCTTCTATCCTGGAGCGACTTATGCTGGTCGGGTCTGACCAAGGCGCTTCCGCTTTTCGATTGTCCAGCTCCAGCGCCTAGACCCTCGAGTCATAAGCCACTCCAGGATTGAAGGCAAAGGACGCCTTCTATCCTGGAGCGTCTTATGCTGGTCGGGTCTGACCAAGGCGCTTCCACTTTTCTGAGAACGTGCATTCGCTTTTGGGAGATGGTAAAATGGGTAAAAAGCGGTGAAAGGAAATTTATATGAAACAAGTCACATTTATGCATTGGGCAGACCTTCACCTGGACAGCCCGTTCAAAGGTCTTAAGCATCTTCCTGAGAATATATTTAAAAGGCTTCAGGATAGCACCTTCAAGGCACTTGCCAATATGACGGATGAAGCTATCCAAAAAGCAGTTGATTTTGTTATTATTGCTGGTGACGTTTTTGACGGCGAGAATCGAAGTCTTCGTGCCCAGGCGAGGTTTCGCGGAGAAATGGCGAAGCTGGCTGAAAAAGGAATTCCTGCATACATAATCCACGGCAACCATGACCATCTGGGGGGAACATGGATGAAGCTGGAGATGCCGGAGAATGTTCATATCTTTGCGGGAGAAGTGGAAATAAAGAAATTTGCCAAACAAGACGAAACAACCGTCCATCTATATGGCTTTAGCTATCCTGAACGGCATTTGACAGACCGCTGGATTGACCGATACCAAAAAAAAGAGGGAGCGGACTTTCATATCGGGATTCTTCACGGACATTTCGAGGGAGCCAGTGACCATGACAAATATGCCCCTTTCCGCCTTGGAGATCTTTATGAAAAACAATTTGACTACTGGGCTCTTGGGCATATCCATAAAAGACAAGTTTTATCCGAAGAACCTCCGGTAATTTACCCCGGGAACCCGCAGGGGAGAAATCCGAAAGAACAAGGCGAAAAGGGGTTCTACACCGTTTCGCTGACCGAGCGGGGAACACGGTACGAGTTTCTGCCCTCCCATGATGTCCAGTGGCTTGAAATGAAATTGGATTTTTCGCAGGCAGCCAGTCCCGGAAGCCTGTTTGATGCCTGCAGGCAGGCAGTCAGCGAAGTTCGCAGCGAGGGAAAAGGTGTAATTCTTTCGCTGGAAATCGAACACGCCCACATGCTTGACCCTGATGCCGAAACGATGCTCCAAAGCGGTGAATTGCTGGAGATTCTTCAGGAGGAAGAAAAAGACGAGAATTCATTTGTATGGGTACGTGATTTGACCATAGGGGATATGGCTGGGATCGATCGAAACCTGGCCGCAGCGAAAGGAGACTTCTTTGAAGACCTTTTCTCTGAAATTGACGGTTTTGACCGCTGGCATGAAGGGCTGATGCCTCTATTCAGCCACAACGCGGCGAGAAGGCATCTTGAGGGCCTGAATGAAGAAGAGAAGAAGCAGGTTTTGCTGGAAGCGGAGACAAGGTTGCTCCAGCTTCTGGCGCAGGACTGAGGAAGGGGCAAACTGCATGTATTTGCATGAATTACATATTTATGGTTATGGCAAGCTTGTGGATGTGCGAATTCGAAATCTGCAGAACCTGCAAGTTTTCTATGGGGAGAATGAAGCCGGGAAATCAACCATTATGGCTTTCATTCATGGCGTTTTGTTTGGTTTCCCTACCAGGCAGCAATCGGAACTCCGATATGAACCGAAGCTGCACTCCAAATACGGCGGCTACCTAAAGGCAGAGTTTCCCTCTTACGGAATAGCCGTGATTGAACGGGTAAAAGGGAAGGCTGCAGGGGATGTTACAGTAACTCTTCAGGATGGAAGGGTAGGCGGCCAGGAATTATTGGATGAACTGCTCGGAGGTATGGACAGAGGGACATACCAGTCCATATTTTCCTTCAGCCTGCAAGGCTTGCAAAATATCCAGCAGCTAAAAGGCGATGACCTTGGCCGGTTTTTGTTTTCTGCCGGCACTCTGGGAAGCGACAGGCTGCTGCGTGCGGAAGATAGCCTGCAAAAGGAGCTGGAACAACGCTTTAAACCGGGTGGGAAAAAGCCCCGGCTTAACGAAAAGCTGAAACAGCTGCGCGAAACCTACGAGATGCTGAAAAAGGCAGAGTCGGAAGCGGACGAGTACAGCATGCTTCTCACAAGAAAGGCAGCGACAGAGGAAAAGCTTCTCCGAAATCAGTCGGAGATTGCGGAAACGGAAAAGCAGGTTTTTTATCTCAAAGAATTGGAAAGGGTGTATCCTCTTCTTATAGAGATGGAAAAGCTCGAAGCAAATTTGGCCCGCTTAGGTGAGCTGACATTCCCGGCAGATGGGCTTCGCCGCCTTGAGCGCATTGAGGAGAAGCTGCAGCCAATTGAAGCCCGCCTGGAATGGCTTTCAGAGCGAAACAAGGCACTGGCAGAGGAATCGGCAGTTTGTGAGCCTGATAGGAAATTGCTTGCAAGGGAGGCGGAGATAACCTCTGTTTTGGATACTTTGCCGGTTTTTGAGCAGACAAGGGCGGAAGCAGAAAATCTTCGGAGAATGATCGATGAGGTGATGGAAGATATAGAGCGTGTAAATGACCAGCTGCACGCCCGCTTTGATGAGCAAACCATTGGGCAGGTAAACGTCAGCTCGTCGATGAAGGAAATGGCAGAGGATATACAGATGAAGCAGCAGCAGCTGAAAGACCGCAAACGAAGGCTGGACGCTGATTTTCAAGAGGAAAAAATGGTATTGGAAGAACTGGAGTCCCAAACAGCTTTTTTCAAAGGGAAACTGCTAGATGAAAAGACAAAGAACAGGATTGGAAGTCAGCTTCGAACCTTGGAAGAGCAGGAAAAGCTAAAATCGGAACTTCATAGAGTTCAGGAACGGATCGCCTCGTTTAAATCCAATCAAGCCTCCTCCCTTAGGAAGAGCAAAGCGGAGCAAAAGCGCCAGGGAAATACCTTCCTGTTTTTTGGGCTGATTTTTCTGCTGCTTGCATTGTGGGGCATCTGGAACAGGCAATGGGTCGTTACAGCCGCCGGCGCCGCCGGCTTTATCCCGGTACTTTCCATGTATATGCGCCTGGTAAAAAGCGGAACTGGCCACGGAGGAGGAGAACAGGAAGATCTTTCCTGGGCCAAGGCACAGGAAGAAGAACTGAGAGCCCGACTTCAGGTCACCGATAATCTGGATGCTGCAAGTCTGAGGAACTTGCTTGCACAGGATGAGGAAAATCGGAGGATGTACCTTGACTATTCTGGCCGGCTTGAAATGCAAAATACCCGCTATGAGAAGGTCATCCAGCTTTATGAGGCCTGGGAAAGGGAAGTGGCGGAAACGAACTCCCGGCAGGAGGAAGTTGCGGAACAGCTGCATCTCATTCAAGTGCCTGGCACCATTAAGATTTTTGATGCTTTCCTGCTTGTAGAAAAGCAAAAGCTGCTGTTCAGGGAAAAAAAGCGGCTGGAAGACCGGCTCTCGTTCTTGGAGGCACAGCAAAAAGGCGTCTATTCGGCCTTCAGGGAACTCTCGGCCATGTTCCTTCATAATGAAAACCTCGCCATCCAGGAGGCAGCCGCTCTGTTGAAGAAGAGGATTCGCGAGGAGTACGACAAGCAGGCAAGGCACCGCGAAGTTACATCAAAGTTGGCCGAGGTGAAGGATGAGATTTCCCGGCTTGCAAACGAGCAAAAGCACTTGAAGCAGGAAAAGGAGAAGCTACTGAAGCTTGCAGATGTCCTAGATGAAGAATCCTTCAGGGCAATAGGCTTAAAAGCATTGCAGGAGAGGGAATGGAAAAGCAGGCTCGAGGAGCTCGCGATTCAGCTGGAAAGTTCAGGCATCACAGGTTCACGTCCTGCAGAGGCCAGCGAGGGGAACCTTCCTGCCGAACGGCTAGAAAAGGCTCTGCTGCAATTGGAATCATATAAAAGGGAACAGAACGGAATTTTAAATTCTCTGGCCGAAATCAGGCACAGGATGTCCGTCCTGGAAGAGGGACTGTATCCCGACCTGCTGCATAAATATAACCAGTTGAAATATGAATTCCGGGAAGAAGCGAAGGAATGGGCTGGACTGGCTGTGGCCAGGGAGCTGCTTAGAGGGACGGTGGAAAGGTATAGACGGGAGAGGCTGCCTAAGCTCCTGGCAAAAGCGGAGGAGTTTCTGCAAGATTTGACCCGCGGCCAGTATATACGTATTCTCCCTCAGCAATCTGGAAGCGGCTTTCTTGTTGAAAGGCAAGACCATACATTATTTGAAGCAAATGAGCTGAGCCAGGCAACCGCCGAGCAGGTTTATGTTTCTTTAAGGCTAGCACTTGCTTCTGCGTTGTATTCCCGTTTTCCATATCCAATTATTATTGACGACAGCTTTGTCAACTTTGATGAGGAAAGAACGCAGATGGTGTTCCAGCTGCTGCGTGGAATGCCTCAGAACCAGGTGATGTTTTTCACCTGTCACAGGCACTTGCTGGACCAGTTTAAAAATGAAGAGATACTGCCATTGCGTCAATTGGTGCAGAACTCACTTTAGGGAGGAAAAGATAATGAATAAAGGAATTCTTGACTATGAAGTTGGGGAGCAGGTAGAAAAATTCCTATTGATTAAAAACGCGACAAAGGGAATTGCCAGCAATGGCAAGCCATTTTTAACCCTGATCCTCCAGGATCAAAGCGGGGAGATTGAAGCAAAGCTGTGGGATGTGTCGGATAGCGAGGAAAACACATACAGCCCCGAAGGAATTGTGAAAGTAATGGGCGATATCCAAAATTACAGGGGACGGATGCAGCTGAAAATTCGGCAAATACGGGCAGCCGGCCCCGCAGATTCGGTCAAGCTGTCGGACTTCCTTGAAACAGCTCCGCTGGATAAGGAAGAAATGGTATCGAAAATCACCCAGTATATCTTTGAAATGAAGAATCCGAATATCCAGCGTATTACCCGCCATCTATTGAAAAAGCATCAGCAGGCATTCCTGAATTATCCGGCTGCGACCAAGAATCATCATGAGTTTGTTTCCGGCCTTGCCTACCACGTCGTATCAATGCTGGACCTTGCCAAAGCGATATCCAGCCTTTATCCGAGTCTTGATAAAGACCTGCTTTTTGCGGGGGTCATCCTTCATGACCTTGGAAAAGTCCATGAACTTTCAGGACCTGTAGCAGCCTCCTATACAGTTGAAGGGAACTTGCTGGGACATATCTCAATAATGGTGAATGAAATCGGCAAAGCAGCCGAAGAACTGGGGATCTCAGGAGAAGAGGTTATCGTTCTTCAGCATATGGTCTTAAGTCATCATGGCAAGGCTGAATGGGGGAGCCCGAAACCGCCTTTAATAAAAGAAGCAGAGATCCTTCATTATATTGATAATCTGGATGCCAAAATGAATATGCTTGACCGGGCATTGAGCCGCGTAAAACCAGGCGAGTTCACTGAAAGAAATTTTGCCCTGGATAACCGTTCATTCTATAAACCAGCTTTCCATAAATAATAGAATGCTAAATTAAAAGAAAGCCAGATGATAAAAAAATCCACTTCATTCCTGTCATATTCCCTTCTTATGCTCATATGTATGAAGTATATTATAGGACAACCCTTCAGGAGGAGGTGGAAACATGGTCATTCCCATCTGGGTGTATCTCGTAGGTGCTGGCATTCTCATAAGTGCTTTCATGGCAATCAGAACTGGCAAAGAGGAACGAAAGCTGGAAATGGAAAGCATTGAACGGGAAGGGGAAATTTATATGAAACGGCTGGAAAGGGAAAAGGAAAAAAGGGAAGGTTCCCTTGAAGCATAAAAAAACTCGCCATTGGCGAGTTTTTTTTATTGCTTCGGTGTCTCCGGGGTTTCCGGTGTTTCCATGACTCCCTGAAGGTCCTTGTCCTTAATTTTCACATTAGCATCTTTCAGTTCGTCTTGGAGAGTGGCTTGCAGCTGTGTAGCATCCACTTTGGTTAGCTTAAGTTCGTACTCAAGCTCCTCTTTCATATCCTCGTAGGACTCTTTTTCCTTTTTCTCGGTAACCTTAATAATATGCCAGCCGTGCTGGGATTGAACAGGGTCACTGATTTCATTGACTTTAAGGGCATAGGCTGCTTCCTCGAATTCAGGCACCATCGCGCCAGGGCCAAAGAATCCAAGATCTCCGCCTTTTTCAGCTGAGCCAGGGTCCGTTGAATTCTCCTTTGCCAATTCAGCAAAATCCGCTCCTTCGTCAAGCTGACTCTTTAGTTCCTTTGCTTTTGCCTCATCTTCAACGAGGATGTGGCTGGCCTTGATTTCTGGCTTATATTCTTCGTAGCGCTGCTTTACTTCTTCCTCCGATACTTTTACATCCTTCAAGGCTGCTTTTTCAATCAGCATCTGCTCTTTCAGGAAGTCTCTCAAGGCATCTTCATCCTCAAGCTGGTTCTGCTGAAGGACAAGTTCAAAATTGTCTCCAAGCTGGGTCTTTAATTCTTCAACTCTTTTGTTGACTTCATCGTCTGACACTTCGTACTTGTCACCAAGCACTTTGCTGTATAAAAGTTCCTGAAGCGTCTGCTCGCCAACTTTCTCCTTCATGGCTTCGTACAATTCATCCTTGGTGATATTTCCAGCGTCAGACTCGACGACAGCTTCGGATGTCTCATTGCCGTTGCAGGCAGATAAAGTTAAAACCCCAGCAAGGGTCAGAGGCAGGACCCATTTATTCATGTTGAACAACTCCTAAATATTAATTCTGGTGGTTCCTTGTAAGTCCACAAGATTTACTATAACACAAAGTGCTCTCCTGACAAAAATATTTTTATAAATTTTACCAGCAGGCCGATGGGCAAACATCCAACCGAATGGGTTCCAGCTTACATAGGATATGGCGAAGAGAAAAAAGGAGGTACATGTTTATGGGCCAATATAATGCAGGATTCGCGTTAATTGTTGTCCTGTTCATTTTGCTGATTATTGTAGGTTCGGCATTCTGTTGAACATGGCAGGCAGCCGTGATTCAATAAAAAATTGGGATCATCATGATATACGCCTATGCGGACTGTGTATAGGCTGAATAAGATATTTTATCGCTACTGGAAGGAGGTGTTAGAATGGGCGGAGGATACGGTGCAGGATTTGCGTTGATTGTCGTGTTGTTCATCCTGTTGATTATTGTAGGTGCGGCTTGGCTATAATGGCGGGCGAGCTGTCTAACAACAACCTTCAAGTGTAAAATGTAACAAGGCAAGTCAAGAGCTGCCAAGTGCCTGCAGAAAAGCGGCAGGAAGCAGAAAAAGCGGTGAAGTTATCCCTTCACCGCTTTTCATGTTGAATATAATATTTCCACAAATGAAGAGATTAAAAGAATGGTTATGAGGACATTGATCGTCCTGAAAACACCTGACTGCCGTTCTTCAGGAATCTCTTTTTGTATACAGAGGGAGTCTGTTAATTTGTTTATAAAGAATAGGATGAAGACAGCGAATAAAATAAACACAATAAAAATGGAGATCATCCTAGAATCCCTCCTTTTACATACTTATTATGTTAAATACAATATCAAAAAATCTTTAAAAAAGATAGTTTTTTAGTGTATCAGAAAAATACCGAAAGATTTTCCTGATTAAATGGTAAAATATGCACTAAAGAAAGGTCTGCGCGCCTTGTTCGGCATCCAGGATGAACAATGGGAGCTGGGGCGGGGCCAAGAAAAGTAAGAAGGGGACTTTTTCATGACGAATTACGATATAGGCGAAAAAATTAAAATGCTCGAATATCACCAAAAACTGCTTCTTAAAATGGTTAAGGAAACAAACTTAAAGTTTGACTTCCTCATTGTCGAAAAATCACTAAGTCAGAAAGAAACAGGCGATATTTTAGCGCTATGTGAGAAATTGAGCATAGATATGAAAAAACAGAAAGCGGAAGGATTTGTTCACTTTCACCCGCTTTTCCATGAATTCCAGGCAGGATTGCAGCCCAAGCTGGAGGCAAGGGAAGTCATTGAAGCCTGCGTCGAACAAGGGCTGTTCCTCCCGCTTATGCTGGAAATGAAAAAATACTGCTGAATTAAACAAGTTCTTTTTCCGCAGTGTCTTTTTTGCGGATGATACCGTCATCATCGACAAATTTGCTGTCAATATTGTTGAAGGATTTTTCGAAAATCTCCATAAAATCATCACCATAAATATTGCGGACAATCGCCATCATCTCAATGATTTCGGGGAATTTCCCGTACAAATCCCTTAAGGGCGCGGCTCCCGAAAAGACAGCATTTTTGTCTGGTTCATATGTTTCCATCAAACCTAATAAAATAGCTTCCCCTTTTTCAGTTATCTGGACATATGTGTTCCGTTTGTCACTTTCCTTTTTTGAGAATTGCAGCAGTCCCCTTTCCTCCAGTTTTTTGGAGAAATTGAAAGCAGTTGAAACATGCATAACGCCAAACTTGGCTACATCCGATATGGAAGCACCATTCAAGTGATAGGCAATCCATAAGATATGGTGTTCATTGATGTTCAGGTCAAACGGCTTAATCCATTGCTGCCAATCTTTTTCAATCGACTTCCAAAGGGCTTTGCTCAATTGGGCAATCCGCTGGCTGAATATCAAGGCTTCTTTCATTGAATAATGTTTCTCTGTCATCCCCATTTTCACCTACTTTAATGTTTCTATTAACATTATGCCAATAAAACAATAAATAATAAAGATTAATTTCTAAATTTTTAGAAACTTTTTTGTCTTTTTATGTAAAATCGGCAGTTTCCATTGAAAATAGCCTATCTCTTTACCTAAAAACCCTTCTCAACCGGTTGGGCTGCCGGAAGAGAAGGGCAGGAAAAGTAACAAGAAAGAGTTGGATCCTAATTCATACAGTAATAACTGTCCCTTTACCCGTGAAAAACTCTCCTGGCCAGTCCAACAGCAGAGAGCTTATTTTTGAGCGATGTCTTGTTCCAATTCCTGAATTGTATGCTCAATTTCTTTTATATCCTTTTGCAGCGCCGTTTTGTTTTGTTCTGTACTTAACTGCCACTCATATAACGCTAGCTTTACATCCTTGATAAAATCATTGAGGGCCGATTTTCCCTCTTTTGATACAGTTGAAACGGAACCCTTGATTTCAGCCAGGCTTTCTTTCAATTCCTTTAATTCAGCGGCGAACGCGTTTTTATTTGCCGCCACCTTTCTGCGCGTTTCCTCCCCTGAAGACGGGGCGGACAACAAGGTCGCTATTCCTGCTACAGCACTGCCTGCGAGGAACCCCAATATCAATGATTTTGCCTTCATCTTCAACCACCTCAATATTCTTTTAAATATATTTCTGCGATAAGGATTGAATTTCCTTTTTTTTTTGCACACTTCAAGATTGCTGTATACCATATTTATTTTCCTAATATACATGAATTAAACCATAATGCATTAGTTGAAGATGCACATTATGATCCAGCATCATAATTGGCAAAGAGGGGGGAAGAGATGGGGAAATTCATTTTTATTATGTTTATATGCAGTACGTTACTTTTTTTCGCCATGTTCAAAAATTTGCTGGCCATGTGGATGCCAGGAGTATATCCGCCGAAAAAGCGTTTAAGAAAAAAGGCGGGAACATACGGAGCAGCTGGGGCAGTCCTCTTTCTCATTGGGTCCCTTCTCAGCTTGCTTACATGAAATTCGAAGAAAAAAAGAACCCGCACGCGGGTTCTTTGCATCAATCATTAGTTGGCTTCTGCCAGCTTCGCCCTTTTGAAGATATTCAAGGCAACCGGAAACAGGATGGCCATGAATGCTGCGTTGAAAACCACGGCCGGAAGTACCGCACCAGCAAAGAGGCCGACGAAAGCGCCTGGAAGTCCAACAATCAAATAAGCTGATGCAAGGAAGACGGTTCCTGATACAATCGTTCCTACAGCCGTCAGGACAGCTGCATTAATGACAGATCCATGGAATTTCCTGAATGCAGTCAGCAGGCCGTAAAAAACAAACGCTGTAACCAGCTTGTCAATGATATTTGGAATCTGTCCTCCAGGAAAACCTGTGGTCATTGCCGATAATATTCCGGTAACGAGAGCAACGAGCAAGACGCTTTTCTTGTCCGGGAAAAGAATAATCCCCAAGAACATCATGGTAAGCATCATATCCGGCTTCATGCCAAGGATGAAGGGCGGTACGATGGTGTGCAAAACGGCACCCATCCCTACGAGCAGTGCAAGTGCAACAAGATTCTTTGTATTCATTTCTCAACTCTCCTCTGCTATTCTAGCTAACTATTGCTTCTCCTGCAGTGCGTCTCTCGCCTGCAGCGAAAAGCTTGCTATTATTATAGCATATATTGGGTTGGCGTAAAGTGTCAATTTTCTGTTAACGGCTTTTGAATTCCTTCATGAACTGGGCTAGGACCTCCACATGTTCAAGCGGAACGGCATTGTAGATCGAAGCACGGCAGCCGCCAACTGAACGGTGCCCATTCAGTCCAGTGAAGCCGCGTTCTTTTGCCTCTGCCAGAAAAGCTTCTGTAAGTTCCTGGTTTTTAAGTGTAAAAGTAACGTTCATAAGCGAACGGCTTGACGCTTCGGCATGGCCTTTATAGAAGCCATCGCTATCATCTATCACGTTATAAAGGAGGGCGGCCTTTTCCTTGTTGATCTTTTCCAGCGCTGCCGTTCCCCCCAACGAATCAGCCCACTCAAGAACCAGCTTCAGCAAATAAATGGCCATGGTAGGCGGAGTATTGTAAAGGGAATCATTTTTAGCATGAGTCCTGTAATCCAGCATCGTCGGCAGAGAATCTTTTGAGCGTTCCAGCAAGTCTTTCCTGACAATCACCACAGTAACCCCTGATGGACCCAAATTTTTCTGTGCTCCTGCATAAATCAGCCCATAGGAAGCTACATCAATCGGACGGCACAAAATATCACTGGACATGTCGGCGACAAGCGGAATGCTCACTTTTGGAGTTTCGTGCCACTGTGTGCCAAATATCGTATTATTGGACGTGATATGCAGGTAAGCCCCGTCCTCAAGCGTTTTTAGCGAAGACACAGAAGGGATTTCCCTGTATTGATTGTCCTTGCCTGTTGCAATCGCTTCGGCATGGCCAATTTTTTTTGCTTCCTTCAGCGCTTTTTCCGACCAAGCTCCTGTCAATACATACTGACCCTTTTTCCCTTCTTCCATCAGGTTCATGGGAACCATTGTAAATTGCAGGCTTGCGCCTCCCTGCAAAAAGAGGACTTCATAGTTGTCGGGAATTTGGAGCAGTTTCCTTAACAGGTTTTGTGCTTGCTGGTGGATCTCTTCATACGGCTTGCTGCGGTGGCTCATCTCCATTACATTCATGCCGGTTCCTTTATAATTGAGCCATTCCTGCTCTGCTTTTTTCAAAACGGATTCTGGCAATGAAGCTGGACCAGCATTAAAATTATAAGCACGTTTCATCATATTCCCCCCGGATTTCCTTTACTGCATTACAGTATAGGTGTGGATTTTTTAAATCCATGCTACCAGATATCAAGAAAAATTGCTATTTTTCTGATAAAAAAACAAAAAACTTCTGCGATTGCAGAAGCTTATAGTGTACTGTGGATATAAGAGGCCATTTTTTTTAGGTCTTCCGGAGAGTATTCACTGTTATGCGTTTTCCATACCGCACCAAAGCCGTCTCCTTCTCCGTAGCGCGGAATAAGGTGGATATGGTAATGAAAGACAGATTGTCCCGCATGCTCGCCATTATTATTCAGGATGTTCATGCCAATCGGGTCATAAGCCTTTTTGAGGGCATTCGCCAGCTTGGGCACTTCCCTGAAAAGATTGGCAGCAACTTCTTCTGTTAATTCATAGACATTTTCTTTATGTACTTTGGGAATAACCAGGGTATGTCCCTTTGTTACCTGGCTGATATCCAGGAAAGCGAGAACATGTTCATTTTCGTATACCTTGGCTGCCGGGATTTCCCCGTTTACGATTTTGCAAAAAATGCAGTCCGACATTTACTCCACCCTTTCTTTTTTCAATGCTTTTAAGGTATTTTATCATAATTGTCTAATAAATATAAAGGAAGCCATCAGAAAACCTTTATTGCCCATTAAAAAGGGCAGGATTCCGGGTGGATCCTGCCCTGAAGGGAAAAGCGTGCTTCATGCCTGAATAATTTCCATTTTATCTGCCTTTTGCACGGTTACCTTTGATAAACACCTCATTTTTAATGAAATGTGTCAACAAACGGACCTGTGTTCAATCGAACCATCTCCTGACCTTTATTGTTTATGTGACAACGAATAAAGCGGATGATTGTCTTCGGCAAACACCTCATTTATTGGAGTGTTTTCTAAAACGGCTTATTGGTGAAGCGTTACCTCGAAAAACTTGTCTTTGACAGACACCTCATTTCGATTGGTCAACTGCTTTCCCCTTCAAAAATTAGAATGCCCCTTTTTAAAAAATATATCCCAATTTGCCTGCCGGTTTTTTAGGACCGAACCCATGCAGGGGAGTTTCTGTTTTTATCTATGACTGAATTTGATAAAATGGAAAAAGAAAAATTAGTTGGAAGGACGTTGCCCATGGCTTTATTGGAAATCAACAACCTTACTGGAGGCTATACCCGTAATCCAGTCCTTAAGGAGATAAGCTTTACTGTCAAAACTAATGAAATCGTTGGGCTCATTGGGTTGAATGGTGCCGGAAAAAGTACAACAATCAAGCATGTAATCGGGCTGATGGAACCACACAAGGGAGAAATCACCATCAGCGGCAAAAGCTTTAAGGCTGGACGGGAGGAGTACCGGAGGCAGTTCACTTTTGTGCCCGAAACACCGATCCTCTATGATGAACTGACACTGGAAGAACACCTTAGGATTACCGCTATGGCCTATGGTCTCGAAGAAGCCGAATATAAGGCACGTGTAGGCGAACTGCTGAAAGAGTTCCGAATGGAAAAGCGCCTGAAGTGGTTTCCTGCCCATTTCTCTAAAGGAATGAAACAAAAGGTGATGATTATGTGCGCCTTTCTTGTCCAGCCAGCGCTGTACATCGTCGATGAACCTTTTGTAGGTTTGGATCCTCTTGGCATTCAGTCCCTGTTGGACCTCATGGACAAAATGAAAGCAAATGGTGCGGGGATTTTGATGTCAACCCATATTCTTGCGACGGCCGAAAGGTATTGTGACCGATTTGTCATCCTCCACGAAGGGAAAATTCGTGCAAAAGGAACCTTAAAGGAGCTTCAGTCGCAATTCAACATGCCTGGTGCTACGCTGGACGACCTGTACATTCAGCTGACAAGGGAAGAAGATTATGTTTAATTCCGAAACTTTATGGAAAGAACGGTTTACTCTGTTTTTGAAAGAGACAAGCCGGTATTTGCGCTATATTTTTAATGGGCATCTAGTCATCGTATTCATGTTTTTGATTGGGACGGCAGGCTTTTATTATCAGGAATGGGTAAAAACACTGGAACCGGGCTTCCCGTCGGCATGGATAATGGCCCTGATTCTAGCGTGGGCTGTAACCTATAGCCCGGTTTCGACCTTTTTGACAGAAGCGGATAAGGTCTTTTTGATTCCGCTTGAGGAAAGGCTGGGAGATTATTTTAAGCGTTCGGGCATCTTCAGCCTTTTCTTGCAGGCATACCTGCTTCTCATTCTTCTTGCGCTTTTAATGCCTATCCATGCACAGGTATCCGGTGAAGGGTATCGCTCATTTTTATTCTTTTTGCTTGTCCTGGTCGCCTTAAAGGCCCTCAATATGCTCATTCGCTGGAGAGTGCAATATTATATTGACTTAAGTGTCTGGCGAATGGATACTGCTGTCAGGTTCGCGGTCAATGCTGTCTTGCTTTACCTGCTTTTCTCCAATGCAGGCCCTCTTGTTCTCGCTCCAGCGCTTCTCCTCGTCCTGCTGTACGTCTATTATCGGATGCAAACCAGGGAGAAGGGGCTAAAATGGGAACAGCTGATAGAGCTTGAAGAAAAAAGGATGGGTGCTTTCTACCGTATCGCTAATTTATTTACGGATGTACCCAAGCTGAAAGACCGGGTAAAGAGGCGCAAGTGGCTGGACTTCCTGCTGAGTGCGAAATATGGGCAAAACCAGACGTTTGACCATATCTACCGAATCACTTTTTTAAGATCAGGCGATTATTTTGGACTATTTGCCAGGCTGACCATCATTGGGGCAGTGGGCATTTATCTTATAGATGGGGCCGGCCAGATTTTCCTGGCAGTCATCTTCCTGTATTTAACCGGTTTCCAGCTGATGCCGCTCTGGGGCCACCACGAAAACAAACTATGGACAAGTTTGTATCCGGTAGCGGAGGCTTCCAGGGAAAAGGCATTTGCCAGGCTTCTTACGGCCATACTGTATTTGCAAACCGTTATATTCAGTCTTATGCCTGTCCTCAAACAGGATTGGGCGGCAGCATTTATGACAGCTATCCTAGGCTTCCTTTTCGCCCTGTTTTTTACTAACCTCTACAGTAAAAAAAGAAGGCAGGCTTGATTCAGGGGCTGACAGAAGCTCTCAGTGCCCAAGAATCCGGTCAAGCTGGAAAAAGGTAACTGACAGGTGCTCTCAGTGCCCAAAAAACCGGTCAAGCTGGAAAAAAGGTCACTGAAGGGAGCTCTCAGTGCCCAAAAAACCGGTTAAGCCGGAAAAAAGGTCACTGACAGAAGCTCTC
>NZ_LAYY01000047.1 GCF_000986785.1 Mesobacillus campisalis | reverse complement strand
AGGACCGCCTGCGCGCGCTTTACGCCCAATAATTCCGGACAACGCTTGCCACCTACGTATTACCGCGGCTGCTGGCACGTAGTTAGCCGTGGCTTTCTGGTCAGGTACCGTCAAGGTACCGGCAGTTACTCCGGTACTTGTTCTTCCCTGACAACAGAGCTTTACGACCCGAAGGCCTTCTTCGCTCACGCGGCGTTGCTCCGTCAGACT
Source organism: Mesobacillus campisalis (assembly GCF_000986785.1). Lineage (GTDB taxonomy): Bacteria > Bacillota > Bacilli > Bacillales > Cytobacillaceae > Mesobacillus_B > Mesobacillus_B campisalis. The sequence continues at coordinate 16,106 of NZ_LAYY01000047.1, read as the reverse complement.
TTCGTCCATTGCGGAAGATTCCCTACTGCTGCCTCCCGTAGGAGTCTGGGCCGTGTCTCAGTCCCAGTGTGGCCGATCACCCTCTCAGGTCGGCTACGCATCGTGGCCTTGGTGAGCCGTTACCTCACCAACTAGCTAATGCGCCGCGGGCCCATCTGTAAGTGACAGCAAAAGCCGTCTTTCAGCATTCCCCCATGTGAGGGAATGAATTATCCGGTATTAGCCCCGGTTTCCCGGAGTTATCCCAGTCTTACAGGCAGGTTGCCCACGTGTTACTCACCCGTCCGCCGCTGACCATCGGGAGCAAGCTCCCTCAAGTCCGCTCGACTTGCATGTATTAGGCACGCCGCCAGCGTTCGTCCTGAGCCAGGATCAAACTCTCCAATAAAGAGTGATTAGCTCATAAAATAAAACGTTGGCTCATGTTCTTCTATTAATAGAACCCATGAATATTATTGTTTGTTGACGCTTGTTTGTTTAGTTTTCAAAGAGCAATTTGTTTTACCGGCCGCTCGGAAGCGACTTTATTACTTTAACACGCGGCGTTGATAATGTCAACACCTCTTTTTAAAATCCGTCAGCCGCGAAAATGTTTTTGCTGTGTTTCGCAGCGACGGTTATTAATATACCAAGTATCTTGAAAAAGGTCAACAGCTTTTTACGTTTTTTTAGAATAACTTTTCGGCAACTTGATAATAGCGATGGAAAATCGCCTGTCCTTTTGTATCTTCCCGTACGATTTTGATAAGGTTCTTATCAATTAGATATTCCAGTAAGATCCCTAAATCCACGGAATACGCCTTTAATTCAGGATGATTGAGCATTTCATTGAAAGACCAGCTTGCTTTCTCCTCAAGAACAGAAAGGATGTGGGAAGACCCAATTTGGGTGCGGGAATGGATAAGGAACTCACTTGCAAGGAATAAGAGTTCAAGGCGTTTTTCCAATGTCTCTTCGCTGCAAACCAGTTCCTGATAGAGCTTATAGATCTCCGGGTCGATATTTTTGACCTGGTGCCACACTGTCACTTCGGGGTGGAAGCCATTTTCAATAACGGCGAGCCGGGCGAGATGGTGCAAAGACTGGACGACATAATTGTAGGCATCAAGATAATGATACTCGTCAAAAAAAGCCTTCCCATCTGTATACCTGCGGATTAGCCTTGCAAACTCAATTCCCATTTTCATTTTCCGCCCATAGAACGGGAATTCCATAAGTTCGCGCTTTAAATTTGCGATATATTCATTCCGGTCAAAAAGGACCTTGCCCTCATACAGCCAATCAAAAATTTTTCTGTTGTTCCCCAAAAGCATCCATTCATTTAACTGGGCTTGTGTTACGATGTGCATTGCCGCTTTTTTATCATTAAATGTGTAGTGTTTTACAAAAACAGGCTGTTCTCCAGATTTGATAATGATCAGCAGGATGAAATCAAACGTATCGGTTGTCGGAAACTTCTTTTTCTTTTTTTCGATCATCAGCACGCCAATTGTGTTGGCTTGGCTGGCCCTCTCCTGGTAAATTGGGCGAAGGATATCCTCCATATATGTATTCCTCCAATTTATTGTTAGAAATATATGTTCGGCAAATTCAGCAAAAATCCTGCCACTGCGCCTTAGTTTTCCTGTGATTTATTCCCTCTGAATGATATGATAGAAATATTCTCTAGGGAGGGAAAAGAATGGCCAAATATTCAAACAAGATTAATAAAATCCGCACATTTGCTCTTAGCCTAATTTTTATAGGGTTTGCTGTTATGTACGCCGGGATTTTCTTTCGGACTTCACCTATTATAATGACCATCTTCATGGTTCTTGGGCTTTTATTCATCGTAGCCAGCACAGTCGTCTATTTTTGGATTGGCATGCTGTCCACAAAAACCGTGCAGGTTATCTGTCCTGGATGCGGCAAGCAGACAAAAGTCCTTGGGCGAGTCGATATATGCATGTTCTGCAACGAACCGCTAACTCTTGACCCTAGTCTCGAAGGAAAAGAGTTCGACGAGAAATATAACCGAAAACAAAAAGATGGCTCGCAGACCAGGGAATCCTAAAGGCAGCCTCGATCAGCCATGATATAATGATGGCCTTAACTGAACTTCATAATCGGAACCCGGCGTATTGCCGGGTTTTATTTATTTGTGAATGAAAAAAACTGACGGCTTTAGCGTCAGTTTTAATGAGTCTCACTATTTGAGCACTCGGGGCAGACTCCGTAAATTTCCATCCTGTGATTACCAACCTTAAAGCCGGTAACATGGGAAGCAAGCTGTTCCACCTCGTCCAAACCTGGATAATGGAAATCGACTATTTTGCCGCAGGATTGGCAGATTACATGATAATGCTGCGTTGTGACAAAATCAAACCTGCTCGACGAGTCTCCGTATGTTAGTTCCTTTACGAGGCCCACTTCGCGGAAGACGCGCAGGTTATTATAAACAGTAGCTACACTCATATTGGGAAATTTACCTTCAAGCGCCTTATAAATATCGTCTGCTGTAGGATGTGACATGGACTCTATCAAATACTCGAGAATCGCATGACGCTGCGGCGTAATACGAACTCCGGTTCCCTTCAGAGCATCCAGCGCTTCCTTCAATTGATTTTCTACCACCGCCATGCACCTCTTTTCTCTTTATAAATTCTTACTTTATAATGTTTATAAATAGTGTACTAAGAGTATCCCCATTTTGTCAATATAACAGCCTTTTAAACATTTATAACATTTATAATCTTTATTCACCCATGCTTGTGACGGGCCTTTGCTATTGGTTCATTATATTATATCCTTCTGCCATCTCTTTAATCTCCATCCCTTAATCAAGCTGGCAATCCACCGAAAAAAAAGACGGGCCAATTTGGCCCGTCAAACTATTTGAGGAGGTATGCCCTAATATAAGGTATTCAACAGCATATAAAATGAATGGACAAATGCCTTTAACGCGTAAAATAGGCCATATTTTTAAATTCTTATTCCATATAACCTGGAGAACTCCTCGCATAACGAATCGAAAGCAGGAATTTCCTTGAAGTTTGAAAGCATGCCCTGGATGACCGGCAAGCGTGGATTGCTTCTGCTCACCTCTGCTTCGATCACTTCAAGCGAGACTTCAAGGTCTTCCTTACTATCCATTTCAGCTAGCGCCTTTTTCATTTTTTCGATAATAGTGCCAATCGCCGGTCTATTATGTAAAAAAGCCCTTTTGCCTTCAAGAACTTTTATCGTACTTTCGTCCGAAACGATGGGCACTTCTCCCTTGATTCCTTGCACAATCGAATCCATCCGCCTCATAATGAAGGGGACCAAAACATCGACATCAAAATATTCATCATAAAAAAAGAGCAGTTTTACATAAGACTGCAGCAGACCCTCCAACATTAAGGACAGGTCCCACACATAGGGAGTTACCTCCTCACCGTATATGGCCTTTAGCGCCCTGTGCTGAAATTGCTGGTTCTCATAATGCTTCTGGATCATCAGCTGATGCACGGCGTCGTTCAATGGGATTGCCTGCTCCCGGTATTGCATGATGATAAATTCCTTATTTTCAATGAATGTATGGAATAATGCAGAAAGCTGCCTGATGAACTTCTCGCGCGGAGGCAGATCTTTGCCTTCGAATTCCTGGATAATGCTCTCGACCCGATCAAAGTAATGATTCAGGATGGCAACAAGCAGGGCATCCTTCGATTTGAAATACAGATAAAAGGCCCCTTTGGACATACCGGTTTCCGAGACGATTTCCTGGATCGAGGTAGAGGCAAACCCTTTCTTTGCAAATAATTTTATGGCTGCTTCTATTATGATTAGTTCCTTGTCCTTCAAGCCGCCGCCTCCTGTCTCTAGTGGTCACCATTTAATTTTACCCCGAACAGAAGTGCAAGGACAAATCCTCCATCCGCAAACAAAAGGATAGCTTATATAGCTATCCTCCGCCCTGCCCATTTTATTAGCTCAGATTTTCCCTGATAAATGCTAGTGCCTCCTCAACATGCCCCTTAACTTTTACTTTGCGGTATTCCTTCACAAGCTTTCCCTGTTTATCAATAATAAAAGTCGACCGCTCGATCCCCATGTATTCCTTGCCAAAATTCTTCTTCAGTTTCCATACTCCATATGCTTCTGCCGCCTTATTTTCTTCATCGGAAAGAAGCAGGAACGGCAAGCCGTGCTTTTCAATAAATTTTTCGTGGCGGCTGACAGGGTCCGGGCTGACTCCGACAATAACCGCATCAAGGTTTTCGAAACTTTCATGCTGGTCACGGAAATCGCATGCCTCAGTCGTGCATCCTGGTGTCATATCCTTTGGATAAAAATAGAGGACTACATTCTTCCCGCGAAAGTCGGAAAGCTTTACAGTTTCCCCGCTGCTAGCCGGCAGTTCGAAGTCGGGAGCTGATTCATTTGTTTTCAATTCCATTGTCCATCCTCCTACGAGCTGTTATAAAACTAGCCTATCCAAATGAATGGCGAATTTCAACAATGGACCATTTTATATTTTTCTGTCAAAAACGGTTCTGGCTACAAATGCGGCAGGAATGGTATAGCCTATAAGTGCTTCCAGGACAGCGATCACCCTGCCGATTCCGACGGGAGCAATATCGCCGTACCCTACTGAAAATAGCGTTATCGCACTAAAATAAAGGGATGTTTCCACCCTTCCCAATGTTGTTCCGCTTTGATTGTGGTCGGCCTCGATCAATACGGGATAGCCCTGCGTCCCTATTAAATAATAAATGAGGCCAAAGCCAATCATGACTGTGGCATAAATAATGGCCAGGATTAAAAAGTTTTCTATCGACATCTTCTTGCCTTTAATTTTATCCGGAATAAACAGTTCTCTAAGGCTAAGCAAAATACAAAGGATAATGATAATAATTGAAATATAAACTCCCATTTATCCTCTGCCCCATTTCCATTCCATCTCTTTACATCTATACGCGTCCAGGATTCATTCTATGATAGCAAGTCCCCTTTTCTGCCTCCTTTCAGGAAACAGGAGCGACAGCGTTGAAGCAGGCAAGAGAAAATATGCTAAAATAGGGACGGTATGGTTGCAGAACACATATTACCGCAGCCCGATAACAGGAGGTATTATATATGAATAGACCGAATTCGGAACGAATACATACAGAGGCACTTGAGCATATCGTCGGGGGTGTCAACAGTCCCTCACGTTCGTATAAAGCAGTGGGCGGCGGGGCTCCAGTAGTGATGGAAAGGGCTCAAGGGGCCTATTTCTGGGATGTAGACGGCCATCAGTACATCGATTATCTAGCCGCCTACGGCCCAATCATTACGGGACACGCCCACCCCCACATTACTGAAGCCATCAAAAAGGCCGCCGAAACAGGAGTGTTATATGGAACACCAACGCCTCATGAAGTAATGTTCGCAAAGATGCTTAAAGAGGCAATGCCGGCCATGGAAAAGGTAAGGTTTGTCAACTCCGGAACAGAGGCCGTGATGACAACCATCCGTGTCGCCAGAGCCTATACAGGCAGGGATAAAATCATCAAATTTGCCGGCTGCTACCATGGACACTCGGACCTTGTACTGGTGGCAGCCGGCTCCGGCCCGTCCACCCTCGGTACCCCAGACTCTGCAGGAGTCCCAAAGAGCATCGCCCAGGAAGTGATAACAGTCCCTTTTAATGATATAGGGCCTTTCAAGGAAGCTTTGGAAAAATGGGGAGATCAAATCGCAGCAGTCCTGGTGGAACCAATCGTCGGCAATTTTGGCATAGTCGAGCCAAAGCAAGGATTTCTTGAACAAGTCAACGAATTGACCCATAAGGCCGGCGCACTTGTGATTTATGATGAAGTGATCACCGCTTTCCGGTTTATGTATGGAGGTGCCCAGGACTTGCTCGGCATTAAGCCTGACCTAACCGCACTTGGAAAGATCATTGGCGGAGGGCTTCCAATTGGGGCCTACGGCGGCAAAGCAGAAATAATGGAAAAAGTAGCGCCGCTCGGCCCTGCCTACCAGGCTGGGACGATGGCCGGAAATCCAGCCTCAATCCTGGCGGGAATTGCCTGTCTTGAAGTGCTGAAACAGGAAGGAGTCTATGAGTATCTTGACCGTCTCGGAGAAATGCTCGAAGAAGGAATAACATCTTCTGCCCAAAAGCACGGAATTCCAATTACAATCAACCGCCTGAAAGGTGCGCTGACGGTATACTTCGCCAATGAAAAGATTGAGAACTACGAACAGGCTGAAAACACCGATGGAGAAATGTTTGCCCGTTTCTTCAAACTCATGCTCAATCAGGGAATCAACCTGGCACCTTCCAAATACGAAGCGTGGTTTATTACCATTGCCCATTCAGCCGAAGACATTGAAGCGACTTTGCATGCAGTGGACCAGTCCTTTTACTTCCTGGCCCAATCTTAAAAATATACATTTTTTATGCACAAACAGGAGGCGGTCTTCCTCCTGTTTTCATTTTCCCTATATTGTAAACGCTTACACTATGGATAGTTGTGGTTATACAAGTCTCTTTACCTTATAAATCTGGTATCCAAGTTTTTGCATAATTAATTGATTTCTGAAAATTCTTATGATAAAATAACCCTACTTTATTTTGCATGATTGTTTATTTCATCCGGAGATGTAGAAAGACAGTGATTGTTTAGCCCCCTCTTTTTAGACTAGTTTCCTCTTCCTTTTTGCCACTTGTCCATCAATATATTCCTATAGGAGGTGAACCGGCTGAAAGGAGAATTCCCCTCTATAAAGCCGAAATTTATGAACCAAATTCAATGGAGCCCAGCCTCATTCAAGGACTTTCACAGACAGGAACACGATGCATGCGGAATTATTGCCAGCATTGAGAAAAAGAAGGTGCCCACAAGGGATAACATTTATCACTGCATCGACGGACTAACTACAATGAATCATCGCGCTGGTTTTATCAATGGCGAAGGTGACGGAGTAGGCATTCACATTGATATTCCCCGCAGGCTCTGGAAGGAGAAATTATCCGCTGCAGGAACGGATGCCTCTGCAGCAGATAAAGATAACTTTGTCGTCGGCCATGTTTTTATTGCCCGTACAAGCGGCTCCCGAGCCATCAAGGCCCAACTAGCCGAAAAGCTGCAGCAATTCGGCATGCAGCTAATCTTTGAAACAGACAAAGTCACCAGCCCTGAAGCACTTGGGCCAATTGCCATTCAGGAAAACCCTGTATTCTGGCAGTTTGCCTGTCTTGCCCCTGTTACAGGCAGCAGCCTTTCCGACAAGTTGTTTACGATCATAGTAGATTTCGAAAAGAACGAGCAAGTACATGTGGCCTCCCTGAGCCAATATCACGCGGTATATAAAGTAATGGGTGCTGGTGACATCCTGCCAAAATACTATCACGACCTTGCACATCCACTGATTGCTTCCACCATGACACTCGGTCATAACAGATATTCTACCAATACCCTATCCAGCTTCTTCCGGGTGCAGCCCTTCAGCGTCCTCGGCCATAATGGGGAAATCAATACAATAGCCCGCCTTCGCGATGAGGCAGCCATGATCAATGTTCCTCTTGTAAAGGATGGAAGCGATTCCCAGGACCTGAGCCGTACTATGGAGACCTTCATATGCCGTGAAGGATACTCTTTATTCGAAGCAATGGATATCATGTTCCCTCCCATCATCAATGAAATAAAGACTTACCCCCAGCATCTTCAAGATTTGTATACCTATATTCGTGAGGCCTGGGGACATTTTGCCCAGGGTCCTGCGGGAATTATTTCCCGTTTTGGCGATGAAGCCGTTTTCAGTGTGGATGCATTGGGCCTCCGCCCGCTGTGGATGGTTGAAATCCAAGACTCCTACCTGTTCTCTTCAGAGCCAGGGATTGTTCCTTCGCAGGCTTATGTCGGTGAGCCTAAACCATTGGCACCTGGAGAAAAGGTCGGGTTGAAGTGGAAGGGAGAAAGGATCGAGGTTTACGAACACCACGCTTACCAGGAGGAAGTGTACGCTCGCTTATCCAACACTCTTGAGTTTGCCGGTTCCAGGGAACGCCTGGGAGTGCCTCATCTTGGCAAAATGATTACGATGGCGTATCCCGATAAAATCCATAATGGCCAGTATAAGGCTTTTGGATGGGAGCGCGATCATATCCAGCTGATCGAGCAAATGGCTGAAAAAGGCATCGAGCCTATTCGCTCGCTTGGCCATGATTCCCCCCTGGCAGCGTTAAATCCCGAACGGCGCAACATTGCTGATTTTATAAAAGAAAGCGTGGCTGTGGTTACCAACCCGGCAATCGACCGCGACCGCGAAACGGAACACTTTTCAACAAGAACGGTACTTGGAAAACGCCCATCACTGTTATCGAAAGAAGCGGCTGGAAAAGTCCTGGAGCTGACAACGCCCCTGCTGGTTGAAGGACGGGCAGGCTATGATTGCAGCCTGGAGACCGGACAGCCAAGCATGGACCAGGTTCTCGACTATTTCCAAAAAGAGAGGCTTTCCGCTCACATCCATACTGTGTTCAGCCAGGAGGAATCCATCGAGGATGCACTGGGACGAATTTCGCAAGAGTGTATTTCAGCTGTCCGGAATGGCAAAACTCTCCTTATTCTGGATGACTCGAAAGCCCATCATGACGGTCTGTGGCTGGACCCTCATCTTGTCACATCCGCAGTCGGCCAGGAACTTGTGAAGGCTGGCCTGAGAAGGGATTGCTCCCTGCTTGTGCGCTCTGCAGCGATACGCTCCCTCCACGATATTATTACTGTGCTGGGATTGGGTGCTGACGCAGTAAGTCCATATTATATGTTCCTAAGCGTCCTGGATGCTTCACATAAGCCTGTTGCAAATTTGTACAGCGCCCTGACAAAAGGCCTTGAAAAAGTCATTTCAACGATTGGCATTCATGAACTTCGCGGCTATGGACGCCTGTTCTCGGCCATTGGCCTTAACGAAGAGGTCGCTGAATACCTGAAGATCGTCAACTTCTTCGGTTCAAAGGAACTAAGCTTCAACTTTTCTTTGATGAAGGAAGATGCCCTCAAGCGCGCTGCAGATTACCAAAATGAAAAGGAACGTGTTGGCAAAACCTTCAGCCTGTTCCCGCGCATCTGGAAAGCAATTGGCGAAATGGCCGCAACCGGTGATTACAGTGTGTACCGCGGAAAAATTTCCGAACAGGAGGAAAAAAATCCGACAACCATCCGCCATTTGGCTAGTTTGAAGCAAAAGCCTTCATCCATCCTGCCGGAAGAGGTTGACCTAAGGATCGGGGAACATAGCCTGCCTTTTGTCATTGCATCGATGTCATTCGGGTCGCAGAATGAGATTGCCTTCCGGGCCTATGCCGAAGGAGCAGACCGCCTGAACATGGTTTCGATGAATGGCGAAGGCGGCGAAATTAAGGATATGCTTGGAAAATATCCGCGCACCCGTGGCCAGCAGGTCGCATCTGGAAGATTTGGCGTGAACGCGGAACTTCTCAATTCATCCAACCTTTTGGAAATTAAGATTGGCCAGGGTGCAAAGCCAGGAGAAGGCGGGCATTTGCCAGGCTCAAAAGTAACGGCCAAAATCGCCGAGGCCCGGAACGCCACGATTGGTTCCGACCTGATTTCCCCGTCCAATAATCATGATATCTATTCCATTGAAGATTTGGCGCAGATGATTCACGAATTGAAAACGGCCAACGATAAAGCGAAAGTGGCTGTCAAGGTACCTGTTGTGCCAAACATCGGGACTATTGCGGTAGGGATTGCCAAGGCCGGGGCCGACATCATCACACTCAGCGGCTTTGACGGCGGTACTGGCGCGGCAAGGATCCATGCTCTTCAGCATGTTGGCCTTCCAGTGGAAATTGGTGTAAAGGCGGCCCATAACGCCCTGCTTGAAGCAGGACTTCGGCAACAGGTTGAGCTGTGGGCGGATGGCGGAATCAAAAGCGCCCTCGATGTCCTCAAGGTAATGCTGCTTGGGGCAAACAGAATAGGTTTCGGAACGTTGTCGATGCTGGCGATCGGCTGTACAACTTGCCGCGGCTGCCACCTTGATACCTGCCATGTGGGAATTGCTACGCAAATTGAGTCGGAAACACAGGCAAAAGAGCATGGTCTGCGCCGTTTTGTTCCCCGCCAGTTTGAACTTGCTGTACAGGGAATCATCAATCTATACAGCGCCTTTGGAAATGAATTGAAAGCACTTGCCGCTTCGATTGGAATCAAAAACCTTCAGGAAGCCGTTGGACGCTCAGATTTGCTAGAGCAGGCGAAAGGAAATGACCTGCTTGACCTGACCTATTTATTGAAGCCTCTTGAAATCAGGCAAATCCACCATCAGGAAGCTGCAGCTTCCCTGGAATCCAAACATTTTCAGGTTGCAGCCGGCGCAGAGTATCTTGATGCTGTTGAAGAAGAACTTCATCAATCCCGTGAGTTCCATAATGTCAATTCCTCGCAGCGGGTGCTTGCCAGCCGGGTAAGCTGCCACCGCGTGCGCGGCCGGCTCGATGGTTCCTACAAACAAATGAACCCTGTCCGCCTCCGGTACAACGGTTCGATTCTCGGAAACGGCCTTGGAGCTTATAATACGGAAGGAATCACCATTGAAGTGGATGGGGGCGGCCAGGATGGAGTCGGAAAAACTTCATTCGGCGGCAGCATTTTCATCCTCAAGTCCAAAGGGAAAGACGGGGAATTTTATAATGGTTCGGTCGGAAAAGGCTTCGGTTACGGCGCCCAGAAAGGTTTGCTGGTTGCCCAAGGGAATGCAGATGCACGCGCAGGCATACGGCTTTCGGGAGCAGACATTATCATTGGCGGACTGGTTAAAGCTCCTCTCCCTCAAAACGCAGGCAATATCGGCACCCATGCCAATATTAAAGGATTTGCCTTCGAGTACATGACCAACGGAAGAGGCTTGGTCCTCGGAGATCCCGGTCCATGGATTTGTGCGGGAATGACCGGCGGTGTCATCTATATCCGCCACCAGCCTGAGGTTGGCCTGACCAGGGAAGCCATCCAGCGGCGGATTGCAAAAGGCGCGAAAGTCTCGATTGAATCCCTATCCGAAAAAGGCCAGAGCGATGTCCGGGAATTACTTGCCCAGTACGCAGAGATTCTCAAGCTCAGCGGCCAGGAAGAGGAAGGGGAAAGCATTTCCCTCCTGCTGGATCACCCGGAAGACCACTTTGTCCAGATTGTTCCAGTAAAGGAACAGGCAGACCCTTCGGTTTCGACAGAATAAGAAAAGCGGCCAAATGGCCGCTTTTTTATTGAATATTCCCCTCTTCTCTTTCCCAAGTAATTATCCACATATTTCATATTATTTTCCCTTGAACTTCCATGAAAACCCATGTATAGTACAATATTGTTTAGCTTTGCACAATTTCGTATAAAGTAAGTATAGTAGGAATAGGAATTAAGAACCTGCCTGCATAATCCAGAAAGGAATTTTATAAGTATGAAACTTGGAGCCCGCATATTGAAAACGGGAATCGCCATTATTTTAGCATTGTTCCTGGCACAGGTGTTGAACCTTCCTTCTCCGGTTTTCGCCGGGATTGCCGCCATTTTCGCCATACAGCCGACCATCTACCGCTCCTACCTGTCTGTTATTGAACAGGTTCAGGGCAATGTGATTGGTGCCTTTATCGCAGTCATTTTTGTCCTGACACTCGGAAATAACATTTTCATCGTAGGCCTTGCCGCCATTCTTGTCATCCTGCTCAATCTTAAACTGAAGCTTGAAAATACAATCATCCTTTCCCTGGTCACTTTAATTGCAATTATGGAAAGCCCTGGAGAGGAATTTATCCAGTTTGCCCTTATCCGTTTTTCAACGATTGTCCTGGGCATCGTTGCCGCTTTTATTGTCAATCTGGTCTTTCTGCCTCCGAAGTATGAAAACAAGCTTTACAATAAAAATTCCCTGATGGCCGAAGAGATCTTCAAATGGATCCGCATTAACACACGCCATGCATCCGAACACCAGCTGTTAAAGGCTGACATCGAAAAACTCCGGGAAGGCATCCATAAACTCGAACGCCTATACCTGATGTATAAAGAAGAGCGCGACTACTTTAAAAAGAACAGCCTGGAGAAATCGCGCAAGCTGGTAATTTACCGCCAAATGAATGCCACTACAAAAAAAGCCCTGGATACACTCAAAAGGCTGCACCGGTTCGAAAACGAGATTTCCCATATGCCCGCCTCTTTCCAGGAGAGCCTCCAGGTCCAGCTGGACTGCCTGATCAACCATCACGAACAGGTGATGCTGAAATTTGCAGGAAAAATCAAACCTGAGGTTTCGTATATGGAGGGCCAGGTCTGCCTAAACAAAAAGGACCTTTTTGAACTGTTCCTCGCCCAGCAAAATGAAATTGGGGAGTCGGAAAGCCATGTCCTCTACCATATCATGCAGCTTGTTTCAGTCATCATGGAATACGGAGAACAAGTGGAGCATCTTGATACCCTGATCACAAGCTTCCAGTCATACCATAAAGAAGACAACCAAGTGACGGTCGAACCTAATATTGGGGATTAGGAAAAGCGTAAGCGCCTTCGGAACAATCTAAAAGCGGATTGTTCCTGCGATGCTTATTCTTAGAAGCTTTCCTTAGTGCTCAGCCCCGACAAGCGTAAGACGCTCCAGATTAGAAGGCGTTTTTTGCCTTCAAATCTGGAGTGGCTTATGACCTCGAGCTGCTCAAAGCTCCGCTTCTCGGAAGATACTCAAGGAAGCAAATTCTAAGATGAAAACTGGCTAGGCGCTGAAGCTGGACAGTTATCTAAATTTTATAAAATATATTTATTTGTTAAAGGAAAAGCAGCTGTCAACGACAGCTGCTTTTAACTTATTGATTCCCACAGCACAGTCAGCTTTCCAGCTGCTGCACCTGGAAGAGCCTGTAATAGCCTCCTTGCAATGCCATTAGTTCTTCGTGGGTCCCGATTTCCACAATCCTTCCATGCTCAATCAGCACAATACGGTCCGCATGGGTGATGGTCGATAGGCGATGGGCGACAATGAAGGTTGTGCGGTCCTTCGCCAGCTTCTCAAGTGCCTCCTGTATCAGGTGCTCGCTTTCCAAATCCAAAGCAGAAGTGGCTTCATCCAGAATCAAAATTGGCGGGTTCTTTAGGAAGATGCGTGCAATCGCGACCCTCTGCCGCTGCCCTCCAGACAGCTTTACTCCACGCTCCCCTACCCTGGTATCATAGCCATCCGGCAATGCAGAAATGAACTCATGGGCATTCGCTGCCTTGGCGGCCTGGATGACTTCCTCATCGGATGCCTCCGGATTGCCGAGGAGGATGTTCATTTTCACCGATTCACTGAACAGAATATTATCCTGAAGGACCATTCCGATTTTATCGCGGAGGGACCGGACTTTATACCGGCGGATATCCTGGCCGTCAAGCAGAATTTCTCCTTCACTCGCATCATAAAAGCGGGGAATGAGGCTGACGAAGGATGATTTTCCTCCGCCGCTCATGCCAACAAGGGCAATGGTCTCGCCTTTTCTGACATCAAGGGATATCTTCTTCAGGACATCCTCACCCTCATTTTCATAAGAGAAGCTGACATTTTTAAATTCAATATGCCCATTCACCTTTTTTAGTTCAACGGCGTCAGGAGCATCGACGATATCATATTTTTCATCCATGAACTCAAAGACCCTGTCCATCGAAGCAATGGACTGTGTCAAAGTGGTCGACGAGTTCACCAGCCTGCGAAGCGGGTTATACAGCTTATCAATATAAGCGATGAACGCAATCATTGTCCCAATTGTCAGGCCGCCATTGACCGCCTGGTAGCCGGCAAAGCCAATGACAATGAGCGGAGCTACATCTGTAATGGTATTTACCACTGCGAATGCCTTGGCATTCCATCTTGTATGGTCCAGCGCTTTCTCCAGGAAATTGCTGTTCTGCCTGTCGAACTGCTTCTGCTCATGATTTTCGAGTGTAAAGCTTTTTACCAATGAAATGCCTGCTACCCGCTCATGGAGATAACTCTGAACTTCTGCCAGCGCCTGGGACCGGACTCTGGTAAGCTTTCGCAGGTTTCCAAAGAAGTACCTGACCGAAAATGCGTATAGCGGAAAAAGCACCAGTGAAACCAGCGTCAGCTTAACATCCATTGTGAACATGATGGCGATGGCGATAAGGATGGTTGCGACATCAAGCCAGAGGTTCATCAGACCGGTAATAACAAATGTCTTTGTCTGCTCCACATCGTTAATGACCCTGGAAATGACCTCACCGGCACGGGTATTGGAATAATATTTAAAGCTGAGCCTCTGAAGGTGGGTAAACAGCCTGTCCCTGATGTCATATAAAATTTTGCTAGCCGTCCATTGGGCAAAATATTGCCGGTAGTATTCAATTGGCGGACGGAGAATGACAAATACCACAATCATCACGCCCATGACCGTGAACAGCCTGCTTGATTTATCTGCAGCGGACAGGGCATCATTCTGGACGACATCATCTACAACATACTTGATCAATAAGGGAATCAGCAGGGGAATCGCAAATTTAAGGATCCCGATGATAATCGTCCCCACAATTTGCCATCTGTACGGTTTTACGAATTGAAGATATCTGTTAATACTGCCCAAAGGTGCCTCCCCCTATTATGGAACATTCACAATTTTCAGTACCTATTTAAAAACCTGTTGAATCGGGTTCAACAGGTTTTTAAATATCAACGTCTATAGGTCAAATACCGCTCATACCAAATGTCGATAAAATCCGGAGCAAACGGCCCTTTCCTCTGCCTGATCCAGCGCATCAGCTTCTCAACATTGAACTTTAAAATCTGGTCGATTACCTCTGGGTACTGCATCTCCTTGCGATGCCGCTCATATTCATCTTCGTCCAGCAGGTTAAACGTCATGTCAGGAAACACTTTTATATCGAGGTCATAATCTATATACTTAAGTGCTTCTCCGTCAAAAATAAACGGTGAACTGATATTGCAATAGTAGTACACACCATCTTCCCGGAGCATTCCAATTACATTGAACCAATGCTGGGAATGAAAATAACAGATCGCCGGCTCCCTTGTGATCCAGGTTCTGCCGTCGGATTCAGTTACAACGGTTCGGTCATTTCCCCCAATCACCAGGTTCTGGCTGCCCTTTAAGACCGTTGTCTCCTCCCACACTCTATGGATGTGCCCATTATGTTTGTAGCTATGTATTTGGACAGACTCACCTTCTATGGGTACGCCCATGATTTCTCCCCTACTTTCCTTTCCTGGAGCTTTGCAACCCGATCAATTGTATATGAATCTAAAAAACAAAAAACGACAAGAGGCAACAAAACGCTTCCTTTTTTTATTATTATAACGGTTGTAGCTGGAATTTAAAACAAAAGAGCCGCCGTTTTTAAACAGAGGCTCGATTTATTGCTGCGTATATCCCTTATTTTATCGAATTGTGATGTTCATATCCTGGTATGAGCGTATCACTTCTTCCGTCTGCTCTTCAAAGATGCGGTGGATATCTTTCAGCTCCGCCTTCATCCGGTCAATTTCCTCTCGAATCTCTTCCAATTCGGTGTTCTGCCTCAAGGTGATGAGCTGCTGCTCAATCTGCTGGCAACGCTCAAGCTCAGACTGTAAATATAAGAGTTTGTCCATTGTTTTCAATTGTGTTGATACCAATTCATTAAACTGGTCCATGCTCAGCCACCGCCTATTTATAAGTTTCAATGTACATATTCGTTGGAATGACGCCAACCTCCTTTGACAATTTATGTAGACCAATAAGAATTTTCGTCGAATGGGAAGTATAAAGAACATTAGGCTTTGGGGAAGACAAACATGTATGGCTGTCAGTGCCTTTTTTGGGGATGCTATGGGTTTTTGGGTACTGAGAGCGGGTGTCAGTGCCTTTTTTGCGGGCCTCTCTGGATTTTTGGGTACTGAGAACTACCGTCAGTGCCTTTTTTTCTGGTCTCTCTTGATTTTTGGGTACTGAGGGACCCTGTCAGTGTCTTTTTTTCGGGTCTCTCCGGATTTTCGGGTACTGAGAACTACCGTCAGTGCCTTTTTTTGGGGATGCTCTGGGTTTTTGGGTACTGAGAGAGCCTGTCAGTGCCTTTTTTTCGGCCTCTCTTGATTTTTGG
>NZ_LAYY01000046.1 GCF_000986785.1 Mesobacillus campisalis | reverse complement strand
ATCCTGGGGCTGTAGTCGGTCCCAAGGGTTGGGCTGTTCGCCCATTAAAGCGGTACGCGAGCTGGGTTCAGAACGTCGTGAGACAGTTCGGTCCCTATCCGTCGTGGGCGCAGGAAATTTGAGAGGAGCTGTCCTTAGTACGAGAGGACCGGGATGGACGCACCGCTGGTGTACCAGTTGTCTTGCCAAAGGCATCGCTGGGTAGCTATGTGCGGACGGGATAAGTGCTGAAAGCATCTAAGCATGAAGCCCCCCTCAAGATGAGATTTCCCATAGCGTCAAGCTAGTAAGATCCCTGAAAGATGATCAGGTTGATAGGTCAGAGGTGGAAGCGCGGTGACGTGTGGAGCTGACTGATACTAATCGATCGAGGACTTAACCTAATTGAAAAGCGGAGGCGACTGTACAGCCTCGACTATCGCTGGAGGGCCAGCAATTGAAGTCGTTCTTTGACTTCAAATGATGGACCGAAGCGACTCGAGAGGCTAGGAGCCGGAGCTGGACAAGAACGATACTCGAAATTGCAAACCTTCTGAAATACATTATCCAGTTTTGAGGGAATGAAAATTTTCCTTGCAAAAAATCAAAAAGACATTATAATAATAAATGTCTTGAAAAATTGTCTGGTGGCGATGGCGAGAAGGTCACACCCGTTCCCATGCCGAACACGGAAGTTAAGCTTCTCAGCGCCGATGGTAGTTGGGGGTTTCCCCCTGTGAGAGTAGGACGCCGCCAGGCAGTTATATTATTCCGCAGTAGCTCAGTGGTAGAGCATTCGGCTGTTAACCGAACGGTCGTAGGTTCGAATCCTACCTGCGGAGCCATATGGAGAGCTGTCCGAGAGGTCGAAGGAGCACGATTGGAAATCGTGTAGACGGTTACCGCTGTCTCAAGGGTTCGAATCCCTTGCTCTCCGCCATATAAATATCCTGGCCCCTTGGTCAAGCGGTTAAGACACCGCCCTTTCACGGCGGTAACACGGGTTCGAATCCCGTAGGGGTCACCATTCGGAGGATTAGCTCAGCTGGGAGAGCATCTGCCTTACAAGCAGAGGGTCGGCGGTTCGATCCCGTCATCCTCCACCATTAATCTTTAATAATATTATCGCGGGGTGGAGCAGTCCGGTAGCTCGTCGGGCTCATAACCCGAAGGTCGCAGGTTCAAATCCTGCCCCCGCAATCTGGTCCCGTGGTGTAGCGGTTAACATGCCTGCCTGTCACGCAGGAGATCGCGGGTTCGATTCCCGTCGGGACCGCCATTTAGTTTTGGCTCAGTAGCTCAGTCGGCAGAGCAGGTTGCTAACCTCTCTGAAACAGCTTCTGCGGCAACCTGCGAGAAAGACCGAAGGTCTTTTGAGCAAAGGACTTAACTTCTCCGCTAAGGGAAGAAATACAAATACGGCTCAGTAGCTCAGTCGGTAGAGCAAAGGACTGAAAATCCTTGTGTCGGCGGTTCGATTCCGTCCTGAGCCATCATGTGGTTTTGAAAAATCACATACAATTAAGACCAGTTCCATGTTATAATGGAGGGGTAGCGAAGTGGCTAAACGCGGCGGACTGTAAATCCGCTCCCTCAGGGTTCGGCGGTTCGAATCCGTCCCCCTCCACCATTATTTTAGGGGTATAGTTTAAAGGTAGAACAGAGGTCTCCAAAACCTCCAGTGTGGGTTCGATTCCTACTACCCCTGCCAACATTATGGCGGTCGTGGCGAAGTGGTTAACGCATCGGATTGTGGCTCCGACACTCGTGGGTTCGATTCCCATCGATCGCCCCATAATGATTCACATTTTTGCAGAAGATGCATAGTATATTAATGGGCTATAGCCAAGCGGTAAGGCAACGGACTTTGACTCCGTCATTCGTAGGTTCGAATCCTGCTAGCCCAGCCATTTATGCGGAAGTAGTTCAGTGGTAGAATACAACCTTGCCAAGGTTGGGGTCGCGGGTTCGAATCCCGTCTTCCGCTCCATTATTTTAAGGCGGCATAGCCAAGTGGTAAGGCAAAGGTCTGCAAAACCTTTATTCACCGGTTCGAATCCGGTTGCCGCCTCCATATTCATATTAGGCCGGTGTGGCGGAATTGGCAGACGCGCACGACTCAAAATCGTGTTCCGTGAGGAGTGTCGGTTCGACCCCGACCACCGGTATCACAGGCAGCATGCCAACTGCCAGAAAAGCTTTGCACATACGCTGCAAGGCTTTTTTTTGTGCTTTCCGATTCCTTTTAGGCGGAGAGATTCCGGTTAATGGATATAGCAGGGGCTTAAAAAGCAGAAATAAGCGGATTTATTCCGATTAACTGCTCTTTAAAGGGGCTAAATGAACGGATTAAATGCATTTAGGCGGAAAAACCTCCCTTATATTCGGGGAAATATCTACATTTCCCGGTTTAAGCGGAAACCTTCCGCTTATTTTTCAAACACAGTAAAACCAACCGGCAACATCACAGGAACTTTCTTTATAGTTGGTGAAAGCTCCTTATATTGGTTTTACAAAAAGCTATATAAAAACCTGTTTCACCATCTGTTGGCAATTTTTTATATAGAAAAAACTATTGATGAATTCTTTTGGTTAACATATAGTCGTTATGTATGTGCGTGCTGTGAAGCCAGTTAATCGCTACATAAAGCTTCAATTATAGCCAAACCTTACTGTCTGGAAAGAAAATAGAGTTAGGAGATTTTAGGGGGAATTATGAAAAAGCGTATATTAGCCATTTTATTAATATTCATTACAGTAGCACTAGTTTTATCAGGCTGCATTTCATCCGATTCAAGTCCGTCCGGAAACAGTCCAAACAAGGATATGAACAAGGATGAGCTGGTACTGGCGGTGGGCGGAGAACCGGAAACGGGCTTTGATCCAACGACAGGGTGGGGCCGCTATGGTTCACCTTTGTTCCAAAGCACTCTTTTTAAAAGGAACGAGGAATTAAAAATTGTGGAGGATTTGGCTCAAGGCTATCAAATCAGCGATGACGGGAGGGTATGGACGGTTACTCTCCGAAATGATGTCCATTTCTCCGATGGGCAGCCGCTGACGGCCGAAGATGTGGAATTCACTTTTAATACGGCTGCGGACAAGGCTTCGGTTGTAGACCTTACCATACTTGAAAAGGTGGAAGCGCTTGATGGCACGACCGTTGTTTTTACGTTAGAAAAGGCTCAATCTACATTTATCCATACTTTGGCTACAACGGGGATTGTCCCAAAGCATGCCTATAATGAGAACTATGCGGAAAATCCAGTTGGTTCGGGGCCTTATAAGCTGGTTCAATGGGATAAGGGCCAGCAGCTTATTATTGAAGCAAATCCAAATTACTATCATAAAAAGCCGTTCTTTCAAAAAGTGACATTCCTGTTTCTGGAGGAAGATGCGGCATTTGCAGCAGCAAAATCGGGAACGGTTGATGTGGCTGCGATACCTCCGTCTTTCAGCAGGCAGGAAGTGCCAGGAATGTTTGTGGAGGCAGTGAAAACTGTTGATAACAGGGGAATTGTTTTTCCGTATATTCCGTCAGGAGGGAAAACGGATTCCGGTCTTCCGGTTGGAAATGATGTAACCTCCGACCGTGCGATCCGGCAGGCCATCAATCTCGCCATTGACAGGAATGCTCTTATTGAGGGTGTGCTTGAGGGCTATGGTTCACCTGCTTATACTTCGGTGGACGGACTGCCGTGGTGGAATCCGGAAACAAAGTTCCGGGATGCTGATATGGAGGGAGCCGGCAAGCTCCTGAAGAATGCAGGCTGGAAAGATACAGATGGGGATGGAATCCTGGAAAAGGACGGGCAGAAAGCCGAGTTTTCCTTGTATTATCCTGCCGGAGACAATATTCGCCAGTCCCTGTCCATTGCGGCTGCGGATATGCTGAAGCCGCTTGGAATCAGCATAATCGTGGAAGGCGGCAGCTGGGACAAGATTGAACAAAATATGCATTCCAGCGCCGTGATGATGGGCTGGGGCAGCCATAATCCATATGAGATGTACAATATTTATAGCAGTGAAAACGCAGGTATAGAGTATTATAATACCGGGTTTTATAATAATGAAAAAGTGGATGAATATTTTAAAGAGGCTCTTTCCGCCACGGATGAAAATGAGGCGAATGAATACTGGAAAGAGGCCCAGTGGGATGGGGAAACCGGGCTAAGTGCGCGAGGAGACGCTCCCTGGGTGTGGCTGGTGAACATCGACCACCTTTACCTTGTAAAAGAAGGACTGGATATTGGGGAGCAAAGCATACATCCACATGGGCATGGCTGGCCGGTAACAGATAACATCACAGAATGGAAATGGAGTGAGTAGGGTGGCCAGGGCAAAGAACCTGGGTCGCTTCCTGCTTTGGAGGTCAATAAGGGCTTTTACCCTGCTGGCCGGAATCAGCATCATTTCCTTTCTTCTGGTCAAGAATTCCCCCATTGATCCAATTCAAGCCTATATAGGGGCGGATATGCTGAATGTAGGACCTGAGCAGCGGGAAAAAATCGCACAGCATTGGGGGCTTGATGACCCTGTGTTTAAGCAATATGTCAATTGGGCTTCCTCATTGCTGGGCGGTGATTTGGGGACTTCGATGATCTATCGGGAGCCTGTGGCCGAAGTAATCAAGGAAAAGTTTTCTCATTCCATTGTCCTTATGCTCACTGCCTGGGTTTTGTCCGGAGTTATTGGGTTCACAATGGGTGTGGTCGCGGCCATGAACAAAGATACAGCAATAGACAGGATTATCAAGTGGTACTGCTATACGCTAGCCTCTACTCCGGCGTTTTGGATGGGACTGCTGATGGTCATGGTTTTCGCTGTCTGGCTGGGGTGGTTTCCCGTAGGACTTGGCGTTCCTGCCGGAATTCTTTCGGATGACGTCACATTCATTGACAAAGTCAAACATTTGGTATTGCCAGCTATTACGCTTAGCATTGTCGGTGTTGCGAACATAGCACTGCATACCCGCCAAAAAATGATTGATGTTCTTGCAAGTGATTATATATTGTTTGCCCGGGCGCGCGGAGAGAGAGGTTTCATCCTCTTCTGGCGGCATGGGCTGCGCAATGTGGCTTTGCCGGCCATCTCCCTTCAATTTGCCGCCTTTAGTGAATTGTTTGGCGGCGCGGTCCTGACGGAACAGGTATTTTCCTATCCTGGCCTGGGACAGGCAACGGTGGAGGCGGGCCTGCGGGGGGATGTTCCATTATTGCTCGGATTGGTATTATTCAGTGCTTTATTTGTTTTTACGGGAAATTTGATTGCGGATTTGATTTATTATGTGGTTGATCCCAGGACGAGGGAGGGGCGCACCTATGAATCTTAGTTTCAAAGGGAAACTCTCTCTGAATCGAAGGCAGCGAACCATTTTGGAAATAGGCGCCGCGTTAGGGTTCATAATGGCGATAATCATTGGCAGATTTATGCTGGATGAAGGCAGCATTGGCACAAATTTAAGTGAACGGAATCTTCCTCCATCTTTCGAGCACTTTTTCGGAACAGACTGGCTTGGAAGGGATATGTTCGCCAGGACGATCATGGGGTTGTCTTTAAGTATGGGTGTGGGCCTGGCTGGAGCTGTTTCCAGTGCGGCCATTGCCCTGGTTCTAGGCTTGGCGGCTGCCACGCTGGGAAAAACGGCGGACACGATCATTTCATGGCTGATTGACTTGTTTTTGAGCGTCCCGCACCTGGTTACTCTTATCCTGATTTCATTTGCGCTGGGCGGAGGGTTTAAGGGAATAGTGTTCGGGATTGCTTTGACACATTGGCCAAGCCTTGCCCGGGTCATCAGGGCGGAAGTGATGCAGGTGCGTTCTGCAGACTATGTCCATATCTCAAGGAAAATGGGGAAACCTCGCACCTGGATTGCGATTCATCACATTATTCCCCATTTGATCCCCCAATTCCTAATTGGATTCCTGTTGATGTTCCCTCATGCCATCCTTCATGAAGCAGCTGTTACCTTCCTGGGGCTGGGGCTGTCCCCGCATGAGCCAGCAATTGGAATCATTCTTTCGGAATCAATGAAATACCTGTCTTCCGGGCTATGGTGGCTTGCGTTTTTCCCTGGCTTGAGCCTTCTGCTGGTTGTCCGTTCTTTTGATGCGGTCGGTGAGCGCCTCAGAGTGCTAATGGACCCTGCAAGGACCTGACCAGACTGGAAGACACAATTTAGAGGAGCATGTTATGCCAATTCTTGAAGTTGAAAATTTGTCCGTCACATTTAGACAATACGCCTCGGGCCTTAAGGAGAGGAATATCAGGGCTATTTCCAATCTGAGTGTTACCCTGGAGCAGGGCGAGGTCCTCGCAGTAGTCGGCGCGAGCGGCTCCGGGAAAAGCCTCCTGGCACATGCCATTCTGGGAATTCTGCCGGCAAATGCAGAAACCGCAGGCAGCATTAAATATTGCGGCGAGACTCTTACCGCTAAAAGAACGCAGTCTTTGCGCGGCAGGGAGATTGCGCTTGTCCCGCAATCTGTCGGCTATCTGGACCCGCTCATGCGTGTAGGAAATCAAGTCCGCACAGCTGTAAGGAACGGAAAACCTGCCGAGGAACAGCGTAAAGTGTTCAAGCGTTACAAGCTAAAAAGTGTAGTGGAAAAATTGTTTCCATTTGAATTGTCTGGTGGAATGGCGAGAAGGGTCCTGCTCTCCACTGCAATGGTCAGTGGCGCAAAGGTCATCATTGCCGATGAACCGACACCAGGACTTGACCCTGAAGCCTTGAATGAAGCGTTGCTGAACTTAAGGGAGCTTGGAGACCAGGGGTGTGCAGTTATGCTAATTACCCACGACATTGATTCGGCCCTTAGGATTGCTGATAAAATAGCGGTTTTTTATGCAGGCACTACTGTCGAGATTGCTCCCGCCAAGGATTTTACCGGTGATGGGGAGCATTTGCGGCATCCATACAGCAAGGCCTTGTGGGGGGCCTTGCCGCAAAATGGTTTCACGCCGATTCCAGGTTCACAGCCTCATTCGGCGGCTCTTCCTCCTGGGTGCCTCTTTGCATCAAGATGTGAAAAAGCAACGAAGGAATGTCACCAGGCGCAGCCCGATTTACGTGAATTGCGCAATGGGAAGGTGAGGTGCATCCATGCAACTTGATGCAAAAAATATCGGATTCCGCTATGGAAAATCGCCCTGGCTATTCAAGGGGATAAATTTCTCCATGCAGCCAGGCGAGGTTGTTGGACTGAAAGGCCCAAGCGGAACGGGTAAAACGACTTTATGCAGAATCCTGGCAGGGTACGAGAAGCCATTGGAAGGGAAGGTAACGCTGGGCGGAAAAGCTCTTCCGGAAATTGGCTACCATCCCGTGCAGATGGTCTTTCAGCATCCCGAAAAAGCTGTCAACCCGCGCTGGAAAATGGGGAAAACGCTTAAGGAAGGGGGGCGTCCGGATGATGACCTTCTTGCCAGGCTTGGAATACAGCAAGAGTGGCTGGAACGCTTGCCAAATGAGCTTTCAGGCGGGGAGCTGCAGCGCTTTTGCGTCGCAAGGGCATTAGGTCCGGGAACACGCTTCCTGATAGCAGATGAAATGACGACCATGCTTGATGCCATCACCCAGGCCCAAATATGGCATGCCGTTCTTCACCTCGCTGAAAAACGGAAGATGGGCATTCTGGTTGTCAGCCATGACGCAAAGCTGATGAACAGACTTTGCGATCGTGTAATTGAGCTTTAAAAAGATCCGCTCCTTGTTGAACTATGCCCTATAAAGTGGACGGTTTAAAAAAGCACCTGTAAGAATTTTATGCAGCTAACAGATGACTCCGGTACTGTGCCGGGGTCATCTTATTTAGAGTCCATTGATAACGCTCGTTATTGTATTCCTCAATATAACCTCCAATGATTCTTTTAAGCTCATTGAATGTTTGGCACTCCGCATAGTCAACTTCATCCTTAAAATGCCCAAAGAAGGATTCCATTGGAGCATTATCCCAACAATTTCCCTTACGGGACATAGACTGGATAAGCTTCATTTTCTTAACCCTTTTCTGAAATTCAGGGTGCGTGTAATGAAATCCCTGATCGGAATGGAGGATGGCACCAGGATGGACCATTCCCTTAAAAGATTGACCTAGTTTCTTCAGTGTATGATAAACAATGTCCATCTTAAGATTGGTGGACAGGTGATAAGCGACGATTTCCCTTGTGGATACGTCTTTGACACATGAAAGGTAAGCCGGACGCCCGGATCCGTAGTAAACATAGGTGATGTCTGTAAGGTATACTTTGCCGGGTACATCCTGTCCGAACTCTCTATTGAGTATGTTTGGAAGAGCCTTGTGTTCCTGATTGGCCTTTGCCATTTTCCTATAGGGATTCATCTGCCTGATTTTCGTTACGAGGTTGAATTTCCTCATAATCCGGCGGATCTTCTTATGATTCATTATTACATTTTTATCGTTCTCTAGAATCATCTTAATTACAAGGGTTCCGGCTCTCCCTTTCTTATAATCAAAGATTTCCTTGATTAACTCATAATCCTTCCAATCATTTTCTAGCCTCTCAGCCCTCTTGTGGTCAGCCTTAATCCAGGTGTAATAACCACTTCTACTTACACCAGCCATCT
>NZ_LAYY01000045.1 GCF_000986785.1 Mesobacillus campisalis | reverse complement strand
TTGCCTGGTTCAGGTCCAAAAAGGTATCTGAGAGGGTCCGTCAGTGCCCGTTTTTCCCGGTCATCCACAAAAAAGGTATCTGAGCTGGTCTGTCAGTGCCCCTTTTGCCCAGTCCCACCCAAAAAAGGTACCTGAGCCGGCCTGTCAGTGCCTACTTTCCCCGTCCCACCTAAAAAAGTATCTGAGCCAAGGCCCCAATGGCCTTTCTTCACTTCCACCCCCACGAATATACGCTGAAACCCAGCTCCCACACCAATCATTTTTCCAACATCACGCCCCCTTCGTTTTTTCCTCACCTTTCCTTTTTGATTGACTATAACAAATGCTATAATGGTGTAATGGAATTAGAGAGATTGGAGGCAATCTGAGAATGTACGATTTTCACGAGTGGCGTCACGTGTTTAAGCTGGACCCCGATAAAGAAATCCAGGATGAGGATCTGGAGAGAATTTGTGAATCGGGCACCGATGCCATTATCGTTGGCGGGACTGATGGAATCACGCTTGAAGGAGTGCTTGACTTAATGGCGAGAATCCGCCGCTATACGGTCCCCTGCATTCTGGAAGTATCCGACATCGAAGCGATCACTCCGGGCTTTGATCTTTATTTTATACCAACGGTCCTAAACAGCCAGGACCCGAAATGGGTGACAGGATTGCATCAGGAGGCGGTTAAGGAATATGGCGACCTGATGGACTGGAATGAGGTCATGGTGGAGGGATATTGCATCCTGAACCCGGAATGCAAAGCTGCGAAGCTGACAAAAGCGAACACAAATTTGACCATAGATGATGCAAGGGCCTACGCGATGATGGCTGAAAAAATGTTTTCATTGCCGATTTTTTACCTTGAGTACAGCGGCTCCTATGGGGATTCCGCATTGGTCCAGGCCGTGAAAAGCACGCTTGATAAAACCGTGCTCTTTTATGGAGGCGGCATTGAAACTGCGGAGCAGGCCGCAGAGATGGGCCAGGCCGCAGATGTTATTGTAGTCGGCAATTCTGTTTATCAAAACCTCGAAGAAGCGTTGAAGACTGTAAAAGCAGTCAAGTAATCCATCCGGATGGCGGCAGACTCCCAAACAGAGGAGTTGCCGGACTGCAGTCCCATGGGATAAAATAAGAACAAATGTTTGTATGGTGGTGAGCGATTTATGCAATTTTTAACAGACCGATTATTGAACGGATTGAACCCTCAGCAGCAGCTGGCTGTGAAAACAACGGATGGCCCGCTCTTGCTGATGGCGGGTGCAGGAAGCGGCAAGACCAGGGTGCTGACCCACAGGATCGGCTATTTAATGGTCGAAAAAGGTGTCAACCCTTACAACATTCTGGCCATTACCTTTACAAATAAGGCGGCCAGGGAAATGCGCGAACGGATTCAAAGCATGATGGGCGGAGCCGCAGACGATATCTGGATTTCGACGTTCCACTCCATGTGTGTGCGTATTTTGCGGAGGAATATTGACCGCCTCGGGTACAGCCGCAATTTTACCATCCTTGATACCGGCGATCAGCAGTCCGTTATTAAAAATATTTTAAAAGAAAAGAATATCGACCCGAAGAAATACGACCCGCGGGCAATGCTTGGGGCGATATCATCAGCCAAAAACGAGCTGATCGGCCCGGAGGAATTTTCCAAAAATGCTGGCGACTACTACGGGAATGTGGTGGCCGATGTTTACACAGATTATCAGAAACGCCTGCGCAAGAACCAGGCGCTGGACTTCGACGATCTGATTATGACAACAATCCAGCTGTTCCAGCGCGTTCCGGAAGTGCTCGAATATTACCAGCGCAAGTTCCAGTATATCCATGTCGACGAGTACCAGGATACGAACCGGGCCCAGTATATGCTGGTCAAATTTTTGGCAGCCCGGTTCCAAAACCTTTGTGTTGTCGGCGATTCCGATCAGTCGATTTACCGCTGGCGCGGGGCGGATATTGCCAATATCCTTTCATTTGAAAAGGACTATCCGAGTGCCAGCGTCATTTTACTGGAGCAGAACTACCGTTCAACGAAAAAGATATTGCTTGCAGCAAACAAGGTCATTGAAAATAACCTGAACCGCAAAGCGAAAAATCTGTGGACCGAAAATGCCGAAGGAAACAAGATTGTGTACTACCGTGCGGACAGCGAGCAGGGAGAAGCACAGTTTGTTATCGGAAAAATCCAGGAGCTGGTCCGTTCGGGCAATCGGAAACTCTCGGATATTGCGATTTTATACAGAACAAATGCCCAGTCCCGTGTGATCGAGGAATCTTTCCTGAAATCGAACCTTGAATACACCATTGTCGGCGGCACCAAGTTCTATGACAGAAAGGAAATCAAGGACATCCTTGCTTATCTTCGCCTGATATCCAATCCTGATGACGACATTTCGCTGCAGCGGGTCATCAATGTTCCCAAGCGGGCCATCGGGGCAAGCTCGGTCGATAAAATCGCCAATTTCGCAGCGCTCCATGACCTTTCGATGTTTCAGGCGCTCGAAAGCCTTGAGCTGATCGGCCTGAGTCCGAAGGCAGCCAAGGGAGTGGCCGAATTCCGGGATATGATCCGCAATTATACGAATATGCAGGACTTTTTATCTGTCACGGAGCTTGTCGAGGAAGTACTTGAAAAGTCCGGCTACAGGGATATGCTGAAGGCGGAAAAGTCGCTTGAATCCCAGAGCCGCCTCGAGAACCTGGATGAATTTTTAACAGTTACCAACAGCTTTGAAGAGAGCAGTGAAGATAAAAGCCTGATCGGGTTCCTGACGGATCTGGCTCTTGTTGCTGACATTGACAAGCTGGACGAAGATGGCCAGAAAACCAGCGAAGCGGTCACTCTGATGACGCTTCACTCTGCAAAAGGGCTGGAGTTCCCTGTTGTCTTTCTGATTGGAATGGAGGAAGGTGTATTCCCGCATAGCCGCTCCTTGATGGAAGAGGCGGAAATGGAAGAAGAACGCCGCCTGGCCTATGTAGGCATCACCAGGGCCGAAGAGGAACTTTTCATCACCAACGCCCAGATGCGTACCTTGTTTGGACGCACCAACATGAATCCCGAATCCCGGTTTATAAAAGAAATACCGGAAGAATTGGTGGAAAATGCGAATGAAGCAATCCGGCAGAAGGCTGCGTCAAGACAGGCCTCTCCGTTTGGAGGAGCTTCAAGGGGAAGTTCGTATGGTTCTTCAAGAGGACAAACCACTCCATTTGGCACGCCGCGCCAGCAGCGCGCTGCGGTAACAAGGCCGGCAGCAGCTTCCACCGGCGGAGATGAGCTGGAATGGAAGGTGGGTGACAAGGCCCAGCACGGCAAATGGGGAGTCGGCACCGTCGTCAGCGTAAAAGGTTCCGGAGAAGGAACCGAGCTGGACATCGCGTTCCCAAGCCCAACCGGCATCAAAAGGCTGCTGGCCAAGTTTGCGCCGATTACGAAAGCATAGTACAACCTAGATGAAAAAACCTTCAATACACATGGAAAGGGCTGGATCTATGGATCGTCAAACAGCAGAAACAAGAGCGGCAGAGCTGCAAAACCTTTTAAATCAGTATGGCTATGAATATTATGTTCTTGATAAACCATCCGTGCCTGATGCGGAATATGACCAGCTGCTGAGGGAGCTTGCCGACCTCGAGAACCAATACCCGGAACTTAGGACGCCGGACTCTCCGACTCAGCGTGTCGGCGGGGAAATTCTTGACATGTTCAGGAAGGTGGAGCACACTTCCCCGATGCTAAGCCTCGGCAATGCCTTCGATGAACAGGATTTAAGGGATTTTGACCGCAGGGTCCGCCAGGCTGTTGGCGACGATGTTTCCTATGTGTGTGAATTGAAAATCGATGGCCTCGCGGTAACCCTTCGCTATGAAGCGGGATTGTTTGCTCTCGGGGCTACACGCGGCGATGGAACCATTGGCGAGGACATTACGTCCAATTTAAGGACAATCCGGTCCATACCGCTCCGCCTGAGCGAGCCTGTCACAATGGAAGTGCGCGGGGAAGCCTTCATGCCGAAGCGATCATTTGAGGAGCTCAACAAAGCAAAGATGGAGAGGGGCGAGGAACCGTTTGCCAACCCGCGCAATGCGGCGGCAGGTTCCCTTCGGCAGCTTGATCCGAAAATCGCGGCATCAAGAAATCTTGACATCTTCCTTTACGGCATCGCCGACCCGGGAGAAACGGGCGTCGCCTCGCATAGCGGCGGTCTTGATTACCTGGAGAAACTGGGCTTCAAAACGAATAAGGAGCGCCAAAAGGCTGCCAATATCGAAGAAGTAATTCAGTTTGTCGGAAGCTGGGGCGAAAAGCGCCCGCATCTTCCGTATGATATTGACGGGATTGTCATAAAAGTGGATTCCCTCGAGCAGCAGCGCCAGCTTGGTACGACGGTGAAGAGCCCTCGCTGGGCGATCGCCTATAAGTTTCCGGCAGAGGAAGTGGTCACAACCCTGAAGGACATCGAACTAAGTGTCGGCCGTACTGGCGTAGTGACGCCTACTGCCATCCTTGAACCTGTCCAGGTGGCCGGAACAACGGTTCAAAGGGCTTCCCTCCACAATGAGGATCTGATCAGGGAGAAAGACATCAGGCTTGGCGACAAAGTGGTCATCAAGAAGGCGGGAGATATTATCCCTGAAGTCGTCAATGTGCTGGCAGAGCAGCGCACTGGCAATGAAGTGGAGTTCGTGATGCCGACCCATTGTCCTGAGTGCGAAAGCGAGCTGGTCCGTATTGAAGGGGAAGTGGCCCTCCGCTGCATTAACCCGAAATGTCCTGCACAGATCAGGGAAGGGCTGATCCACTTTGTATCCCGTGGCGCCATGAATATCGATGGGTTGGGGGAAAGGGTTATTTCCCAGCTGTTTGCTGAAAAATTGATTGAAGATGTTGCCGATTTGTACAAATTGACTAAAGAACAGCTGCTGGGCCTTGAGCGGATGGGCGAAAAGTCGGCCAGCAATCTTTTGGCAGCCATTGAGGCCTCAAAAAGCAATTCGCTTGAAAAGCTGGTATTTGGCCTCGGAATCCGCCTTGTAGGCGCTAAAGCGGCAAAGACACTGGCGCAGGAGTTTGGCACAATGGACAGCCTGATGGAGGCTTCCATCGAGCAACTGGTTGCGATCAATGAAATCGGGGATAAAATGGCCGACTCGGTTGTGACTTTCTTTGACAGCGAAGAGGTTATGGAACTGATCGGTGAACTGAAAACGGCCGGAGTGAATATGGAATACAAAGGCCCAAGGCCGGTTGCTGCCGAAGAGTCGGATTCTTTCTTCGCAGGCAAGACCATTGTGCTGACAGGGAAGCTGGAACAGATGGGCCGAAATGAGGCCAAGGAAAAGATAGAAGCCCTCGGCGGCAATGTGGCGGGAAGCGTCAGCAAGAAAACGCATCTTGTCATTGCCGGAGCTGATGCCGGTTCGAAGCTGGATAAGGCACAAAGCCTTGGGATTGAAGTATGGGATGAAGAGAGACTGCTTGAGGAATTGAATAAATAGGCTATTATGGCAGTTGAAGGAATCAAATGCCAGGTCTGTCGAAAGAGGTGGAAACGGCATGAAAAAGTGGCTGCAAATGACCGCTGTTTCTGTTGTCCTGCTGCTGTCGGCCTGCGCGCCGAATTTTCAGCAGGAAGACCGTGTCGTCCAGGAAAAGGACGATGAAAACAATGAGAAAGCGATTATACCAAAGTATAAGATCTCGGAAAATTTTTACCGGACCATCATGCCTTTCGAGCCAAGCGAGGCCCGGGGCATGGTCGTGAACAACTTGAATACCCGGTACGATATCCATGAGTTTGAAACAGGGCTGATGCGAATCGCCCAAAACAGTTTCGATACAAATAAATATGTATTCAAGGAAGGCCAGTACCTTGACAGCCAGACAGTGGCTTCCTGGCTTTCCCGCAAGTATACAGCCGAACAGCTAAAGGACAAAGAAATGAAAGAGGAAGATAATGTAGGATTGAACCCGGTTGACCCAGGCAAAGGGGATCTTCATGACCGCAATAAAAAAAATCCAATCTACCTCGCCCACATCCTTGAGCATAATTACCTCGAGGAAGTAAACGGCAAAAAAGGCACCTACCAGCTGGGCGGTGTTGTCATCGGCCTTGCTTTGAATTCCGTCCATTATTATCGACTTGAGGATTATGGAGCCGTTTATGAAACCAAAATCGACCATGCTGAACTGGAACGGGAAGGTAAAAAAATTGCCGGGGAAGTAGTGAAGCGTCTAAGGCAGATGGAAGAGCTGAAGAGTGTTCCGATCACGATTGCCTTATTTGAGCAGGAAAGCCGGTCATCCGTGACTCCCGGGAATTTCTTTGCCTATGCAGAGGTTCCGCGGGGCAGCAGCAACCTGGGAGGCTGGCAGGAAGTCAGGGAAAATTATGTTCTTTTCCCATCCTCCGAAGCAGAGCAAAACCATCGTGATGATATGACATGGTTTTCCAACTTCAAGCAGGACGTAGAGGAATATTTCCCGAATTTTAACGGAGTAGTCGGCAAAGGCTTTTATCTAGACGGCCAGCTTCAGGACCTGAATATCAATATTCCGATCCAGTTTTACGGTAAGTCCGAAGCGATCGGCTTCACCCAGTACGTAACCGGGCTTGTGATGGAGCACTTCCCAGCCTACGTTTCCGTACAGGTAAGCGTGTCATCGGTTAACGGCCAGGAAGCACTCATCGTCCGCAAGCCAAACCAGGATGAACCATTTGTGCATGTGTATCAGTAAAAAAGAGAAAACCAGCCCCCGGGCTGGTTTTTGTTGTTTCATTGGGTTGGGGTGTTGGCAAATAGGATGTGGTGTCCGGACAATAGGATAGTGAATCTGGCCAATAGGATAGTGATTCGGGACAATAGAAGCGTGGAACCGGACAATAGGAATGCGAATTCGGACAATAGAAAATGTGCCGGCAAATAGAACGTGAAAATCGGTAAATAAGATTGGGGATTGGGATAATAGAGAAGTGAATCAGGACAATAGAAGCGTGGAATCGAACAATAGAAAATGCGCCGGCAAATAGAACGTGGAAATCGGCAAATAAGAGAGGGGATTTGGCCAATAGAATAATGAACTTGGACAATAGAAACACGAAACCTGACAATAAAAACACGAAACCGGACAATAGAAAATGTGTCGGCAAATAGAACGTGAAAAACAGCAAATAGGAGTGGGAAATCAGACAATAGAATCAAGCATCCGGACAATAGAACCAAGCATTCGGACAATAGCAACACAAAATCAGACAATAAAAGTCCCGCACACAAATAGAAAGGTCAAACCAGCAAATAGGTTTTCACAAATCCAAACAAAAAGATCTACAAATTGACGAAAATACCTCTCAAACAAGGCAGGAGAACGCTACGCACTAGAAGAAGCACTACATGTGTGACTAACTAACCAAGGGAGGTAAACTTTAATGATTATAAAACCCAGAACGGAACCGCTGGCGATTAAAAAACTGAGGGCCTTGCTTTACAGGCTGCCTGAACAGCACCCCAGACGAGCCGAGTTAGAGCAGGAATATTCCCGACGTTTAGCCGGTTTTAAAGGGGAGCAGGCTGTGGATTATTATACAAGCCTTCTTCCGGAAGAAGATTACCTCATTTTTCACGCCCTCCGTCTTCCCCATAAACAACTCTTCTTTCAAATTGATACTCTTTTACTCTCACAACGGTTTGGCCTTCTGATTGAAATAAAAAACCTCTCGGGCGATTTATTCCTTGATCAGCATTCCCAGCAGCTTATTAAAACAGTTAATGGAAAGAACGAGGCTATGTCTGACCCCATCCTGCAGGTTAAACGGCAGAAATATCAGCTTGATTGCTTGCTGGCGGGAAGATTCTCTTTTAAGCTGCCCCTCCTTCATCAGGTGGCCGTGAGCAACACGTCAGCCATCTTGAGGACTAATCCGGGACAGGAACACATTTTTAAAGAAATCGGCACAGCTGGCAACCTGCTTTTTCGAATCAAGGAAGCTGAACAAGCTCATAAAAAACAAATCCTTACCCCGGGACAGTTGGAAAAATTAAAGGATACCTTGCTTCAATTGCATGAGTCATTAAATCTGGACATCATAAGTCAGTATTCCATCTCTCCGCAGGAGATCAAGACAGGCGTTGGCTGTCCCAGCTGCCTGCAGCTCCCCATGACATGGAAGCATGGGTTTTGGATCTGTCCCCGCTGCCTGCAAAAATCGAGGACAGCTCATCTTCAAGCAATTTATGAGTATGGCCTTCTTTACAACACCTCCTTTCAAAACAGCCAGATGCGCGCTTTTCTTCAGCTTCCTTCCATTTCCACCACCTCAAAACTTTTATCCAAAGCAGAATTAATCTGTACCGGTGCAAGGAAATATCGCAGATACCACCAGGTTTATGATGATTAATCATTCCCGCTATCGTCCTGCTGGAACTCGCCAAAGGGCTCTCGTTAATTTTGCTAGTTTTCATTATCTTCGTCGGAGCCAGTTTAATATATTACTATAAAATTTTTGAACCGCCCTCCACGGCATGTTACAATAAAAGCTGAATGTAAACGCTTTATTTTAGGGAGGAGATCGAATGGTTCAGCCATATAAACATGAGCCTTTTACTGATTTTTCGGTGGAGGAGCACCGCAATGAGTATCTGGAAGGTTTGAAGACAGTTGAAGGATACCTGGGAAAGGATTATGATCTTTTGATTGGCGGAGAGCGTATTACAACAG
This sequence comes from Mesobacillus campisalis, assembly GCF_000986785.1. Taxonomy (GTDB): domain Bacteria; phylum Bacillota; class Bacilli; order Bacillales; family Cytobacillaceae; genus Mesobacillus_B; species Mesobacillus_B campisalis. The sequence continues at coordinate 3,511 of NZ_LAYY01000045.1, read as the reverse complement.
AAGAAAAAATAGTCTCCTATAATCCTGCCAATAAGGAAGAAGTGATCGGGCGTGTTTCCAAGGCCAGCAAGGATCTGGCGGAAAAGGCAATGCAGGCAGCGGTGGAAGCTTTTAAAACATGGAAGAAGACTAAGCCTGAGATCCGGGCAGATGTCCTTTTCAAGGCAGCAGCCATTCTGCGCCGGCGCAAGCACGAGTTTTCGGCCCTGCTGACAAAAGAGGCAGGAAAGCCTTGGCGTGAAGCGGATGCGGATACGGCGGAAGCAATCGACTTCCTAGAATACTATGCACGGCAAATGCTGAAAATTAAAGACGGTGTGCCTGTCCAAAGCCGTCCTAATGAATATAACCGCTACGACTATATTCCGCTTGGAGTAGGCGTCATTATTTCTCCATGGAACTTCCCGCTGGCGATCATGGCTGGCACCACCGTTGCGGCGATTGTCGCCGGCAACTCAGTCCTATTGAAACCGGCCTCGACCACCCCGGTGGTAGCCGCGAAATTCGTGGAAGTGCTGGAAGAGGCAGGCCTGCCAAAAGGTGTTTTGAACTTTGTTCCGGGAAGCGGGGCGGAAGTCGGAGACTATCTTGTCGACCATAAAGATACACGCTTCATTTCGTTCACTGGCTCCCGTGATGTCGGCCTCCGGATTAATCAGCGTGCATCCACGCTAAGTGAAGGGCAAATCTGGCTCAAGAGGGTCATTGCCGAGATGGGCGGGAAAGATACCATCGTCGTTGACAGCGAAGCGGACCTTGAGCTTGCAGCCCAGTCCATCGTTGCTTCGGCCTTCGGCTTTTCCGGCCAGAAATGCTCGGCCTGTTCCCGCGCGGTGATTGTTGAGGATGTATACGACCAGGTCCTCAACCGCGCTATTGAACTCACCGAGCAGCTTACAATCGGCAACCCTGAGGACCAGACCAATTTTATGGGGCCGGTCATAGACCAGAACGCCTACAATAAAATTATGGATTACATCAAAATCGGCAAGCAGGAAGGCCGGCTGGCGGCTGGCGGTGAAGGAGATGATTCCAAGGGCTACTTCATCCAGCCAACCATCTTCGCTGACCTTGACCCAAGTGCGCGCCTGATGCAGGAAGAAATTTTTGGACCGGTAGTCGGCTTTACAAAGGCGAGGGACTTCAGCCATGCCATCGAAATTGCCAATAATACCGAGTACGGCTTGACTGGTGCCGTCATTACCCGCAACCGTGAGAAAATCCAGCAGGCCCGCGAAGATTTCCATGTGGGCAACCTTTATTTCAACCGCGGCTGCACTGGTGCCATCGTCGGCTATCAGCCATTCGGGGGCTTCAATATGTCGGGAACCGACTCGAAAGCGGGCGGTCCTGACTACCTGCTGCTCCACATGCAGGCAAAAACAACTTCAGAAATGTTTTAGACTTAAAGGGGCATGCTCAAGCTACTGAGCATGCCTCTTTTTTTACGTGCCGCAACAACTTGTCGAAAAAATATTCAAAAAATTTAACTAAAACAGTTGCATTTCATTTTCTCTGTTATATAATACAAATATCAAATGATTTATCTGTGTTATAACAACATGAACATGCAGGGTAAAGCACTCTTGCCCAGTGCATGGCTCCAATGAATCATTCAAAATCCATAAACTGATAGTTTGATAGGAGGAATTGGAAAATGACAGATGCACGTGTAAAACAATTGCAGGAAAGCTGGGAAATGGATGCTCGCTGGAAGGGCGTGGAGAGGCCTTATACCGCGCAGGAGGTCATTAAACTGAGAGGGTCGGTGGATATTGAGCATACATTGGCCCGCCGCGGCGCCGAGAAGCTTTGGAAGCTGGTCAATGAAGAGGATTTTGTCAATGCACTTGGAGCCTTGACTGGCAACCAGGCTGTGCAGCAGGTGAAGGCAGGATTGAAAGCCATTTACCTGAGCGGCTGGCAGGTGGCGGCAGACGCCAACCTTTCCGGAAATATGTACCCGGACCAAAGCCTGTATCCGGCAAACAGTGTTCCGGCTGTCGTTAAACGCATCAACCAGGCTCTACAGCGTGCCGACCAGATCACGTTCTCGGAAGGTGACAGCTCCATCGACTGGTTTGCTCCGATTGTGGCCGATGCCGAAGCAGGCTTTGGCGGGCAGCTCAATGTTTTCGAGCTGATGAAAGGCATGATTGAAGCTGGAGCGGCCGGTGTCCATTTTGAGGACCAGCTTTCTTCCGAAAAGAAATGCGGCCATCTTGGCGGAAAAGTATTGCTGCCAACGCAGACTGCCGTGCGCAACCTCATTGCGGCCCGCCTTGCTGCCGATGTCATGGGAACACCAACCCTGGTGATTGCGCGTACGGATGCCAATGCCGCGGACTTGATCACCAGTGACGTTGACCCATATGATGCGCCGTTCATTACCGGGCAGCGCACACCGGAAGGATTCTTCCGCACGAAGGCAGGCCTGGACCAGGCGATTGCCCGCGGCTTGGCTTACGCTCCATATGCCGACATGATCTGGTGCGAGACTTCCGAACCAAATCTTGAGGAAGCAAAACGCTTTGCGGAAGCCATCCATGAGAAGTTCCCTGGCAAGCTGCTTGCCTACAACTGCTCGCCTTCCTTCAACTGGAAGAAGAAGCTTGATGACGAAACGATTGCGAAGTTCCAGGTGGAGCTAGGCAAGATGGGATACAAGTTCCAGTTTGTTACCCTCGCCGGTTTCCATGCCCTGAACCACAGCATGTTTGAGCTGGCCCGCGGCTACAAAGACCGCGGAATGGCTGCCTATTCCGAGCTGCAGCAGGCCGAGTTTGGCAGCGAGCAGTACGGATACACCGCCACAAGGCATCAGCGCGAAGTTGGAACAGGATACTTTGATGAAGTCTCCCTGGTCATCAGCGGCGGAACCTCTTCCACTACGGCCCTGAAAGGTTCTACAGAAGCGGAGCAGTTCACTGGCGCCAAGTAAGGCCGTTTCGGCTGAGCCTTTATATGTTTTGCAGCTCGCAGCAGGATTCGTTGCTCTCCATGCGTTTTAGCTTTGTTTGCCATGAATGATTTTTCACCTTTATTAAGCCTTCTTCCAATCTGAACTATACCCCGAATAATGGACGCTTTGAAAAAGCCCGTTATTCGGGTTTTTTGTGTCTATAATGACCTAGCCCGTTTATAATCAAATCAGGGATATAGACGGAGGAACGAAATGAGTAAAATAATATTCAATGAACATCAAATGAAACTGTTGGAGAACAATGAGAATGTTGACCATGTTTCTGAAAGGTCAATTGCTTATACACCAGCGTTCAAAATTAAGGCCGTTAAAGAAAACCTTGAAGGGAAAGCTCCCTCTCAAATATTTATAGAAAACGGTTTTGAAATCGAAATAATCGGGGCGGAAAAACCTAGATCCTGCCTGAAGAGGTGGAGGAAAACTTTTAAACAATTTGGGGAAGAAGGGTTCCTTACAGAACGAAGAGGAAAAGGAAGTACTGGGAGGCCTACCTCAGAGGAGGTCTCAGTTGAAGACAATCTAAGGAAA
>NZ_LAYY01000044.1 GCF_000986785.1 Mesobacillus campisalis | reverse complement strand
GGGATTGGGTTGTTAATATCAAAAGCGTGGGAAACATATGCAGCCGACAAACGAATTGAGGGCTTTTCACCGTATACAATAAAAGCTTATGGCATTCAGGCAAAGTTGCTTGTGCTATATTTCAAGGATGCAGAAATAGCCACCCTTAACACAGAAAATTTGAAGGAATACCTTAATAATTCAGCGGCGGCCCTAAAGCCATCCAGTATGGCACATAGGATACGGTTTATGAAATCCTTATTCCGTTGGTGCCACGAAGAAGGTCATATAAAATATAACCCTGCATCAAAGATAAAGGAACCGAAGGTCGGAAAACGCATACCGAAGTTCTTAACTGAAAGAGAAATCGAACTTCTGCGTGAAGCATGTGTTAGTCCGATGGAAAAGGCCTTGTTTGAATTTATGTTCTCGACAGGATGCAGGATCGGGGAAATTGTTTCGCTTGAACGTTATTGCATAAATTGGTCCAACCGTTCCGCAATTGTCAGGGGAAAAGGAGACAAGGAACATGAGGTTTATTTTAATATACGAGCCGAAATCTGGCTTAAGCGGTACATTGAAGGTCGCCAGGATACGGATCCTGCCATATTTGTGACAGAGCGGCTGCCACATCGCATGAGTATTGCCCAAATGAGATATGTCATAAAACGAATCTCAGCTCGTGCGGTCATAAATAAGGAAATTTATCCTCATCAGCTCAGGCACAGCTATGCAACCCATTTGTTGAATAACGGAGCCCCTGTTGAAGTCATACAAAGTCTTTTGGGCCACGAGAAGAGGGAAACCACACGGATTTATGCTCACCTGAGCGGAAGGCTGAGGCAGGAATTTTACCAAAAATATTTCTGAAGAAAAGAAGCAACGCTTGTCGGCGTTGCTTTTGTATTCTTGCACCCTATAGTTAAAGAAGGACGATAAACAATTTTATGGCTAGCTCCCTTTTTTCTTCAACAGGATAGTAAGTCCGAACTGCGCAACAAAAAAATCCATATACTTCCACTTTCTTAAATGTTATAATCCTTTCAAGTATACTTTGGAGGTCGTGTTAAAAATGATCAAATACTTCCTTGCTTTCTCTAGGATTTCTTTAGGTTTAATATTCCTAATTGCAGGTATAAATGGTTATTTTGTAATTTTAAATTTAGAACCCTTTATTGCAACAAGTCCTGAAGCAATGGCATTATTTGAGTTTCAATATCTACTTATCTTTGAAAAATCATTAGAGGTTATTTGTGGTTTATTACTATTAATTAATCGGTTTGTCCCGCTAGCCCTTTCAATTTTGTCGCCAATTATCGTCAACATTCTTTTACTTCATATATTCCTCGACCATTCTTTACTCATGTTAGCTATTTTACTTGTCATCTTGCATGGTTTTATGTTGTTCTGTTACAGAAAAAATTTTATAGGGATATTTGAAAAATAAATTCACTCCACAAAGTTTGTGTTACTTCACAGTATTTGCCTCCTACTACCCGTTTACAACTTGCTTATTAAACAATACTGCCCCGTTTGTTCAATAAGGAATTCAACGGTGCCTAATCCTTCATAGATCAAAGCACCCGTGTTTATGTTTAATTTTTCACAACCTTTTTGTGACGAACAAGCAAAAAAGACGATGCATTAAATGTTAAGGCGGCTTACTCTTCAAACTCTACGTCATTAATAACATCTACATTATCTCTAGAATCAACAAATTTAGTCAAATTTTCAACTGAGGTTTTAGATAATTCAAAAGTTTGACCTTCAGAAGGGTATAGATTTTGTATATAGCCAATTCCACTTGATGTAATCCATAAGTGATAGCCCTGTTCCTCATCTTTCGACACCAAATTAAATGATAATAATGGTTTAGTTTTAATTATATTGTCTTCATCCAATTTCTTTGCATCATTAACAGCATTCACAAATGTATTTACAATATTTTTATTGGAAATCACTTCATCTTGTTGGTTTCCCACACCGTTTTCCCAATAATTTACACTTACTTCTTCAACATTCTCAATTTCCGTTCCACAAGCCGTTAAGACTAATATTAAGATTGCCAAAAGAAAGAAATGTTTTTTCATAAAATCCCCCCATCTTACTTTATTTTAATTTAACCTAACATTTTTAAGCTAAAGAAATAAGTGGTGATTATTAAACCAACCTGCCCCGTTTATTCAATAAGGCTTTAAACATAAAAGGCGTTAATTCTCTTCCTGATCAACACATCCCACCCTATGGTTGAATTAGAAACTAAAATACACATTTTGGGACACATTATAAAGAAAATAAATGTAACACCCGAGAGCTGCTCTTTTGTCTTCAAATGTATACATTTATTTTGGCGCATACTACCATTCAATCCGCATTAGGGTGTTTGTTCCTCTGTATGGCTGTCCCTTTTAGTGAGCGAGGGACAGTTTTTTCAATCTCTAACTGCCTCAAGCCAAGTATGTGAGTAAGTATCGCATAATTCACTCTTTTCTTGATCATATTAAAAATGACGCTGCGAAGCATCAGCAAAAACTTAAATAAGCAGAAAAAATCTATCCTTACCCGAATCAGGATAGATTTTTTCTTTGGTTATAGAACTTTTAAAACCTGTTTATAATTCTAAGGGTGCTCACAGGCACCAGTTTCCCCTTATGAGTACAAAAAGCTATCCGTCCCGGGAGGTGGGTAGCTTTTTGTCATGTTCTTAATGCAGAATTGGTTCCTAAGATGAATTATACAAACATCTCTGACCAATTATCCCAATTTGTCAAATAAGAAAAATGCTACCTTGTTTGGGAGCTCAACTTCGAACCCATTAGTAAAACAATCTCTCCACGTTTACTACACATTTATTTAGACCTATGCATTAATCGGCATCCGCTCCTTAAATATAAAATAGGCGAAACTCCTTAACAATCTGAACATAGTTTACATTAGTTCTTTATTAAGGGGTGTTGGAATTATGAATAGTAATTGGTATCAAATTCAAAATCCTTTTCATTATCAATTGGGATCTGGTGACTTTCAATCTCAACAGTTAAAACATCATACAATGACGACTGTGGGAACTGCTGTAAAGTACGGTCTTCAAGAGGCTAAGGTAACCTCGTATCAGCATGCCATGTTGGAGGTAGCAGCCATTAGCTTTTTAATGGGCAAAGGTTATAATTTTCAAACTGCCCGACAAATTGTGGAATCCTGGGAAGTTAATGAAAAGTTTTACCGTTAAGTTATGACTTAATAAAAATATAGATATGAACGGGTAATTTGTAAGTAAACTGCCGTTCATTTTTTTTGGTCAATTATTTTCAAAATAATTGTACTAAAACCTTTGTTTCACAGTTTGTGTCAAAGACGAATTATGAGACCCTTGTTCAACTATCCTGCCCCATGTGTTCAATAAGGCATTCAACAAAAGGCGGTTAATCCTGCCTGGATCATCGCCCCGTTGAGTGAACAATTATTTTTGTATTACCAAAAGTGTTTTCTCGTATATCTGTATCTTATTGATATCAAAAGCATTAAGATTTATGATTTGGTCTAATTCCATATTTCTATCTTCTCCTTCTTCACCAGCCCAACAAATGTATAGCTCACAATAATCCCCCGCTTGGAGGTTAGCATCAAGCAGGTGACATAATGAAAGAAAACTCTCTTGTGATTCTGTATTACTTTTTGGGTACTCATTACGATAATGTTTATTAAACCAAATACCCGAGCCCCAAGGAGCAAAGAGTTGATATACATATTTAGTCGTAAAGTGCTTTTTCACACTAGCCAGTGCCTCATCGCCTGAAATACTTTCCATAATCAAAATTTTATTATCACTATCACCTTCACTATAAGGCAAAATAAAATTACAGCCGAGATAATTTAAAATGGTCATTTCAACCAATATCCTTTCTGTACTCATGTCCTTTAGTTTGTAGCTAATCTTGTTAAGCTAACCTGCCCCGTTAGCGTAATAAGCAATTCAATAAAAAAGTGCCTTATTTCTTCTTGGATCAAAGCACTAGTTACTTCAATAAGGGAAAGGCGACAGCTTTTATATAGCTATCGCCCTTTTTATCAACATTTAGATTTTTACTTTAAATTTAAATATCTATTTTTGGAATTCAAACTACTACTTTCCTTTATAAATTATAATTAATAATCGTTACTTAAATATCTGCTATCATGGGTTCTACAATATCTTTCCTTCGATAAACATTTAAAATGAGTCCTAAAACAGCAGCGTAAAAGACAATCCCACTGCCTCCATAACTAATAAACGGCAGGGAAACTTCCATCATCGGCACGACTCCAAGGCCCATTAAGATGTTCCAGGCAGTAGGAACCGCAAATAATACAGCACCACCAATTACGATCAATCTCCCATAGAGGTCCTTTGTTTTAAACGCATTTTTTGAGATCCTTGAAATAAATATCAGTAAGATCAAACAAAGAACGAATCCGAATGCCCAACCAAGAGAATAGATGAGGAAAGGGAAAGCAAAATCTGTATGTGCTTCTGGTAACATTTGAAAGTTCAAATCGTTGTGAAGTCCGTTACCGAACCATCCCGCTTCTGCAAGGACTTTCCTAACCGCCATATATAAATATCCCGCTCCATTTGGATTAGCATCAGGGTTTATAAAAACAGATAATCTAGTAAATAAATAACTTTGGCGTGAGGTCATGTAGATCATAATCATGAAAGTAATCCCAGCCAATAGATTTGTTAGGGCCAGATTTATAGCTAATTTCTTCTGGATTCGAGCGAAAGCAAACATCCCAAGTATACACAAAAAGTAAATAATACTAATGATAAAGTTTGGCACCATCATGTACAGCAAAATGGGAGTCCAAAACAAGACAAAAAGGAAACCTTGTTTTTTCCAACTTTGAAACTCATTCATCTTGTTAAAAATACCCGCCCAAGCAAGAAAAAAGAAAAATAAGCTCATCATAGTTCCATCGACCGTTAGGCCTGGAAGGGAAACCCACTTTTTTGCTCCGTTGACCATAAGTCCAAATAAATGGAGATATAAATGAATCAGTAAGCCGCCAGCATAAAAGTACATCCACCAGTTCTTTAATTTTTTATAATCAAAGAAAAGGAATCCAATGATGACAAGAACGGCCAGGATGTACCAGATCGCCTGTCGCCCCATAAAATAGGTGCTTGATAAGGAGATTTCAGGAATTCCATCAACTAGCGGCAGAAAACTAATGCCAGCAAACATAACAAATAAAACAATTAGAATCCAATCCATTTTTGGCTTGTGAAGCGGATTTAAATTCTCTCCAATGGAAAATGGATTTCCCATTTCCTGAATGGCCTTTTCATCTGCCTCCTCTTTAGAAAATCCTCTCTTTTTGTAAGCTTGGCTTACCTCTTCCAGGTGATGTGTAAGCTCTGTTTTTATCTTGTTGTGGGCTTCCTTAAATTTCACTTTGGACGTTACTTTCCTTAAAAATTCTTCAAATTCGGGAGAACTCATAAAGACGCCTCCTCTAGTAAGTGGTTAAGGGATAACTCTTGTTTTGAGGTATCTTGTTTATAGGTAGCTAAGTATTTTTTTCCTTTTGAATTTAAGGAGTAATATTTCTTTTTGTTTATCCAATTTGAAGTAAGTATTTCTTTATTTTCTAATAGATGTAGAAGGGTATAAAGCTGCCCTTCATTTTTTTGGAAAGTACGTTCATTCTTTTGAAAAAGTTGGGTAGAAATAGTGTATCCGTCCTTTGATTCATGCTGAACCGATTCTAATATAGCTATAATGGTTTCGATCTTCCAAGAATGAAATTGTGGTTGAGATTGACTTATACGAATGGCTTCTTTAACGGCATTCTTTCGTTCATTTGAAAAAGAAAAATCCTTAAAAACTGATTTTTCCATCGAACTCTTCAGGTTCGTAAATGGATCACTCATCTTCTAAACCTCCTCGATCATCTTGTCTTTTAATAAGTCTTTCGCACGCTTTAATCTAGTTTTTATTGTATTTATATTAACAGTGGTAATCTTACTTATTTCTGCTAAGGACAGTTCTTCATAATAATGTAGAAATACTACTTCTCTGTACTTTAGAGGTAAATTCAAGACAGCATTTGTTAAGATGTTTTCTTCACTATTCGCGATAATCTCTTCTTCAACCTGTTTTGATTTCGAAGGTATATAATCCAAAATTTTATCGCTAAGCGTTATTTTGCGATAATGCCAGCTTCTTAAATAGTCCTTACAATGATTACTAGCAATACGATATACCCATGTTTTTATTGCCGCCTGCTGATTAAACTGATGTAACCTTTCATAACACTTTATAAAGATCTCTTGCGTTAAATCTTCTGCTGTCGCTCGGTTTTTAACATATGTATATACGAGATGCAGGATATCATCGCTATATTCTTGCATTAATTGATCAATTATTTCCTCTCTCTCAAGCACCATACTTTCATCTGTCACCGCCAGTTGTTTTAGTCCATTCATCTTGTTATCACCCTCTCACATATAATAGACGTAGCTAACCTTCATCTGGTTTGAAAAAATATTGGATTTTTATGACCTTCTATAATCTAAGGTATAAATGGAAAAAGGAACAACTCTTATCGGATTGTTCCAGACTGTTGTATGTAGGTTAGATGGCTTATAATACTACTTATTCGATTAATAATATCTTACTTCTCAGAAGGAACTGCAAGTACAACAGCTCCTAAATTCAGAATTACTTATCGGCGTAAATGTGCATTTTATTGACGCTACCCCTTTTCTAACCTGTCCCGTTACTTTAATAAGAAAAATGCGTCTCCACATATTGTAGAAACGCACCCGTTACTTTAAGTGCAAAATTTCACAAACTATTTATATTTTAAGAAGATAGGGAGATGACCCCCCTTCTTTTTTCCTTTTTTTTGAATATAATGTTTTGGGGTGATTTAGAATGGAGAAATTGAAAAAGTTTGCCGTTGCTTTTGGGATCGCTGGAATGCTGGTTTCAGGTGTGGGAGCTGCAAATCCTGTTGATGCTGCATGGTCCAATATTGAACAGTCTCATTATGAAAAAGGGATTTTGATTGGGTGGGCTGACGGCAATTCTTTTGAAGTGAAAACATCATCAGGTAAGTATATGGTTTTTAGATCATCTAATGATTGGTATGAAAAGAACTTAATCTCAGGAAAATCTTACACCTATTATTATTACACAAATAAATATGGGCAGAATATCATTACCAAAATTCAAAAGTAAAGCTTTGGGCATAAGACCCAGAGCTTTTTCTTGCAATAGCAATAAATAAATTTTTAATGGTTCCTGTGTTCTCGTTCTCGGGATTTTCAGTAAATATTCATCGATGTAGGCTTTTTCTTTTTCAGAAAATTCACCACCAGATAATGCAAAGATATTTCCAATTTCCAGACTATTTGGAGTGCTTCCATCTGCGGCTTTGAGAAGTTAATCATTTTTGTTACCTAAGTTCTGAACCTTTTTAAAAGTTCCTCTTTTATCTTTTCTTTATAATCCGCATCTTGATCAGTAAATTTAATTTGAAGGCTACTTTTTAATCTGTCGTAGGCCCTCATGAATTCTTCAGTAGATAATTTTTCTAGGTTCATCAGATACCCCATTTTATGTTATTGTATCAAGAGCTTAATGGATTTTTCACCCATAGGCCCTAGGAGAAGTATAGAATTGTAATCTCCTCCATATTATTTATTTTTTGGGGCTTATCACCTTTTTTAAACTCCCCCCTTAGTTAAAAAGAAATAAATAATTTGCCCCGGTTAACTCTTTTTATTAAACTAAAGCACCCGTTAGTTTAAGTATAAATCTTCACAATCTTTTTAGGAAACAAAGAAGGCCCACTCAGTAGCCTGAATACCTCATTCGATCTTATTACTTAGATATTCTCCGAAGCTGATTTTCCCGTTTTTTCGAAAAGAATTTGTATTTTTCCCCTCGGAGATAGATTTGTACAGTTTTCCTGGAAATGAAATGCTTAAAACTTTATTAGATTCCTTATTTTTTTTGATTTTCAGTTCAACCATTTCTTTTAATGTCATAATATCTGGTCCACCAAAATCATCCGCTCTTCCTTGTGGATCTTTTTCCACTAAACCTATTAGATGACTGGCAAATTCACTAACATCAACACTTTGAAATTTAAAGTTTCCAGGGACAATATATCTTTTAAAGAGTGGTTTTGATATAAATAAATTTTCGACAAAATTGTGGAACTGAGTGGCACGTACAATTGTGTGATGGATAGAACAATTATTTAACAACTCTTCTGCTTCATATTTGTGTTTATAATATTTAAATGGTATTTCATCTATCCCAACAATTGACGGATAAATAAAATGTTTTATGTGTTTCATTTTACCTAAAAACTCCTTAAAAGCTAAAACCTCGACCATTTTTGAATTTTTAATCGGACTTGTTGCTGCGTGTATAATTACATCTACATCTTTTACTGCTACTTCTAATCCTTCACCAGACGATAAATCGCTATAAACCCACTCGAAATGTCCTAATCCTTCAGGTTTTCTTCTAGAAGTTATTTTAACTTTATAATCAGAACCTTTTAGTTGCTTAACTAAAGTTGACCCTAGTTGTCCTGTTGAACCAGTAACCAATATCCTCAAAGTAAACACTCCCACTCTAATGAATTTCTCTTTATTGTCAGATTTAGAAATTGAATTCTTGATTCAACAAAACTGCCCCTTTACTTCAATAGGTTCAACAAAAAAGAGCTTTAATCCTTCCAGGATCAAAGCACTCGTAAGTTGAACTAGAGAATAGAACCTTCACTAAGATATAGCGAGAATGGATAGAAATATACATAGAGCTGATGCAGATAATAAGATGACAGAAGTTAAACGGTTACTCCTAAGTTTAATTCCATATGCACAAAAAAAGATAGCGGCGGCCAATTTGGAGAAACTTTGATAATAAGCATTATTTGCAAAAAATGCACTGCTAAAAATTATTGAAATAAGCAAAGTTATAGAGATTAGGATTTTAAACCATAAAGGCTCTTTGAGGAATTGTTTAATCATAAATTTAACCCGCAGCATGCTTATAACTCCTCTTGGAGGAACTTTTGATATTAGTTAAGATATGGTGAATTTTACAAAATAGAACTTCCCTTGGTGTAAGGTCGAACATTGAAAGGAGTTGAACAGAAATGTTCCTCCACTAAAATGCCCCGTTTGTTCAATAAGAAATTCAACAAAAAGTGCCTTAATCCTTTTTGGATCAAAGCACTCGTTAGCTAAATAAAAAACCTCTCCATATTATTTAAAATTACTTGGAATTTTAACGAGAACATAATTTTCGGTCCACATTTGAGTGGTGGCAATTAATCTCCTTCCGTCTTTTTCAAAGAAGAGACCAGCACCATCTTTTTCTTTAAATTCCCATCCATTTGAACCAATCATTTGTTTTATATTTTCATCAGCAACCGAGATACCTTTATTCCCACTACGTGTGATATACCAAATAGAATCGCCTTCTACTGCAATTTCTGCTATTTTATTTTCCGATTCTTTCAGAATATCAATAGCTTCTTTTGCAGACGTATCATCTATCGGAAGAGAAGGATAATGAAATTTATTTACAAAAGCAAACACTGCAATAACGGCTATAAATAAACATAAAATCATTCCAACTTTTTTCAATTCATTACCCCCTTTCTAACAAATACGATTATCAATCATTATAAGTTCCTAAGCATTCAAACATACTTGCCTTTGGATTAACTTATTCAACTAATCTGCCCCGTTTGTTCAATAAAGGATTCAACAAAAAAGGGGCTAATCCTTCCTGGATCAACGCACCTGTTTAGTTGATAAAGTAATATGGATGTCGTAAATATTATTTTCTATGCATTACAAATTGTGATTTGCTATATTTAAAATTGTTTTTTTATAGAAAGGTACTAAATGGCCCTCACAAAACAAACTGATTACATCGATATGTGAAAGCTCATCTAACAATTTTGATACGAGTAGTTTTCCTATACCTTCCTTTCGATATGAACTATGTATAACAACATCTTCAATGTACGCTCTAAAATTCCCGTCTGAAACAGCTCTGGCGAAACCAATAAGAGTATCGTCTTTCCACGCACCCACTGATTGTTCGTTGTTTAATATCTCTTCAATATCTTGTTCTATTCTTTCTTCCCACCAACCTACATCCTTATATAGCTGCATAACATCTATGGCTTTTATTTGTCTTTCAGCGCAGCTTAATATTTCTATATTCAAGTTTTGCTCCTCCCAATGACTTTTACTTAATTTTACATCGTTATAACCTAGGTGTCTTTCTTCAATTAGACTGTCCCGTTTGTTTAATAAGGAATTCCACAAAAGGCGGTTAATCTTCGATCAACGCACTCCTAAGTTGGAAAATGCATATCCAATGCTTTGCATCCCTTTTTCTTGTACCTTTCCACCCCTTTTTCTGTAACTCTTTAGCAATTAACATATTAAAAAAACCGTGTCCAACTAACACCACCGATTTATATTCATGGTAGCGTAGTCAATTAGCTGTTGTGATGCCTTAATTGCCCTGATTTTTGCCTGATTTAAAGATTCGCACTCGTTTGAATAGCCACTGAACCATAGTATCCTTAATACAATCGCCCAGATACTTGGCTTTAACTTTACATTAAATAATTGTGATGAATTAGAAGGTAACTCGGTTTCTCGAAATAAAGGGTCAGAAATGATTTTCACTACTGGATTTAATAATCTTGCTGACTCAACAGCCCTTTTTAAACACTGGTAATAACAATTGCACATTTAAGTATAAAGTTTTGGAAACCAACCCCTGTCCATTTCGGGCATCGTTAGTTATTAATATAATGTATTATCTGAATAAAGAAAGGAGTGAACATATTGGCTGATACACAACAAGCACAATGCACTTGTGAAGGAGCTAATCCATTACTTTGCGTTGCTATCCCCTGTGGTATAGAGATTAACCTTCTTGGTATAGAAATCACGGTTGGTCCAATCTGTATAAACGCAGAAGAAGTTGAGGAAAATGGTGCAATTGACCCAAAAGCCCAGCTTGAAGCTCTTCAAGGACTGTTTGGCTATTTAGCTTCCCAAGTTTAATTGACTTTAAGTCGGTTTAGATGTGATATTCTGAATTTAAAGTCAAGAACTCGCCGTAATTGGCGAGTTTTCTTTATTATTTGTGTCTGGAGCTTCTCCAACTATAGCACCAATATATTCTTTATTAAACTATCCTGCCCCTTTAGCTTAATAAGTCTATATTTCGATAATCCAGGCAATAATTCCTCTTAAAAGAAGAGTTTAAATGGAGGGGATTGGGTTGTTAATATCAAAAGCGTGGGAAACATATGCAGCCGACAAACGAATTGAGGGCTTTTCACCGTATACAATAAAAGCTTATGGCATTCAGGCAAAGTTGCTTGTGCTATATTTCAAGGATGCAGAAATAGCCACCCTTAACACAGAAAATTTGAAGGAATACCTTAATAATTCAGCGGCGGCCCTAAAGCCATCCAGTATGGCACATAGGATACGGTTTATGAAATCCTTATTCCGTTGGTGCCACGAAGAAGGTCATATAAAATATAACCCTGCATCAAAGATAAAGGAACCGAAGGTCGGAAAACGCATACCGAAGTTCTTAACTGAAAGAGAAATCGAACTTCTGCGTGAAGCATGTGTTAGTCCGATGGAAAAGGCCTTGTTTGAATTTATGTTCTCGACAGGATGCAGGATCGGGGAAATTGTTTCGCTTGAACGTTATTGCATAAATTGGTCCAACCGTTCCGCAATTGTCAGGGGAAAAGGAGACAAGGAACATGAGGTTTATTTTAATATACGAGCCGAAATCTGGCTTAA
>NZ_LAYY01000043.1 GCF_000986785.1 Mesobacillus campisalis | reverse complement strand
GATGCTGCTTGGTGCAGGACGGGCAACAAAAGAATCGGAAATCGACCTTGCTGTCGGGCTTGTCCTGAAGAAGAAGATTGGCGATAAAGTCACCAAGGGAGAATCCTTGCTGACCATCCACAGCAACTTTGAGGATGTGAGTGAAGTCAAGGAACTACTGTACAACAATATCAGGATTTCAAAAGAAAAAGTAAAGGCTCCTGTATTGATCCATGAGGAAATAACTCAATAAACAGATGACCGGCTAAAAAAGCCGGTCTTTTTTTATTTCATTAACTGTATAAAATTGGGTTTGATGGAAAAAATAGACCCTATAAAGATAGGAGGTTTATGGCCATGAAACATAAACGTTTATTCAGTCTGATCATTGTTTCGATATTTTTTGTTTCAATGTTTGCGGGTATCGCGTCAGCCAACGAGGATAGTGTACAGCTAGCTGAAGATGCCAGTTCAGCCATTTTGATTGAGCGGGATACAGGCAAGATTCTTTATGAAAAGAACAGCAATGAACAGCTTCCGCCTGCCAGCATGACAAAAATCATGACAATGGTTTTAATAATGGAAGCTTTGGACAAGGGCACGCTGAAAATGGATGAAAAAATTCGTACAAGCGAATATGCCGCCTCAATGGGTGGGTCACAAATTTTCCTTGAGCCAGGCGAAGAGATGACAGTTGAACAAATGCTCAAAGGGATTGCAATTGGTTCGGCTAACGATGCTTCCGTAGCCATGGCGGAACGCCTGGCAGGGTCGGAGGAAGAGTTCGTCAAACGGATGAATGCGAAAGTGAAAGAACTGGGACTTGAAAACACCCAATTTAAAAATGTGACCGGTCTTCCGACAAAAGACCACTACAGTACAGCTCACGACATGGCGGTTATGGCCAAAGAGCTGCTGAAATATGAAGGCATTACAAAATTTACAGGTCAGTATGAAGATTATCTTCGCGAGGATACAGACAAAAAATTCTGGCTGGTCAACACAAACCGCCTGGTCAGGTTCTATCCTGGAGTTGACGGGCTTAAGACCGGCTTTACCAATGAAGCTAAATATTGTTTGACGGCAACAGCGCAAAAGGATGGAATGCGTGTTGTGGCAGTAGTATTCGGTGCGCCGACATCCAAGTCAAGAAATGCACAGGTTTCGAAGATGCTCGATTATGCATTCAGTCAGTACCAGTCCCACCCAATGTTTAAAAAAGGCCATACCCTCGGGCAGGCACCTGTAAGCAAAGGGAGCGGGAAGAAAGTAAATGTTGTGACATCCGAAAGAATCTCGATCCTGACAAAGAAGGGGGAAAATTTCGATAATATTCAGCAGGAAATTACGCTGAAGAAAAATTTGAAAGCCCCTATCCAAAAAGGAGATCCAATCGGAACACTAAAGCTGATGCAGGATGGCAAACTGCTGGCAGAATCCAAGCTGGTCGCAAATGAAAGCGTTGAAAAGGCGAACTGGTGGCAGCTGTATAAACGTGCGTTCGGAATGTTCTCAAGGGCTGGAGACTAAAAACACTTTGTCGAAAGGGGATAGGTGGCTTCTACTTTTAGCGAATGCCCACTAGTTTTGTCCCAAGGAAGGAATCAGCATGGCGGAGGGCGAATTTGACTCCTTATACCAGATAAGGAGGCAATGGACAAGTGAGTCTTAACATTGGGATGGAAATCAGGAATGACGTCTTATGCATTCGTCTAAGCGGAGAGCTGGATCACCATGCGGCGGATTCCTTGCGCGAACAGGCAACAGAGATGCTGGAAAGTTCAGGCGTCCGCCATATTGTCCTTAACCTTGAAAACCTGACTTTTATGGACAGCTCGGGACTCGGTGTGATTTTGGGGAGATACAAGCATGTAAAACAGCTTCATGGGGAAATGATTGTTTGTGCCATTTCACCTCCAATCAAACGGCTATTTGATATGTCAGGCTTATTTAAAATTATCCGCCTTGAGCCGACAGAGGAATATGCTTTGGAAAGATTGGGGGTTGCATGATGATGAAAAACGAAATGAGTCTTCAGTTCAGTGCCCTGAGCCAGAATGAGTCATTTGCCAGGGTGACGGTGGCTGCTTTTATTGCTCAGCTCGACCCTACCATGGATGAACTGACAGAGATTAAAACAGTTATTTCTGAAGCAGTGACGAATTCCATTATCCACGGCTACGAAAATGCTTCTGAAGGAAAGGTATTTATTTCGGTCAGGCTGGAGGATGGAGTTGTCGAGCTTGTGATCAGGGATGAAGGAATCGGGATAAGGGATATTGAAGAAGCCCGGCAGCCTTTATATACTTCCAAGCCTGAGCTGGAGCGGTCGGGGATGGGCTTTACCATCATGGAAAATTTTATGGATGAAGTAGAAGTGAGGTCTGAAGCGGGCTTTGGAACTGAAATCCGCCTAAAGAAGCATTTATCAAAAAGCAAAGCACTGTGTAATTAAGGAGTCCTGCTTATGGATGTTGAAGTGAAAAACGATAGCAGTCAAGCCTATTTGAAGGATCATGAAGTCAAGGAACTGATCAAGAGGAGCCATGAAGGAGACCAGGAAGCAAGGGACCTGATCGTTCAGAAGAATATGCGGCTTGTCTGGTCGGTCGTTCAGCGTTTCCTGAATCGCGGCTATGAGCCGGATGACCTGTTTCAGATAGGCAGTATCGGTCTCCTTAAATCTGTGGATAAATTTGACCTTTCTTATGATGTCAAATTTTCGACGTATGCCGTCCCGATGATCATTGGTGAAATCCAGCGTTTCATCAGGGATGACGGCACCGTGAAAGTAAGCCGTTCCCTAAAGGAAATGGCGAACAAAATCAGAAAAGCAAAGGATGAGCTATCCAAGAATTATGGGAGGGTTCCGACCGTAAATGAATTGGCGGAATATCTTCAGCTGACTCCAGAAGAAATCATCCTGGCACAGGAAGCAAGCAGGACGCCATCTTCCATCCATGAAACCGTCTATGAAAACGATGGCGACCCGATCACCCTTCTCGACCAGATTGATAATGGCGAAGAGGGCAAATGGTTTGATAAAATCGCCCTTAAGGAGGCGATCAGGGAGCTCGACGACCGGGAAAGGCTGATTGTCTATCTCCGGTATTATAAGGACCAGACCCAGTCGGAAGTAGCCGTGAGGCTGGGCATATCCCAGGTGCAGGTATCCCGGCTTGAAAAGAAAATACTGCAGCAAATGAAAACCCGTATGGATTCTTGATCCATACGGGTTTTTCATTTACAAAGAACCTCCCTTCCATGATTAGGAAAAGTAGTGCCAGTTATTGGATTTCATACAAATACTCAACCAACCAATACTACTTATACAAGGAAAACTTTGTGTTGGAAGTGATGGGATGGAAAATACCATTTATATCCGCTTGCGCCACCGGGTACAGGTGAAGCCTGATGAAAGCCTGTTGTTAAAGGATATCGCCCAGATTATTTCTAACGACGAAATCCATCAGAGGTTGAACATGCTCCATATCCATAAAGTGACGCCCCAGGACAAAAATATCATCATTATTGATGTGATGAAGGTTATTTCGGTTATAACTTCTGCTTTTCCGAATAATGAGGTACAGGCAGTAGGGCCGGCCCAGACAATTATTGAAGTCATGCTCAAGAAAAAAGCCATCACGCTTCCATTGTTCCTTTTAATCTGGATGCTGCTGTTTACAGGTGCAGCACTTACAATCATGAACTTTCATGAAGATGTCAGCATGCAGGAGGTCCACCAGCGGATCTATACCATCCTGACAGGCGAGGAGGCATACAAGCCATTGCTTTTTCAAATTCCTTATTCATTTGGGCTTGGACTGGGAATGATTCTTTTTTTTAATCATGTTTTCCGGAAAAGGCTGAACGAAGAGCCGAGCCCGCTCGAGGTCGAAATGTTTCAATATCAGCAGTCGCTTGACCAGTATGTGGTTATGAAAGAAAACAAGGAGAGTATGAAGCATCTTGATGACGATTAATATCTTGCTTGTATTGCTGGTGGGTTTTGCTGGAGGTTTGGCGGTCGGAGCGGGGTTTGTGGCCTTTCTCGTGGTCCTTGGAATTATACCAAGGCTGACCCAGCTCTCCAAAACCATGCATCTCATCCAGTGGTATGAATGGTCCGTTGTCTTAGGGGCAGTAGCTGGCACTTTTGGAAGCCTGCAGGACCCAGTTTTATACCTGCCGGGAGCGGCGGCCATACCCATTGGTCTGGCAAGCGGAGTTTTTGTAGGCATGCTTGCTGCTGCACTGACAGAGGTACTGAATGTATTTCCGATCCTCGCCAAACGAGTCCGGATTGAAGACCGGATTGTCATCCTTATCATGGCGTTTGTCCTGGGAAAAGTGGCGGGGTCCTTATTCCAGTGGATGTATTTTGTCGGTTAGCAGTGGAGGCCGGGTGGCATGGTAAATCATCCTCTTGGAAAGGAGCAGATTTTATGGACAGTAACAAGAATAAACAGCACATTCCCAAATCGCTCGTTGACGTCGAAGATTACATGAAAGACCGTATCGGCCTTGGCGACAGCTTCGACCTTGGGGTAAGGAAGCTGAAAATCCTTAAAAAGGACGTACACTTTTATTATGTCAATGGACTGTGCGACACGCAGTTCATTATCGATATCACAAGAGAATTAGTCGAAATCAATGACCGGGAACGACTGTCGTCCCAGCTGCAATCCATCGTTGAAAACCGTATCACCCACCAGTCGGTCGAACAGATAAAAACGATGGACGAAGTTGTCGACCAGGTGCTCTCTGGGCTGATTGTCATTATGGTTGAAGGCGAAGCTATCGGATTGGTTGTGGATGTGCGCAGCTATCCCGGTAGGCAGCCCCAGGAACCGGATACGGAAAAGGTTGTCCGCGGGTCGCGGGATGGGTTTGTGGAGAATATTATTGTCAATACCGCACTGACGCGGCGCCGGATAAGGGACGAGAGGCTAAGATTTGAGATTATGAAGGTAGGAGAGCGCTCAAAAACGGATGTGGCCATTGGGTATATAAAAGATGTGGCAAATCCTGCCTTGATCGAGGTTATAAAGAAAGAATTGGAAGCCATTGAAATTGATGGGATTGCAATGGCTGATAAAACAATTGAAGAGTTCATCGTCAAGCAAGGGTATAATCCTTTTCCGCTTGTCCGTTACACGGAAAGGGCGGATGTGGCAGCAACCCACCTGCTAGAAGGGCATGTTCTTATTTATGTGGATACATCCCCAAGCGTCATCATCACGCCTACCACCTACTTCCATCACCTTCAGCATGCCGAAGAATACAGGCAGTCCCCGGCTGTAGGGACAATGGTAAGATGGATTCGTTTCCTGGGGGTTGCTGCTTCCCTTATGATTCTCCCGCTTTGGTATATTTTCGTTAAGGAACCCGGAATTGTACCGGATTTCATTTCCTTCATCGGACCGAAAGAGGGCTCCAATATCCCGATTTTGCTGCAGCTTTTTATTGCTGATATTGGGGTGGAATTCCTCAGGCTGGCTGCGATTCATACACCAACTCCGCTTTCCACGGCAATGGGCTTGATTGCTGCGGTGCTGATAGGGGAAATCGCCATAAATGTAGGTTTGTTTGTTCCCGAGGTCATTCTGTATGTGGCCGTGGCAACAATCGGCACCTATGCTACCCCAAGTTACGAGTTAAGTGTTGCCAACAAGATAGGAAGAATTCTTTTGCTGGCAGCTGCAGCTATTTTTGGGGTGCCGGGCTTTATTGTCGGAGTAACAGCCTGGATATTGCTCCTTGCGAGCATCAAGTGCCTGAATACCCCTTATTTATGGCCTTTTATCCCGTTTGCCCCGGCGGCTTTTATGCAAATCCTCATCAGGAGGGCGGTTCCCGGATCCAAAATCCGGCCAAGCATTGTCCACGCAAGAAACCGCCAGAAACAGCCGGCTAAAAGGTAAAAACCTGGAATTGCGTGTTCATTAAAATTATGATAAAGTAATTTTAATTTTTAATTTAATGAGCTAAAGGGAATGAATGGGCAGTCTTTCCTTCAGGATGCTGTCTATTTATTCATTTTGGCCGAAAAGGAATGAGAGATATCATGCAATTTCATGGAACAGCCAAAGTAAACAGACTCGGCCATCTCGAGATTGGCGGCATTGATACAGTTAAACTTGCAGAGGAGTTTGGGACGCCTCTGTATGTCTATGATGTTGCATTGATCAGGGAGAGGGCACAGAGTTTCAGGACAACATTCGATACCCTTGGCGTGAAGGCACAAGTTGCCTATGCAAGCAAGGCGTTTTCAGCCGTAGCCATGGTACAGCTTGCAGAAGAGGAAGGGCTGTCTTTGGACGTTGTTTCCGGAGGAGAACTCCATACAGCGCTTGCAGCTGGGTTTCCCCCGGAGAAAATCCACTTTCATGGGAATAATAAAAGCATTGAAGAAATCAATCTGGCTATTGAAAAAGGAATTGGCTGTTTTGTAGTTGATAATTTCTATGAGCTGGAATTGCTGGAAGAATTGTGTGCAGCGCAAGGAAAGAAAGTCAGCATCCTGTTGCGGGTAACGCCAGGCATCGAAGCGCATACTCATGATTATATTCTGACGGGGCAGGAAGACTCCAAGTTTGGGTTCGGACTGGAAAATGGGCAGGCAGACAGTGCGATCGCAACAGCTTTAAAGTCCGGGCATATTGATCTGCTTGGAATACATTGCCATATTGGCTCCCAAATATTCGAAACCACCGGGTTTTTGCTGGCTGCCAAGAAAATAATGGCCAAATTGAATGATTGGAAAGCAGCAAAAAAATTTGAAGCACGGGTGCTGAATCTCGGAGGAGGGTTCGGGATCCGCTATACAAGTGAGGACGACCCTATTCCGGCATCACAGTACGTCGAAGAAATCATAGCTGAAGTCAAGAACCAGGCAGAAGCATATGGCCTTAAGATGCCGGAAATCTGGATCGAGCCAGGCCGTTCCATGGTTGGGGATGCAGGAACCACTCTATACAAGATTGGTTCACGTAAAGAGGTGCCTAATGTCAGGCAGTACGTTGCCGTTGACGGGGGAATGAGCGATAATATCCGCCCCGCCCTGTACCAGGCCAAGTATGAGGCTATACTAGCCAACAAAGCTCTCGAACAGCCTGAAGAAACTGTTTCTATCGCAGGAAAATGCTGTGAGTCGGGGGATATGCTGATCTGGGACTTGCCATTGCCAAAATCCTCAAGCAATGACCTCCTGGCTGTTTTTTGCACAGGAGCCTATGGATACTCCATGGCAAATAATTATAATAGAATCCCAAGGCCTCCCGTTGTGTTTGTGGAAAATGGCGAGGCAAGGCTGGTAGTGAAAAGGGAATCTTTTGAAGATATGATCCGCTTGGATCTGCCCTTGAAAGAGAAGGTCAGAAATTAAGCTGCCGCATTTGGCAGCTTAGCTTTTTTAAGAATTTGCATGATTTAGAATAGGAACTCAAGTAAACTGTCCAGTTTATCTGCATGATTGTCTTTTTGGCTGACTCTGTTGTAGAATATCATGTGGGAGGTCGGACATGAAGAAGAATAACTTGCTGCTGTTTGCTCTGCTCCTGCTCATGGGAACAGCGTGGGGAATCTATTACTGGCTCTATATTGTCCCCGCAAAATAACGATCCGGAGAAATATATTTGAAGAAAACGGGCAAATTCTGTATGATTAACGCAATTATATTTTATGAGTGAACCAGCTTTCCATATCAGGCATACTATACATAAGGTTTAAATATAAACGCTAATGGAAAAAATGGATGTGTCATTATACAATATGCTCAGATCATTAATGAGGGATCAATATGTTAATTCGCTATAAAAAAGCTTTCGAAAAAATCGCAATGGGGCTTTTGTCCTTCATGCCTAATGAGAAGGACATCAAAAAGCTTCAGCAAACAATGAGGCAATATGAGATTGACGACAGCTGGCAGCTGTTCCTGTGGAAGGATGAAGACATCACAGGCCTTATTGGAGTGCAGTTTGTCAGTGAAGATGTGCTTGAGATTCAGCATATTTCGGTTAACCCTTCCCACCGTCAACAAGGAATCGGCAAAGCAATGGTTTGTGCCTTGCAGGAGCTGCACGCTGATAAAGTGGTGACTCCAAATGCTGATACGGCGGGATTTATTGAGAAATGCGGAACTTTGGAAAAACCGGGGCAGTGATGTAAGGTAATCACTGCCTTTTTTCTTTTGTTCGCTGGCGCAAAGCCCTTTCCCGCTCAAGGATGACCTGGGACCGATCCCTTCTGGAGTGCCTGTTCACTAAATCCTCGCTGGCGGGACCGCTATTTTCGCACCAGGTAAAACCTTGCTTCCGGCATTGTGAGATGCAGAGATTCCTGAGGCTTTCGTCTGCGATAGGCAGGTTGATGCTTTGATAAGGAGCTTCAGCTTGAATTGCTTCACGCCGTTTTTTTAGGATAGTCATTAATAAGTCATGGTCCAGGCCAAGCTCCTCATTCTTTTCTTTATTCAGCGATAAAATAGCTGCAGATTTATCATGTGTCCTGAGGGCTCCAGCCAAATTCCTGCGTCGGTAGTGATAGGAAGAGACGGCGAGCTGGATGAATCCAACCCATGCTGACTCCTTGTTGCCTGGCTCCATTTCCTTCCAGAATTCCTCCAGCACCTCGTGGCACTCGAAATAGTCCCGGTCGCCATGGAAATGGACCAGATATTGAATATACGCCTTTGGAAACATTTTCTCCCCCCTTAATAACGGAAAACTATCATTAGCTTACCATAATTTTTGAAAAACATTGAAACTGCACTGCCATATGCCCCGTTTTTAATGGCTTAGTGCTGAGCAATCCTCTATACTATTTATGATAATACAAAGACAACATGATGGTGGTTGACACAATGCAATATAATGTAAAAATTGAAGCGTTTGAGGGTCCGCTCGACCTCCTGCTCCATTTGATCAACAGGCTGGAAATAGATATATATGATATACCGGTGGCTGAAATCACAGAACAATATCTCCTCTATATCCATACGATGAAGGAGCTTGAACTGAATGTAGCCAGCGAATTTTTAGTAATGGCGGCCACGCTGCTTGCAATTAAAAGCAAAATGCTGCTTCCAAAGCATGAGGAAGACCTGTCGGAGGAATATGGGTTTGAAGAAGAAGAAGATCCCCGCGAGGAGCTGGTGGAAAGGCTGATCGAATACAGGAAGTATAAGGAAGCTGCAAATGAATTCAAGGACCTTGAACATGAACGCAGTTTAATCTATACGAAACCTCCCAGCGACTTGTCAGAGTATGCGAAAGAGGCACAATCCGATAACGCCGACTTGAATGTTTCCCTGTATGATATGCTTGGAGCTTTCCAGAAGCTGATGAGAAGGAAAAAACTGCAGAAACCTTTATCGGCAAAAGTAGCCCGGCAGGAAATACCCATCGAGAAAAGAATGGGGGAAATCATTGAACTGCTTAAGAGGACAAACTCCCGCAAGAGCTTGAACGAGCTCTTTCCCATTCGGGAACGGAATCATATGGTCGTCACGTTTCTGGCCTTGCTTGAGTTGATGAAAAGGCAGGAAGTACTGGTTGAACAAGAGGGCAATTTCGCCGAGATTTATGTGACAGCCCAGGAAGGAGGGGCCGTGGATGCAACTGATTAACTGGAAAGGAATCCTTGAGAGCATCTTGTTTGCGGCAGGAGATGGAGGGCTCTCCATAAAGCAGATAGCCGAAGTCCTGGAAGTGGAAGAGCTAAAGGCACAGGAAATCATCGAGGACCTGCAGGAAGATTACGAGAAAGATGAAAACCGGGGCCTTATGCTGGTTAGCATGGCGGGGGTTTACCAGCTTGCTACGAAAAAAGAGCATGCTGTTTACCTTAAACGTCTTGTCGAGACCCCTGGCGGTTCCCATTTATCACAGGCTGCATTGGAAACATTGGCGATCATTGCTTACAGGCAGCCGATTACAAGGGTGGAAATTGAAGAAATACGGGGGGTTAAAACCGAACGCCCGCTACAAACCCTTGCTGCAAGAGCTTTGATTAAAGAGGTCGGCAGGGCGGAAGGTGCCGGCCGTGCTTATTTGTATGGAACGACAAGAGAGTTCCTCGATTATTTTGGCTTAAAGAGCCTTTCGGAGCTACCGCCGCTGCCAGAGACTTTGAACGACGAGGACAGCGGGGAGGAGGCAGACCTGTTCTTTGAAAAGTTTCAGGAGCTTGATGGGTAGAAAATTTAAGACAGCCTTTTGGAAATATGCTAAAATTAGAAATATTAATTCTTGCGTTCCACGCCTTAAAAAAGCGGGGAACGCATACATATAATTTGACTGTTTGTACCATTAGATAAATCCCGGGGAGGATTGGCATGTTTATCAAACAATGCAGCGGTTATGAACTTGAAAAGGAAAAATCCAACACTTCCGAAGACTTCTTCAACCGCAGTGAAGTCACATTTGCCGAAGATGGCACTGAAAAGACGTTGCATGTGCTGTATGTCCGCTATTTTGATGAGTTGATCAGCAAGTTTACCCCGTTTGAGAAAGACCCGATCTTTTCGAGCGGGTCCCGTGAGGTTACGTTCAAAGAAATCGTAGCTCTGGCCTGTCTGCTCAAGAATCCTGGCTACAGGCATCGTAAACGGGTGTATATAAACTCCGAAAAGGAATTTGCAGAGGTGTTTGAGGGATTTCATTTTGCCAAACTCGAAGAGCTTTTCGCCAAAATGGAACAACAAGGTGGCTATGAGGTTTCTCCTTTGGAGTTTATTCTCCAGCCGGCTTCTCGCACCAACTCGTAAGGCATACAATCTTTGGGGGTGGATTTATTGGGGAATACGATTGTGGAGACGCAAATAAAAGAGGTTAAAGACTTTTTAGGCAGCACTGTTGAAAAGCTTGAAACCTTCTTAAATACGACAACCTTAAAGTCCCTTGAGGAAGAGGAGCAAGGAGATGCCGACTTCTATCGCCATATTCTTTCTTCCATACGCAGGCTTGCCGTATTTTGTGAAGAGGGCCTTGAAGCGTGCAAGGTGATAGCGGGTTCCCAGCCGTTCTCCAAAGGAGCGGCGGAGAAGACATTGTATCGCATCTACATTCACTGCATCGAGGAGTTTTACTCGCCGAAGAGCGATATCTGGTTTGAAGACAGCCGGGCAGCTTACACTGGGAAAAATGCAATCAAGTTCCGGGATACTGTCCCTTCAAAAGTGACAAAACTGCTTGCGTCACTCGAGGGAGATTTTCAAAAAATAAGAGAAGAACTTGAATATTACGAAACCGATTACCGGACAAAGATGCTGCAATCGAAATAAAGACAAAGCGGCAAAACATAAGTAGTTGGGTTTTGAAATGCACAAATTAAAATCACCATTGCTATTCGAACGTTATTCGCGTTTAAATTGGCAAAGATGCTTGGAGCAATGTGTCTCCAAGCATTTTTTGTTGGGTTTGAATAATAAACGGAAGAATGCCGCTTAAATCGGGAAATGTCATCATTTCCCGAAATATAAGAGGAGTTTTTCCGTTTATATTAATCTAATCCTTGGTATTTGGCCTATTTAGAGGAGTTAATCGGAATTCTTCCGCTTATTTTTGCCTCCAAAGCCACGCTATATACATTAACCGGAATTTGTCCCCCTATGTAACCTTGCCTCCACGACATATCAACCAAGAATAAGAACAACGTCTTTTTATTTCAGTGCCGGGGGCATCCCCTTAATAATCAGCCAGCTTTGCCGTCAAAGCGTTTTGGAGTCATAACATACCTTGTCCTGCATAAACTTGTACAAACTCCCAAAGAGAGGCGAGGTCTGTGCAATGATTAAAAAAGGGATGATTTTTACACTGCTGCTTATCTTGCTTATTCACCATATTCCCGGGCTGGCGACAGCGTCAGGATCGGTTAGTGCGAGAAATGCT
>NZ_LAYY01000042.1 GCF_000986785.1 Mesobacillus campisalis | reverse complement strand
TGAACTATACCCCGAATAATGGACGCTTTGAAAAAGCCCGTTATTCGGGTTTTTTGTGTCTATAATGACCTAGCCCGTTTATAATCAAATCAGGGATATAGACGGAGGAACGAAATGAGTAAAATAATATTCAATGAACATCAAATGAAACTGTTGGAGAACAATGAGAATGTTGACCATGTTTCTGAAAGGTCAATTGCTTATACACCAGCGTTCAAAATTAAGGCCGTTAAAGAAAACCTTGAAGGGAAAGCTCCCTCTCAAATATTTATAGAAAACGGTTTTGAAATCGAAATAATCGGGGCGGAAAAACCTAGATCCTGCCTGAAGAGGTGGAGGAAAACTTTTAAACAATTTGGGGAAGAAGGGTTCCTTACAGAACGAAGAGGAAAAGGAAGTACTGGGAGGCCTACCTCAGAGGAGGTCTCAGTTGAAGACAATCTAAGGAAAGCTGAAGCTCGTATTAAGTATTTGGAGGCTGAACTTGAATTCCTAAAAAAGTTAGACGAACTCGAAAGGCAGGCATCAAAGAAGAGAAAGTAACGAAATCAGAGAAATTCACGCTTATCGAACAAATCATTCGTAAATATCGGATTCCACGGATGGTTACCTACTTATGTAAGATGGCTGGTGTAAGTAGAAGTGGTTATTA
Organism: Mesobacillus campisalis; assembly: GCF_000986785.1. Taxonomy (GTDB): domain Bacteria; phylum Bacillota; class Bacilli; order Bacillales; family Cytobacillaceae; genus Mesobacillus_B; species Mesobacillus_B campisalis. The sequence continues at coordinate 14,747 of NZ_LAYY01000042.1, read as the reverse complement.
CACCTGGATTAAGGCTGACCACAAGAGGGCTGAGAGGCTAGAAAATGATTGGAAGGATTATGAGTTAATCAAGGAAATCTTTGATTATAAGAAAGGGAGAGCCGGAACCCTTGTAATTAAGATGATTCTAGAGAACGATAAAAATGTAATAATGAATCATAAGAAGATCCGCCGGATTATGAGGAAATTCAACCTCGTAACGAAAATCAGGCAGATGAATCCCTATAGGAAAATGGCAAAGGCCAATCAGGAACACAAGGCTCTTCCAAACATACTCAATAGAGAGTTCGGACAGGATGTACCCGGCAAAGTATACCTTACAGACATCACCTATGTTTACTACGGATCCGGGCGTCCGGCTTACCTTTCATGTGTCAAAGACGTATCCACAAGGGAAATCGTCGCTTATCACCTGTCCACCAATCTTAAGATGGACATTGTTTATCATACACTGAAGAAACTAGGTCAATCTTTTAAGGGAATGGTCCATCCTGGTGCCATCCTCCATTCCGATCAGGGATTTCATTACACGCACCCTGAATTTCAGAAAAGGGTTAAGAAAATGAAGCTTATCCAGTCTATGTCCCGTAAGGGAAATTGTTGGGATAATGCTCCAATGGAATCCTTCTTTGGGCATTTTAAGGATGAAGTTGACTATGCGGAGTGTCAAACATTCAATGAGCTTAAAAGAATCATTGGAGGTTATATTGAGGAATACAATAACGAGCGTTATCAATGGACTCTAAATAAGATGACCCCGGCACAGTACCGGAGTCATCTGTTAGCTGCATAAAATTCTTACAGGTGCTTTTTTAAACCGTCCACTTTATAGGGCATAGTTCAAATCCGGAAGAAGGTTTTTTTTTATAAAAGATAGGTTAAAATTGAACTATAAAGAGATTGGGCCCTGCACAGCTTCAGGACTATATACATAATAATAGGTGAATCACGCGGAGGTGATGGAATGGGCAAGCAGAATGTGGATGACTACTTGCAGCAGGGAATCCATGGGCCAAAGGAAATCAAGCCCGCAGAGCGGCGCCGCTTTTTGGGAACGCTTCGCGAGAGGGTCGTGGTAGCCCTGACCCAGGGTGAAGTAATGGGAAAAAAGGTTCAGCCTGAACTTGGAATGATTTTCATGGAGAACAGCGAGGCTCATCTTTATTTGAATGGAAATATCCCGTACTCCGCCTTGTCCAAATATATTAAGGCAGCCGAGGACCAGGGAATCGCCTATACGATTGTGACCAACAAAGAGTATAATTCCGAGTATGGCCTCGTCCTGGCATACGACCATGCCATCGACAAGGAAGAGATTACGCTTGTGAAAAGGAAAAAGCCTGTTGTGCAAATGAAGGCTGATACAGAAGGAAAAGGATTGCTTTCAAAAGTGAAAACACTGTTCGGTAAAAAATAATGGCATGAAGCTGTATCGGAACTAATCCGGTGCAGCCCTTGTTTTTTTATGGAGGATTCAGGCAATCAGCACGCAGGCCATATAAAAGGGCGCCAAGAGCGGGTTTCGTATTGCTTTACCGTAGAAAAGTCTGCTATTATCAAAGATAATTGCCCATTGTGCGAATTTTTAAGGAGGTGGCTGAATATGTCAAGAATTTCAATAGATCAGGTTAAACATGTTGCCCATTTGGCCAGGCTGGCGGTAACGGAGGAAGAAGCGGATAAATTAACAGAGCAGCTTGATAAGATCATTACGTTTGCGGAGCTGTTGAATGAGGTGGATACAGAAGGTGTCGAGCCGATTTCGCATGTCCTGGATATTAAAAATGTAATGCGCGAGGATGTCGCCAAGCCGGGGCTTTCCAACGAAGAGGTACTGAAAAATGCGCCGGACCACCAGGATGGCCAGATTAAAGTGCCAGCGATTATTGAATAAGGAGGGGAAACAATGAGTTTATTTGAACATAAGGTATCCGAGCTGCACCAGCTATTACATAAGAAAGAAATTAGTGTATCTGACCTTGCAGATCAATCCTTTAAACGCATAAATGAAGTGGAAGGAAAGGTTCAGGCCTTTTTGACACTTGATGAGGAAAGGGCACGGGCCAAAGCAAAAGCGCTTGATGATAAGCTTGCGCTAGGGGAAGGAAAAGGCCTGCTCTTTGGCATGCCGATTGGCATCAAGGACAACATTGTCACAAAGAACCTGAGAACCACTTGCGCCAGCAAGATTCTTGAAAACTTTGACCCTATTTATGATGCGACCGTAATGGGAAAACTGCATGAGGCAGAGACCGTTACGATTGGAAAATTGAACATGGACGAGTTTGCGATGGGCTCTTCCAATGAAAACTCCCATTACCAGGTAACCCGCAATCCTTGGAACCTGGACACTGTTCCGGGCGGATCTTCCGGGGGTTCTGCTGCATCGGTTGCGGCAGGCGAAGTTCTTTTCTCGCTTGGTTCGGACACAGGTGGTTCGATTCGCCAGCCGGCCTCCTATTGCGGCGTCGTCGGCATGAAGCCGACGTATGGTCTTGTATCGCGCTACGGCCTGGTAGCTTTTGCTTCCTCGCTTGATCAAATCGGCCCTATCACACGCACTGTCGAGGACAATGCTTATTTGCTGCAGGCAATTGCCGGCCATGATTCAATGGATTCTACTTCAGCCAATGTCGACATTCCTGACTATGTAAGTAAGTTGTCGGGCGATGTAAAGGGATTGAAAATCGCTGTGCCGAAGGAATACCTTGGTGAAGGCGTCAGCCAGGAGGTTAGGCAATCGGTATTGGAGGCACTGAAAGTCCTGGGGAAGCTGGGAGCTGAATGGGAGGAAGTTTCACTTCCGCATTCCAAATATGCCCTTGCAACCTACTATTTGCTATCATCTTCCGAAGCGTCCGCCAACCTGGCGCGCTTTGATGGAGTCCGCTACGGCTATCGCACCCAGGATGCCCAGAACCTGATTGATATGTATAAAAAGACCCGTGCAGAAGGATTTGGGGAAGAAGTAAAGCGCCGGATCATGCTGGGGACCTTTGCCTTAAGTTCAGGCTATTATGATGCTTACTACAAAAAGGCCCAAAAAGTCCGCCATTTGATCAAGAAGGACTTTGATGAAATCTTTAAAGACTATGATGTAGTCATTGGACCGACTGCCCCGACTCCGGCCTTTAGGGTGGGCGAGAAAATCGATGATCCACTTACAATGTATGCGAACGATATTTTAACAATTCCGGTCAATCTAGCAGGAGTTCCGGGAATCTCGGTTCCATGCGGCTTTGCCGGCGGACTGCCGCTGGGCTTGCAAATCATTGGGAACCATTATGACGAAAGCACTGTCTACCGTGTTGCCCATGCGTTCGAGCAGGCGACTGACTACCATAAACAAAAACCACAATTGTAAGGGGTGAGGAACATGAAGTATGAAACGGTGATTGGACTTGAGGTCCATGTTGAGCTGAAAACAGATTCAAAAATATTCTCAAGCAGTCCGAACCACTTTGGCGCAGAGCCAAATACAAATACAACGGTCATTGACCTGGCATATCCTGGCGTTTTGCCAGTCGTAAATAAAAAAGCGATTGATTATGCGATGAAAGCTTGTATCGCCCTGAATTGCGAAATAGCAACAGAAACAAAGTTCGACCGCAAAAACTACTTTTACCCGGACAATCCGAAAGCCTTCCAGATTTCCCAGTTTGACAAGCCGATAGGTGAAAATGGCTGGGTGGAGATCGAAGTCAACGGAGAAAAGAAAAAGATCGGCATTACGCGCATTCATATGGAGGAAGATGCCGGAAAGCTGACACATGGCAGCGGCTACTCCCTCGTGGACTACAATCGCCAGGGCACACCCCTGGTAGAGATTGTTTCCGAGCCGGATATCCGCACTCCAGAGGAAGCGTATGCCTTTCTTGAGAAACTGAAATCCATCATTCAGTATACGGGCGTTTCCGACTGCAAGATGGAAGAAGGGTCACTGCGATGCGATGCCAATATCTCCATCCGTCCGGTTGGACAGAAGGAATTCGGCACCAAGACGGAATTGAAGAACTTGAACTCCTTCAATTTTGTACGCAAAGGCCTTGAGTACGAAGAAAAGCGCCAGGCGGAAGTCCTTGATGCCGGGGGTGTCATCCAGCAGGAGACACGCCGCTTTGACGAGGCGACCAATACGACTTTGCTGATGCGCGTCAAGGAGGGGTCCGAGGATTACCGCTATTTCCCTGAGCCGGACCTTCCCGATTTTTACATTGATGAAGAATGGAAAGCAAGGATCGCTGCGGAAATTCCTGAGCTGCCGGATGCCCGCAAGAAGCGGTATATCGAGGATTGGGGGCTGCCATCCTATGACGCCAATGTGCTGACTGTAACCAAGGAAATGGCTGATTTCTTTGAATCGGTCGTTGCAGCAGGAGCTGATGCCAAGCAGGCCTCCAATTGGCTGATGGGCGATGTTTCCGGATACCTGAATGCGGAGGGCAAGGAGCTCCACGAAGTTCCTTTGACAGCTGAAGGTCTGGCCGGAATGATCAAGCTGATTGAAAATGGCACGATCTCCTCCAAGATTGCCAAGACTGTCTTCAAGGAATTGATTGAAAAAGGCGGCGATGCTGAAGCAATCGTCAAAGAAAAAGGACTTGTCCAGATTTCCGACGAAGGCGCCCTTCTGAAAATCATTTCTGAAATCATCGATGCCAATCCGCAATCTGTTGCCGATTTCAAAGGCGGCAAAGATAAGGCAAAAGGCTTCCTTGTCGGCCAAATCATGAAGGCAACGAAAGGCCAGGCAAACCCGCCATTGGTCAACAAGCTTTTGGTGCAAGAGTTAAATAAAAGATAGAATTATGACAGCTGGCTGAGAAATTGGCCAGCTTTGTTTAATTTTTCATTGAGGTCGAAAATCGACAGCATATTTCCCGGGAAAAAGAATTTTTTCCTGTTACTTCGACAAAATGCTGCGAAATAGGGTATAAGAGGAAAGTTGTACAAGACACCAAATTGCCATATAATGGAGTTTGAGGCGCATTTACTGGCCTAGAAATTGCCTGCCACAACTCTTTTAGGCTATGATGTTAAAGACTATAAGGACGAAAATTTAGTTCATAGGATGATGGGAATGAAAAGAGCACGAATTATTTATAATCCAACTTCAGGACGGGAAATTTTTAAAAGAAGTCTTGCTTCAGTCCTGGCGAAGCTGGAGGCAGCCGGGTATGAAACTTCATGCCATGCAACAAGCGGGGAAGGTGATGCCACGAATGCAGCAAGGGTCGCTGTTGAGCGGCGTTATGACCTTGTGATTGCTGCCGGTGGGGACGGTACCATCAATGAAGTGATCAACGGCATCGCCGAGCAGGAATACCGCCCGAAAATCGGCATAATCCCCACCGGAACCACCAATGACTTTGCGCGGGCAATCCATGTTCCGCGTGATATTGATGCCGCTGTTGATATCATTGTCCGTGGGGAGACCATCCCTGTCGATGTCGGCAGAATCAATGATAAATATTTCATCAACATTGCCGGGGGCGGCCGCCTGACTGAATTGACTTACGAAGTGCCAAGCAAGCTAAAGACGGTGATTGGCCAGCTCGCCTATTATCTGAAAGGCATCGAAATGCTGCCATCAATCCGGGCGACGGAGGTAAGCATTGAGTATGATGGAAAGCTTTACGAAGGCGAGGCCATGCTGTTCCTTGTTGGTCTTACCAATTCGGTAGGGGGCTTTGAAAGGCTGGCGCCAAATGCGTCGATCAACGACGGAATGTTCTCATTGTTGATTCTAAAAAAGACCAATCTGGCGGATTTTATCCGGATTGCCACGCTGGCACTCAGAGGGGAACATATACATGATCCCAATGTCATTTATACAAAGGCGAACCGGATTAAGGTCCGGTCCAAGGAAACCGTCCAGCTGAATTTGGATGGGGAATACGGAGGCAACCTGCCAGCGGAGTTTGAGAACCTGTATCGCCATATTGAAGTGCTGGTCCCGCTCGATGAAATCCGTCCGGAAGACCGCCCGGATTTGCTTGATCTAAATGCTGACGACCGTAACCAGACTGCGCCTTAAAGGATGCGGTCTTTTTTCGTGGCTGGACGGTTCAAAAATTTGCGCTTGTGCCGGGATTCTAAGAAAATAGAGGGTAATACTAATTAAAACCTTGAGGTTGGAGGGCTTTGCATGGGAAAGGCATTGATTAATATCGATTATACATATGATTTTGTCGCTGATGATGGAGCACTCACCTGTGGAGAGCCAGGTCAGCAAATCGAAGGGAGAATCGTATCCCTCACCAAGGAGTTTATTGAAAACGGAGATTTGGTCGTGTTTGCAATTGATGTCCATGACGAAGGAGACGAATTCCATCCGGAAACCAAGCTATACCCTCCCCATAATATCAGAGGGACAAAAGGCCGTGATTTGTTTGGTAGCCTAAAAGTGGTATACGAAAACAACAAAGATATTGAACATGTCCTGTACCTGGACAAAACGCGCTATTCAGCTTTTGCCGGCACAGATCTCGAAATCAAACTGAGGGAGCGCGGCGTCACTGAGCTTCATCTTGTAGGCGTCTGTACCGATATTTGTGTTCTCCATACAGCGGTGGATGCCTATAACCGCGGATTTAAGATAGTGATTCACAGGGAAGCGGTAGCTTCTTTTAACCAGAATGGCCATGAATGGGCACTAGGGCATTTTGAAGGTGCGATGGGGGCCGTGGTAAAATAACTGCAGCAGAGAAACAGTTGTAATATGGGGGTAATGACAATGGCAACAAGATTCAGTGACGATAGTTTTATGCTCCACACCGATCTGTATCAGATCAATATGATGGAAACATATTGGCGTGATGGATTCCACAATCGGAAGGCTGTATTTGAGCTTTTCTTCCGGAAGCTGCCTTTCGGAAATGGATATGCCGTCTTTGCAGGGCTTGAGCGGATTGTGGAGGTTATCAAACAGTTCCGGTTCACAGAGGATGATATAGAATATTTGCGAACACAATGCGGCTATCAGGAAGATTTTCTTGATTATCTTTCGAACCTTAGGTTCACTGGAAGCATCCGTTCCATGCGGGAAGGGGAAATTGTATTTGCTGGCGAGCCGCTCGTCCGGGTGGATGCTCCGCTTGGAGAGGCGCAGCTGATTGAGACCGTTCTTCTGAATATCGTCAATTTCCAGACGCTGATCGCCACCAAGGCGTCACGGATCAAGCATGTGCTCGGCGACGAAGTGGCGATGGAATTTGGTTCCCGGCGGGCCCAGGAACTGGACGCAGCCTTATGGGGCGCCCGCGCTGCCTATATTGCCGGCTTTGAAGCGACCAGCAATGTCAGGGCAGGAAAGCTTTTCGGCATCCCGGTAGCAGGGACGCATGCGCATTCGATGGTCCAGGCTTACCGCAATGAGTATGAATCTTTTTATAAGTATGCCAGCACGCACAAGGACTGCGTGTTCTTGGTCGATACATATGATACGCTGAAATCCGGGGTTCCGAATGCGATTCGGGTTGCCCGCGAATTCGGCGATAAAATCAACTTCTCCGGCATCCGCCTGGACAGCGGCGACCTGGCCTACCTGTCAAAGGAGGCCAGGAGACTGCTGGACGAGGCAGGGTTCACCGAGACCAAAATCGTTGCTTCCAGCGACCTTGACGAATATACAATCATGAACCTTAAGGCCCAGGGAGCAAAAATTGATACATGGGGAATCGGAACGAAGCTGATCACCGCTTTTGACCAGCCGGCATTGGGAGCGGTCTATAAGCTCGTTTCCATTGAAGGGGACAGCGGCCAGATGGAGGATACCATCAAAATTTCCTCCAACCCTGAAAAAGTCACCACTCCAGGCCTGAAAAAGGTATACCGGATCATCAATTCAAGCAATGGCAAATCAGAAGGTGATTACATCGCGCTTGAAGAAGAAAACCCGCAGAATGAAGAGCGGCTGAAAATGTTCCATCCTGTCCATACTTATATCAGCAAGTTTGTCACGAATTTCGAAGCGAAAGACCTGCAAAAAGATGTATTTGTGGGCGGCCAGTGCGTCTATGAACTGCCTGATATCGAAGAAATCAGAGCCTACTCGGAAGAATCCCTGAATTTGCTGTGGGATGAATACCAGCGCTCTCTCAACCCTGAAGAATATCCAGTCGACCTCAGCCAGAAGTGCTGGGATAACAAAATGCGCAATATTGAAGAAGTCAGGAAGACGGTGGATGCGCTAAAAGGGTAGCGAACTGCAAAGCCAGTGTGAAAGGGTCACACTGGCTTTGTTTTTATGTGGAGCAGCGGCAGTCCAAACTATGATAAAATAAGGCAAAACCCCTCTCTACTTTATTCTTCGCAATTTCCCCGCGATATTTTATTTCAGAAAGGAGCCCGTCATTTTGATAGAAAAAGCCCGTGAACTTCTGCAAACCTACTTTGGCTACCCTGAATTTCGGAAAGGCCAGGAGCAGGCCATCTCGTCTGTGCTTGATCGCCGCAATACAGTCTGCATCATGCCGACCGGCGGCGGTAAGTCGATTGTTTATCAAATTCCCGCCCTAATGCTGCCCGGAACCACACTAGTGATCTCTCCGCTCATTTCCCTGATGAAGGACCAGGTTGATGCCTTGCATCAGCTGGGTATTCCAGCTGCCTATATCAATAGCTCGCTTAGTGCTCGGGAAGCTGGGGAAATAATGGACAACGCCATGAATGGCCGATACAAGCTTTTATATGTCGCCCCTGAACGCCTCGAATCATATGAGTTCCAGGAAACCTTAAGGCATATAGAAATCCCGCTGGTAGCTGTTGATGAAGCGCACTGTGTTTCGCAATGGGGGCATGACTTCCGTCCAAGCTATCTGCAGATTGCCCGCATGGTGGACAACCTCCCGGGAAACCCGGTGGTGCTCGCGCTGACTGCAACCGCCACACCGAAGGTAAAGGAAGACATTTGCTACTCCCTGCATATTGACCAGAATAACTCTGTCCTTACCGGTTTTGAACGGACCAACCTCTCTTTTTCGGTTATAAAAGGGCAGGACCGCAGCAGGTTCATTAAAAATTATCTTAAAGAGAACCGTAATGAAGCCGGCATTATCTATGCGGCTACAAGGAAATCAGTCGATCAGCTTTATGAATGGCTGAAGAAGGAACAATTCAATGCCGCGCGCTACCATGCAGGCATGAATGATGCAGACCGCGCGAAGGAGCAGGAACGGTTCCTGATGGATGAGGCGGACGTCATGGTCGCCACTTCCGCATTTGGAATGGGAATCGATAAATCCAATATCCGGTATGTTCTTCATTTTCAAATGCCAAAGAATATGGAAAGCTACTACCAGGAAGCGGGCCGTGCCGGCCGTGACGGGCTTCCTAGTGAATGTGTGCTGCTGTACTCTCCGCAGGATGTCCAGATCCAGCGTTTCCTGATCGATCAGTCTGCCGACCAGGGAAGAATGAGCCAGGAACTCGAAAAGCTGCAGCAAATGGTCGGTTACTGCCACACGGAAAATTGCCTTCAGGCCCATATCATTGAGTACTTTGGCGAGAAAGAGGCCGAGCCATGCGGGCGCTGCGGAAATTGCACAGATACCCGCTCAAGTGTGGAAGTGACGAAGGAAGCGCAGATGGTGTTAAGCTGCATCATCCGCATGGGCCAGAAATACGGCAAGGCCATGACCGCAAGTGTCCTGACCGGCTCAAAAAACAAAAAAGTCCTCGACTTTGGATTCAATAAGCTGACGACGTATGGCATCATGGAAGACCACAGCGCCAAACAGGTTACCGAGCTGATCGATTTCCTGATTTCCGAGAATCTGATCGGCGTTGAGCACGGCACGTACCCGACCATTTACGTAACATCTTCCGGGAAGGAAGTGCTTACCGGCCAGCAGCCTGTGTTCCGGAAAGAAGCTGTCCAGGTTACCCAGGTGTCCAATGATGACCCGCTGTTTGAGGAGCTCCGCCAGCTAAGAAAAACTATTGCCGAAAAAGAGCATGTACCGCCATTCGTGATTTTTTCGGACTCGTCTCTAAAGGACATGTGCGCACGGCTGCCTCACGATGAGGAAGAATTTTTGCAGGTGAGCGGTGTTGGCCAGAACAAGCTTGAGAAATATGGAGCAGCCTTTATAGAAGCCATTAAGGCTTTTTGTGTCCAGCATCCAGACAGGGAACCGGCCGCTGCTGCACTGGTCCCGCCAGCAAAGCCGGCCAAAAAGAGCGCCAGCGAGTCGATGCACGAAACGTATGCGCTGCACCAGGAAGGGTTGTCGGTTGCCGAGATTGCCGTTAAACGCGAGCTGGCGGCCAGCACGATTGAAAATCACCTGATGCAGAGCATTCAGTCCGGGAAAACTGTCGATTACAGCCTGCTCGTTCCGGAAAAGTATGTGCCGCTCATTGAAAATGCAGTCGCTGAGGCGGGCCGTGACCGGCTTAAGCCAATCAAGGAGCTGCTGCCGGATGAAGTCAGCTATTTTATGATTAAAGTGCACCTGACCAATTTGCGCAAGCAGGAAAAGTCCTTGGCGGAAAACTCGTAGCTCGCCAGCGTTTCGCAATACGCTGCCTGTTATGATAAAATCGTGCTTAATGAATTCTTTGCAAAGGAAGATACAATGAGCCAAACATATCCAGTTCAAAAGAATGAATATATAGATGTAATCTTTGAGGATTTGACGCATGACGGGGCAGGAGTTGCCAAGGTCGACGGCTATCCTGTGTTTGTCCCGGGAGGCCTCCCGGGTGAAAAAGCCAATATTAAAGTGATCAAGGCGACCAAGGGGTATGGGATCGGGCGGCTGGTTGAGCTGCTGGAGCGAAGCCATTTCCGTGTTGAGGTTTCCCAGGAGGAAGCCCACAAGTATGGCGGCTGCCAGCTTCAGCATATCGGCTATGAAGGCCAGCTCATGTACAAGGAAAACCAGGTGCGCCAGGTGCTCGCCCGTATCGGCAAGCTTGATGATGTTAAAGTCCATCCCGTCCTTGGCATGGAACATCCTTGGCAATACCGGAACAAGGCGCAGGTTCCTGTTGGGGAAAAGGATGGAAAGCTGGTTGCCGGGTTCTTTAAACCGCGCAGCCATGAGATTGTTGACAGCAATGAAAGCTTGATCCAGCTTCCAGATGTGAATGAGGCCATCCAGACGGTGAAGCAAATCTGCATTGAGCTGGGTATCAAGCCGTACAATGAGGAAACCCATAAAGGTGATTTGCGCCATATCATGGCCCGCTATGGCAAGCAAACGGGCGAGCTGATGGTGGTGCTGATCACAAGAACGTCAGACCTTCCCCAGAAAAATAAGCTGGTGGAAGCGATTGTGGACCGGCTGCCAAAGGTGAAATCAATCGTTCATAATATCAATTCCAGGCGCACCAATGTCATCATGGGCGACAAGACAAAGGTACTATGGGGAAGGGAAGTCATCTACGACTATATCGGCAGCGTGAAGTTTGCCATTTCAGCGTTAAGCTTTTACCAGGTAAATCCGGATCAGACAAAGGTTCTCTACGACAAAGCATTGGAATATGCCGGACTGAATGGCGGCGAAACAGTCATTGATGCGTATTGCGGCATCGGCACCATCTCACTGTTCCTGGCACAGAAGGCGAAAAAAGTATACGGCGTTGAAATCGTTCCGGAAGCAATTGAAGATGCGAGGCGGAATGCGGAGCTGAATGAAATAGCCAATGCCGAATTCGCCGTTGGCAAAGCGGAAGATGTAATTCCGAAGTGGTATAGTGAAGGCATCACCGCTGATGTACTAATGGTTGACCCGCCGCGCAAAGGCTGTGATGAAGCGCTTCTCAAGACGATTATCGAAATGAAACCAAAGAAAGTCGTCTACGTCAGCTGCAACCCTGCCACCCTTGCACGGGATCTCAGGATTCTAGAAGACGGCGGCTATAAGACCCTCGAGGTCCAGCCGGTGGACATGTTCCCGCAGACGACGCACTGTGAAGCTGTTGCGAAGATTGTAATTGCGTAAATACTAGAGCCTTATCCCTTGGAGGATAAGGCTCCTTTAGCATTACAGAACTGTAACAGTGTCTCTCTTATGATTGGATGAATTTATTAAGCAGAAACCACAAATGGTTTCTGTTTATTTTTTTGAACTTCGGATTTTATACCATGATATGCTTTCTAAGTAAATACTTAACTTTTTGAAACTTTTCTTGATTATACATTCCACTAATTAGTAAAGGGGGATTAAAAAAAGATGGAAATTGAAGGGCAAAAGCTTATAAAAAAAGCAATCAAAGGAAATAAAAGCGCCTTTGAGAAGCTGATTCAGCAACATTATGAAAGAATCTATCGGACTGCCTATCTCTATGTACATAACGAAGAAGATGCGCTGGATGTTGTCCAGGAAACAGCCTATCAGGCTTTTACATCTATTCATTCGTTGAAAAACCCGGAGTATTTTATGACCTGGCTCACGAAGATTATCATACGGTGTTCAGCCCAATTGTTAAAAAGAAAAAGCAACGTAGTTCCGTTAAGTGATGAAATAATGTCCAACCTGCCAGAACGGGCATATCCAAATATGGATGACTCCTTACAGCTATTAAGCGCAATTCAGCAGCTAAGAGAAACTTACCGTACAGCCATTTTTCTCTTTTACTATTACGATTACTCGATTAAAACAATCAGCAATATCATGGAAGTACCAGAGAGCACCGTTAAAACATATTTAAGCAGGGGCAAAGCGGAGTTAAAAAAGTCCTATAAAAATGAGGAGGACAAATGCCATGGATAACAAGGAAATCAAAAGTGCAATTGATCAAATAGCAGTACCAAAAGAGAAAGTATTTGATGCAATTAATAAAGGTCTAAATAAAACCGAACATGGCGGAAGGGCCAGAAGGAAGAAAGTTCTTGCTGTAACTGTAACTGCAACTGCAGCTGCTCTTCTTGGAATTACCTTTGCCTCTGGTTTTGTTAGTCCTGCAATGAATAAAGTATTGGCTAATACTCCTATACTTGGGGGGGTTTTTCAAGAATTTAATGACCGAACAGGTGTAGAATTAGCTAACGAGGATGCAGTTACAGAGTTAAACCAATCACTTACAAGAAATGGGGTAACTGTAAAACTGACCAGTGCTTACTTTGATGGCAATGTGGTATCAATTACAGGATTTGTAGATGAAAATGTTGTTAAGGGAGGTAACGAAAAAGGGGAAGTAAGCTTTGATGTAAACTTTGAACATTATAGAGGGGACAATGACCCGTGGCTGCGGGGAAAATCAAATAACATTAAGAAAGTTGAAACTGGGTATATCTTTCAATGGAAAATGGCATATCCCTATAAATCATTTAAGGAAAATTCAACGCTCCCTATTACTATTCATAATATCAACGGGATAAAAGGCGAATGGAATTTTGATATTCCAATTCAACAGGAAAAAAACAGTACACTTGCTATTAACACGGAGCAAGCATATCCGGAAGACGAGGTGAAAATCAATATTAAAGAGATACTTACTGCAAAAGCATCCTCCTCGCTTATCTATGAGACAGTAGAGAAATACAAGAGTGATGATATTTATATAAAAAAGGCTGTTGATAATAAAGGAAATGTGTATACGTTTGAAAACCCAACATATCTCGAGGAATCGAAACAAGATGATGGATATCATAGTACCGTTCGGACAGAGATGACAAAGCTTAAGTCAGATATTACTTCACTTACCTTTTATCCTCACTTATCTGCAGCAGACCCAAAAGTTCAACAGCTTTTGGGTAGTAAATCTTTCACCTTGAAAAGTACACGGTTCGATTTAGGCCTGCAGGTAAATGATGTTACTCAAACAAGCGGGAAATTGGTAATAGATTATCAAATTACAGGGCTTCCGAAGAATTTGAGTGAAGATAAACTTGAAACAATCAATCATAACTTGGAATACCTTTTCTGGTTGGTTGATAAGGATTATATAAAGAAGATCGACCCGGAAAATCCATGGACACCTAAAAACCATGGTATTCCATTTAATAAAGTAAAAATGATTGATAAGGCAACAGCACACTTCCAATCTACTTTTGACTTAAACGGAGAAGAAAGGATAGAGAATTTTAAGCTGGAAAATACAATGTTGCTTTTTGATTTTTCAAGCTTTATCCCATCTAAGGAATTAAAACCAATTACTGTTCAACTTCCAATGGAAAATGACTAAACCCGCCAGTATCCCATGCATTGTCAGATACACTTAACACAGTGGTTTTAAAAGAAGAAGCAGGCTCCAGATTAATCTGTACCCTTTGTAAAGGACATTTTAAAAAAAGCTACGCTACTTTAAGAAGATGATCTCTGTATTCAACAGGGGTCATCTTTTTCATATTCCATTGATATCTGTAGTGATTGTAGTAGTGGATTGCAGCTTTCACTTCTTGTTTAAGCTCTTCTAAGGTTTCACATGATTTTATATCAGCCAGGTCCTTAAAATGACCAAAGAATGATTCCTGTGGGGCGTTGTCCCAACAGTTCCCCCTCCTGGACATGGATTGTCCCAACCTGATTTTTTTCACCAGCTTTTGATAAACAGGGCTAGTATAGTGACCTCCCTGGTCAGAGTGTATATAAGCTCCTTTAGCCAGTTTAATCTTCCTCGTTCTTTTTAACTTCTTAAGTGTATCCGTAGCGATATCAAGAGTAACTCGATCGGAGACCTGATGAGCCAATACTTCATTGGTGGAAGCGTCAATAATGGTTGATAAATAAGCCCTTTTTCCTTTTCCAAAATATAGGTAGGTGATATCCGTAAGGAGGACTTTGTAGGGGATTCCC
>NZ_LAYY01000041.1 GCF_000986785.1 Mesobacillus campisalis | reverse complement strand
TCTTCTGCTTCATATTTGTGTTTATAATATTTAAATGGTATTTCATCTATCCCAACAATTGACGGATAAATAAAATGTTTTATGTGTTTCATTTTACCTAAAAACTCCTTAAAAGCTAAAACCTCGACCATTTTTGAATTTTTAATCGGACTTGTTGCTGCGTGTATAATTACATCTACATCTTTTACTGCTACTTCTAATCCTTCACCAGACGATAAATCGCTATAAACCCACTCGAAATGTCCTAATCCTTCAGGTTTTCTTCTAGAAGTTATTTTAACTTTATAATCAGAACCTTTTAGTTGCTTAACTAAAGTTGACCCTAGTTGTCCTGTTGAACCAGTAACCAATATCCTCAAAGTAAACACTCCCACTCTAATGAATTTCTCCCTATTGTCATATTCAGAAATTGGGTTCTTAATTCAACAAAACTGCCCCTTTAGCTTAATAAGTCTATATTTCGATTATCCAGGCAATAATTCCTCTTAAAAGAGGAGTTAAATGGAGGGATTGGTTGTTAATATCAAAAGCGTGGGAAACATATGCAGCCGACAAACAAATTGAGTGCTTTTCACCGTATACAATAAAAGCCTATGGCATTCAGGCAAAGTTACTTGTCCTGTATTTCAATGATGCAGAAATCCACTCTTAACACAGAAAATTTGAAGGAGTACCTTAATAATTCAGCCGCAACCCTAAAGCCATCCAGTATGGCACATAGGATACGGTTTATGAAATCCCTATTCCGTTGGTGCCACGAAGAAGATCATATACAACATAACCCTGCATCAAAGATAAAGGAACCTAAGGTCGGAAAACGCATACCGAAGTTCTTAACTGAGAGAGAAATTGAACTTCTGCGTGAAGCAAGTGTTAGCCCGATGGAAAAAGCCTTGTTTGAATTAATGTTCTCAACAGGATGCAGGATAGGGAAATTGTTTCGCTTGAACGTCATTGCATAAATTGGTCCAACCGTTCCGCAATTGTCAGGGGAAAAGGAGACAAGGAACGTGAGGTTTATTTAATATACGAGCCGAAATCTGGCTTAAGCGGTACATTGAAGGTCGCCAGGATACGGATCCTGCCATATTTGTGACAGAGCGGCGGCCACATAGGATGAGTATTGCCCAAATGAGATATGTCATAAAACGAATATCAGCTAGTGCGGCCATCAATAAGGAAATTTATCCTCATCAACTCAGACACAGCTATGCAACCCATTAGTTGAATAACGGAGCTACTGTTGAAGTCATACAAAGTCTTTTGGGTCGGTCACGAGAAGAGTGAAACCACACGGATTTATGCTCAGTTGAGCGGAAGGCTAAGGCAGGAATTTTACCAAAAATATTTCTAAGTAAAGAAGCAACGCTCTCGGCGTTGCTTTTGTTCTCTCGCACCCGTTAATTCAAGAGGAAATTGCGACTTTATTACTGAGTCTCTCTTCTATCCGCGGTGTAGTCTAATACGAAATAAAGGATGTACATTGAAATAAAGTAAACCACCGCCGAATAGATTATATTCCATTCACCATAATGTAACACTCTAATATAAACTGCATACAACTCAAGTAATACAAGAATGCATGTCCATCCCAAGATATATATAAATTTCTTAATGGCATTAGATTTCAGGGGAAAATAATTAAAAATAATAACCAGTACAGCAATCTCACCAAGGGCTACAGCTAGGTACAACCACTCTATCTGTTCTTTATCAAAATACCAGTAAAGTTTGTACTTTAAATCAAGATACAAATCAGTTACAAAATTCATTAATAATGCAAACTGTATTGTAGCTAGTAACTCGTGCCTAGTTCTTTTTCTGGGCATTTTTAAGGCAATTAAAAGAACTAATATAACCGTCACTATAAATAGCTTTACCAAGAGGAGCACCTCGTTTTTTAAAAAACAACAATCAACCATATTATCATTATTTATCCGATAAATTATTCTTCTTAAACTAACCTGCCCCGTTTGTTTAATAAGTGATTCAACAAAAAAGGCGGTTAATCCTTCCTGGATTAACCACCCCTTCGTTAGTTATATCTGGTTTATCTAGTTTTTCATTTGAATGTCGGGATTCCTCTTTTCTAACTCTTTTATTAATCCATCTATATCCTTAGGTGAAATCTGTACCGTATTATATTTTTCGATATTGACTTCAATTCTGTTCATTGAAAGTGAGGGAGCTGTAAATGGATTTCTAGTTTCCCTAATACTTTGAATTTTATCAATCCTAATTTCCTTCTTAAAGGGTCCGTATTGTATTTTGAGAAAATTGTTTTTTATTGTATATCCAGTTTTGAACCAAATCCACAATAAACAAAAACCAACTGGCCATAGGATAACAATCTTTATCCATTGTTTGTTCAAAACCCCAGGGGTCATCCAAACTCCAAAATCAGGAAATAAAACAGGTGGAACAATAAAAAGAAGTGCGAATAACCAAATAATAATTGTCATCCATAAGTCTTTTCTCGATGAAAAATACATTTAATCACCTCTATATTCTGATACGAATAACACATATTATTGGTTTCAATCATCTAGACTCTTATTCAACTAAACTGCCCTTTAGCTCAATAAGGAATTCAACAAAAAAATGCCTTAATCCTTCTTGGATCAAAGCACCTTCATTTAAGAACAGAATCATAAGTCGCTATATAATCAATTAATCTTGTTCATCTTGTTCGCATAACTCTTCGGCAAGCTGTTTAATTCGTTCCATTGGTATTCCATTGCTTTGTTCTAGAGCTAGGGGATGCTCAGTTGGCTCCAACTCTATATAAGGGGTTACACCTAATGGTCTGGTGTGAACCATTGTTTTTAAGTTAATTGTTTCAGGGTAACAAGGAATGGAAGTCGACAACCACCCAAACATCGGCTCAAGCTCTTCTTCTCTTCCCTCAATATCCCAGTTTTCAATGGTTTTATTGAAATTAGCTTCGCTTAATGAAACTAACACATCCCAAATAAAAGGTCCTTCACCATATGGACGGAAAAGTATTTTCAAAAGAAGGCCCGTAATTAAGTTCCTTCTCCCCTCTTTTTGTTGAGCCTTGCACCCATGCATGGCGCACCCAAAAGGGCATTAATCCTACTGAATCAATGTCGATTATTAGATTGTTTTGTTTTATATAGCTCTTAAGGCTTTTTTGGGGTTTTAAATTTCTTTCTTATATAAGGATTTCAAATTCAACTAACTGACCCGTTAGCTTAAAGAAAACTAAAACGCCTTAAGGCGTGTCTCAAGAAGAAGAAAAGCCAAATAGAAAATAATCTATACACATTAAGATAACAACGATTATTTGCAAAAAAACAGCATCGGATCATTCCAATGCTGTTTTTAAAGGAACCAACCCGCTTAGGTTTATTCTGAGATCATTGTATCTGATCTTTTAGCGGATATTTTGGCCGACGATTTCGCGGCTGCTGATGATAAAGATGTAACATTATCGTCCTTCTGCTTTAAATCATAAACTTTGTCATAAACACCCTCCCTTTTTTGGTTAAACATCTCGGTTTTCGCATTATCTTTATTTAAAACCATAAGAATCACCTCAAGAGTAGTATCTTCACATTCTGTCATAAATGGTGAATTTTAATTTGTCATTTCATCGAATAATTTTACGACATAAAAAACATACTATATGTTTTCTTTCTTCTTGAAAGCGTTCAATTCGTTCAATTTGGACCACCGTTTTAATTGTAGACTTTTCTGCTGCTTGCATTTTTCTCTTAAATAAATGGTTGCGGGCGAATTATCTCTATATCATGCATAAGCCAGGGAATACTTCTTCACCTATAAATTATCTTGGTCCATAGCCGTGGTATCTATTTTCGATGGAGTTAGTGATGATCATAGGCTTTTATATTTTGTATAGTCCTTTTTGGTTAAAAAGGCGATGAATCGGATGTGTTGAACTCCAATCACTTCATTACCGTTACAAGCCACTATTAACTTGTTATTAGGATCAGATGTAGTAGCCTCCAATGCTTTTATGTAACTACTAGGAAGTGGATGCTCATAATGCTCACGTTTCCTTCCCAAAACATCATCTGCAAGCATTGAAACAATACTTTCTAAATCTTTTTCTGTAGCCATTCTAAACCTTATTTCAGTAGCTTGTTAAAAATACTTTCCCTTTGGTCTCCTTGGAAGATTCAACAACATCAATAGCCGTTTTTATGTCTAGTAAGTCGTACATAGAATCTACATTCTTAAAACGTAATTTTTTCTCATCCAATAGCCTTATCAAGCGACTAAAGGCTTCTTGCCATTTATTTATGGAGACATTGTTATTCCAATTCCGTAAATGAAACATATTAGCATTCACTTTAGCTTTATTTACAATTTCTGCCCAGTTTACTTGTATCCCTGATAAAAGACCGATGGTTAAAAAATTACCATTAGGGTGTACACAAAAAGCTAAGTCGTTTCCTGAGGAACCTCCAACAGAGTCAATAGCAGCATCCGCACCAATTCCATTTGTTAACTCCATAACTGTTTTATAGAGCTGAACTTTAGATGTATCGATAACATAAGACGCTCCAAGATGTAGTAAGTCATCTGTATACTTATTATTTCTAGTGACTGCAATTAATCGAAAACCTAATATCTTTGATAATTGGGCAAAAATATGCCCAATAGAAGAACCACAGGCATTAACCAACAAAACATCATTGGGTCTTAATTTTAAAACTTCCGTACAAGACACCCACGCTGTAATTGGATTAATATACATTTGTGATGCAGTAAAATTATCAATGGAATCTGGGATTGGAACTGCAAATTCTGCTGATTTCTTTACAAGTTCTTGCCAAGTCCCTTCCCCACGTAAAGGTAAAACACGTTTCCCAATATAATTTTTAGAAACTAAAGGACCTACTTCTTCTACAATACCAACTCCCTCATAACCAGGAATATTCGGCAACGAAATTCGATGGGAATATGCACCTCTAATTGGTATTAAATCAGAAGGATTTATAGGTCGTGCTAACATGCGAACAATGACTTCATTATCTTTTGGTGGTTGTATGCTTTTATATTCAACTTTTAACACATTTTTAGGACTACCGAATTCGTAGAACTTAATACATTTCGCATTCAAAACTATAAAGTCTCCTTAAAATAATTAGATTTTTTTAATTATATCATCTTCAACTAAACTGCCCCGTTTGCTCAATAAGGTTTTAAACATAAAAGGCGTTAATTCTCTTCCTGATCAACACAAACCCTATGGTTGAATTAGAAGCTAAAATTCACATTTTGGGACACATTATAAAGAAATTAAATGTAACACCCGAGAGCTGCTCTTTTGTCTTCAAATGTATACATTTATTTTGGCACATACTACGATTCAATCCGCATTAGGGTGTTTGTTCCTCTGTATGGCTGTCCCTTTTAGTGAGCGAGGGACAGTTTTTTCAATCTCTAACTGCCTCAAGCCAAGTATGTGAGTAAGTATCGCATAATTCACTCTTTTCTTGATCATATTAAAAATGACGCTGCGAAGCATCAGCAAAAACTTAAATAAGCAGAAAAAATCTATCCTTACCCGAATCAGGATAGATTTTTTCTTTGGTTATAGAACTTTTAAAACCTGCTTATAATACTAAGGGTGCTCACAGGCACCAGTTTCCCCTTATGAGTACAAAAAGCTATCCGTCCCGGGAGGTGGGTAGCTTTTTGTCATGTTCTTAATGCAGAATTAAACCAAATACCCGAGCCCCAAGGAGCAAAGAGTTGATATACATATTTAGTCGTAAAGTGCTTTTTCACACTAGCCAGTGCCTCATCGCCTGAAATACTTTCCATAATCAAAATTTTATTATCACTATCATCTTCACTATAAGGCAAAATAAAATTACAGCCGAGATAATTTAAAATGGTCATTCCAACCAATATCCTTTCTGTACTCATGTCCTTTAGTTTGTAGCTAATCTTGTTAAGCTAACCTGCCCCGTTTGTTTAATAACGAATTCAATAAAAAGGGCGGTTAATCCCTCCTGGATCAACACACCCGTTAGCGAAAGCAGGACTCTCCTTAATATCTAAATACTCAAAGTCTCTCTCCACTACTTCCATTGATGCTGCGATATACACACTTTCAATCTTATTAGAATATGGTTCACTACTTAATTGTGTGTCTTCAAAATCCTCTATACCAGCGGCAAAAATTTTATATTTTCCCTCACCACTCGAATAGAATTGTTTTACATGGGAGTCCTCACCACATCCTGCCAAAACGAGTGACATAAGCAGTAAAATTAAAGAACCCACTTTGAATAAATAATTTCAATACGACACCCCTTTTTTAACAGAGTTTCTTCAACTAACCTGCCCCGTTTTGTTCAATAAGGAGTTCAACCAAGGGTGTATAAATGCTTCCTGGATCAACACATCCTTGGTTGAATAACTACATTAATTTAAACCCCCGAGCTAATAAATCTTTTATTGCTGGACTTACATATGAATTGCTTTCTTTATCTTTTGGTACGTGCTCTTTTATCCACTTTGAAAGTGCTTTATACCACTGATCAAGTTCTACTGGTTTTTGAACAAGTTGATTTTCGCCATTCCAATATTTCATTTCCAGCCAAAATCTTCCGCCACTAATCTCCTTATTTTTTCCTATGCTCCTTATAATGGTTCTTGAAAATTCAATCACAGGAGATTTTGTAGAATCAATGACCAATCTTTTATTAGGTAGAGATATGTACTTCAATTCACCAAAATCGGCTTTATAAAGGTACGATGTAAACCATCCTTTTCCTGAAAAGGGTTCAGGCAAAGATGTTACACTGATAGGTTTAAGATTTTCTCCCTCAAATAATATTTCTCCACCATTGGCGATAACAAAATGAATTAAATCTTTTTCAAGTTCTCTATCTATATAAAATCTTATCTGTTTTCCCATAGCACACCTCGAAAGTTTATTACACAGATATTCTATATTGAATTAACATTTCCTTCTTCCACTAACCTGCCCCGTTAGTGCAATAAGAACGAAAAAAGGTATTAACTTCCCCCGAATTAATTCCCTCATTGACCTTTATCTATATACTTTTAAATATCCAATCCGTAGCGAAAAACACATTATCGGCAATACATCGATTCTCAAGAAGCACGGATAGCGATTCTTTTTAATGAAACCATGCTATTGGTTTGTTGGGAAAGGAAGGTTTTTGTCCTAACCGCATTCCTTTGGTATAGTGTAAAAAAAGTATGGGGGTGATAGGTTGTTTTTCTTCGAACTGTTCCAGCAGTTGCCCGTAAAAATTTTAACGGTGGCGCTGCTAATTATACTCATTGTTTATTTTATCCGTAAATCCATCAAGCTTTTCTTTGACAAAACGAGCTTCTTGGATGAAAAGCGGGAAGAGACATTGATACATTTCTCCAACCAGGTGACAAAGGTATTGGGACTGGCTTTCTTCATTATTTATTTGCTTAGCCATTTCTTTGACCTGGAAAAATTTGTCGCTGGTTCGGTCGTGTTGGCAGGTGCCTTGGCATTGATCCTCCAGCATATCATCCGCGATTACATAATGGGGCTGACCTACTTGTTTGAGCGCCAGATCCATCACGGAGATGATGTCATCATCAATGGAAACCGTCAGGGGAAAATTGAGGAAATCAGCATGCGCCACCTGAAGATCCGCCAATATGACGGATACCTCTATACGGTCTCCTATAGCAACATCACGGAACTTCAGAACGGGAACCGGGGAGGGCGCAGAGTGAACGAAAGCCTTGTGCTCCACTATAGACAAAATCCGGAAGATGCCTTCAAGGTGATGGAGGAAGTAGCACAAGCATGCAACGAGAAATACGGTGAATACCTGTTGAAGGATGAGAACGGAGTTCCCGTGGAGAGTTTTAAATTCAACCAAATCACCCAACTGAACGTGGATTACAGGGGTCACCAATATTCATTATCAGGTCTCGTGAAGGAAGCGGATTTCGTGGAAGCGGGCAAAAAGGTGAGGTTTGAACTAGCGATCGCTGCCTACAAGAACGACTTGATGATGGCTGAGAGCCTCAACACAAGCCATTAAAAGTCAAATAAAAGCAAGAGTTCATATTTCTTGCTTTTTTTCTATGTTTTTATCAATACAACAAGCGAAGCTCTGTAATGCATGTATGGAATTCGAGTCCGCGTGGTTCGGACCCCCTCCCGTCGCACTCCACATATCAAATCTAGGATTCTGAGCTTAAGGGTCGTACTAAGGGTCAAATAGATTCCCTTTACCATATCGAGGTAAAACTTGATATACAAATTGGTTGGATCGATGCGCGGAAAGCATGGAGTATAGGGCTACAAACTCCAGTTTCCTTCGCTTTTTTATTTTTCTTAATCCACTAACCTGCCCCTTAAGTTGAAGACGAATAGGGTATTATTGTTCCTCCTCATTACATAGCTCTTCAGCAATCTGCTTTATACGCTCCATTGTTATACCTTTTCTTTGTTCAATAGCTAAGGGATGGTTAGTTGGTTCTAACTCAATGTAAGGTCGTATTCCTAATGAACGAGTATGTACATTTGTTTTTAAATTTATTGTTTCGGGATAACAAGGAATATCAGTTGATAGCCAGCCAAACATGGATTCCAGTTTTTCATCTCTTCCTTCCACATCCCAATAGTCATTGGTTTTATTAAATTTGCCTCACTTAATGAAACCCAGACATCCCAAATAAAAGGTCCTTCTCCGTCTTTTACAGGAATTTCAATACATCCATGGATAAAAAAATGTTCATCGTTGATGATGCACAAATCATCATTCATTTCTATTCGTTTTTCTTGCTCTTCTGATGGTATATCGTAACAATAATCAGGAACAGGACTACCATAACTCATAGGAAGTTCGTCGTGAAATTTTCCGCTACATCTACATAAATAACCTTCACTATATTTACTAATTATGTATCCCTCACAAAATCGATATTTAGTTAAATTCGATATCTTATCAACTGTTTCCTTCTTAAACTAAACTGCCCCGTTTGTTCAATAAGGACTTCCATAAAAAAAGGCGGTTAATCCTGCCTAGATCAACCAACCAATAAATTACGTCTATGTCTGGGATTGGCGTTCTTTCACTGAATTTATGAAGGTATCCCATATTTTTAAACGAACATATCCAGCACATATTGCTTAAAGCCGATTCCTTATGACAATATATTCTGGGCATATCTACGGGCTGATTTTACAGAAAAAAAAAGACAACCGCAACAACCTGCAATCGCCTTACTTCGTTCTATTCTTCCTTTTTTCAAATTCCTTTTTGATCATGGGTACCCCTTTTTCTATAATCGCTTTTTTCACTTTGGGATTGTTCAGCAGTTTTGCAACCTTCAACAATTTTGACATGGTTCGTACCTCCTATTTATCATCGCAAGACAAATAAATCTGATTGACTTTGTATTGTAACAAAAAAGCTATGTTCACGTCTTGTTCGGTTCCCCATAGATTGCAACAGACAATCATGCGACACCCCTGCTTTTCCCATATATTACAGCAGATAAACAAGAAAAAAGCATCTTCAAACTCGCTGCTGCTTTCACATTGACATTGAGTTATTTCCACAAAATGGCTCGATTCTTGGACACTGGATAAACTTCGATCTTCAACTAAACTGCCCTGTTAGCGTAATAAGGGAGGCAATAAAAAAGCGTTAATCCTCGGATCAACACACCCACATAGCCAGTATTTACTCCTCAACAGTTTTGTATCTTCTTTCTTCCCCTATCCAGTGATTTACTTCCCGCCATTTAACCTTTTTAGCTGAAATCCAAGTAATTTCTTCGTTATGGTCATTGGGTGTCCAATCAACGGAGTCTGTCCAATAAAAAGTTTCATCTTTTAGTAAAAGGTTGGCATCATAGATGATTGAATCATAATTTTCTGGGCTTGGCTTAAGTTGGAAATGCGTAACCCCTTCAAATAATAATTCAATTGCCGCTGGAACATTAGACTGCCTTTGAAAAAGCATTCGTATCTTGGTATCAAGCCCTACTCCAACTTTCATTGACGGGTCATCATCAACGTAACTATCAGTCCACATTAACAACTCTTTCAAACAGCTATCGTGAAAATGACCAAATATCTCTAAAAAACCTTTGATATCATCATTTCCCTTTAACTCAATCACTTCATTAATGCACCTCAGAGTAATTTTATACATACAAGAAGTTCGCCATATTGTCTTTAATTCCTTCTTAAGCTAACCTGCCCCTATAGTTCAATAAGAAAAAAGCCGCCAAATGGCAGCTGGATTATCAACATTAGCAACCGTTTAAGTACACCTTTTCACAAATTATAATTTTATCCTACACCATTTGTTTAAAAAACTTTAACCTTCCGTATTTTTGATTTATAAATCCGAAACTTCAATTACGGTTCCATTATTGTTGTAGTAAGTTAACTCGGCAGGAAAAGTTTTTTTCACCTCTTTGGAAAACTTTTTATACCTTACAAACTTTTCTTCGGCATTCACATTAGATATAAAGCTAAAATCTTCATAAAACAAATCAGCAACAATATGGTCAATTTTCAAATCTGGATTTCTTCCAACTAGTACACCGTACATTCCATTATTAGTTTGTATTTCTTGATAATGGACAATGTTTGTTCCGTGTCCAGAATGGTCGATTTTAAATTTTCCATTCCACCCCTTAATTAGATGAGCATATCCGAAACTCCCGTTTTGAATTTGTAATAAAACGATATGCGAACTTGTATCACCTAATTGAACTACGTCTATGACTTCAGGGATAATCCCTGGTGAACCTCTGTTAATCCATACCATTAAGTTAGACTGGATATCTGTTTTTTTATCTTTAATATCATATTGAGTAATATAATAAGAGAAATAACCAATAAAAATAATTAACATAATTGAAATGAAATATTTCGTTTTTTTCACTATATTCCCTCCCCAGTATGGATATTGTTCTGTTGAACTTCAACTTTTATTTTCCCATTTCTTCATTATTCCTTATTAAAAAAACCTGCCCCATTTGTTCCATAAGGAATTCAACAAAAAAGTGCCTTAATCCTTCTTGGATCAATGCACCCGTTTAGCTTATAACATTCAATTCCCATATTTATCATCTCTTGTTGGTATACCATACTCCTCTGGATGATCGAAAATATCCTCATATGTTAAAGCCCCAACTACTTCAAACTTTTTAGTATCTGGGCTATATTCAAAAACCACAAGTTGCTCCCAACCACTACCATTTCCAGTATCAATAACTCCAACTCTATTAGGTGCAATTTGAACAACTCTCCTACCTTGATTATCAATATCAACATTAGATGGTGGTATTTGAATTTGCTCATTAGTATTCATTTTGAAAGCAATTACAATTAAACACACTAATATTCCACTTAAAATAACTTTAATAAAAGTGTCATTTTGCATTCCCCAACCTCCCTTTTTTGTATGAATTTTACCATACTCTTGTTCAACTAACCTGCCCCGTTTGTTGAATAAAGAATTCCACAAAAAAAGTGGCTAATCCTGCTTGGATCAACACACCTGTTTGTGGAACAAGATGCCTCTACATTCCGTATTACTATTATCAAATAAAACAAACCGAAAATTTTAAATGACTGAGCTCTTCTCTAACCTGCAATTAAAATACATTCTAAAGCCCATGTGTTTTTCAGCAACAAATGAATCTAAGCTATGGAAGACGGCAGAAAAGGGTGATAAATTATCATCAAAAAAAGTGAACTCAGCATCTTCTTTCAAATTGAACTTGTTAAGGTATTGGTGCATTTCTCTAGGAGTAATAAAGCTTTTTTCTCTGAACAATGTATTAGTGCTGTGGTCAATAAACTCTAATTTGTACAAATTTATCCCTCCTCTACACCTTATCTTACAATTTTTTCAAAAAGTGAAGGGGATACTGTGGTGACACTTTTATGAATTTTATTTTGGTTGATCCTGAGAAGTATCTGGAGTATTTCCATCAGCTTCTTCATCACAGCACCCGTTTGCTTAAGAACATTGATTCACAATCCTTTTTTCAAATAAATGTTTACAAAAAAGGAAGGCTGCTTAATAATTATTTCAAACCTGCACTCCAGGTTGAAAAAGATGACAAGAGAATATTATAAAAAATCAGTCCAAAAAAGAGGGATAATGATGCGAAAAACTCTTCGAAGATACAAAACGATACAGCTAAACCCCGCACACATTTTAATACTCGGTTTTTTGGGGTTAATCTTTATTGGGACTTGCTTATTTATGATTCCTGGTGCAACCAAAGACAGGCATCACCTCAGTTTTATTGATGCCCTTTTTGAAGCTACTTCCGCTGTCTGTGTTACAGGTTTGGCGGTAGTTGATACTGGAACTACCTTTACTTTGTTTGGACAGATTGTTTTACTTGCACTAATTCAACTGGGCGGCTGGGGTTTTATGACTAGCGGAATCTTAATGTTTCTCATATTGGGTAAAAAAATCGGGTTTAAACAGAGGCTCCTCCTTAAAGAATCTATGAATGCACTGTCACTCCAAGGAGTCATCCTTCTTGTTAAAAGGGTTATCATTATCACACTGATCGTCGAAGCAATTGGGGCCTTACTATTAGCAATCAGATGGTCACAGGAAATGAGTGTAGGGAAGGCTGTATACTACGGAATATTTCATTCCATTTCTGCCTTTAACAATGCGGGGTTTGGACTCGAACCTGATAGTTTGAGCAAATGGGTAGGGGACCCTACGGTTAATATTGTTATTACTTCGTTATTTATAATCGGTGGTATTGGATTTTTCGTTGTCGCTGATATATTTGAAAAAAGGAATATAAGAAAATTCTCTCTTCATACTAAAGTAGTGTTAATTTTCACTTTAGTCCTTAATATCGTTAGTACATTGGTCATTTTCGGTTTGGAATATAATAATCCAGCTACTTTGGGAAGTTTGGGAACGACTGACAAGTGGTGGGCTGCATACTTTCAAGGAGTAGTCCCTCGTACGGCAGGATTCAATACAATCGATATTAGCCAAATGGAACTTAGTTCCCTTGTTTATATGATGGCATTAATGTTTATTGGTGCATCTCCTGGTTCAACAGGCGGCGGAATCAAAGTCACAACGTTTGCTTTGCTCCTGTTCGCTCTTTGGGCAGTTGTTACTAATCGGGATGATGTTAATGTATTTAAACGCAGAATCCCACCCCCCCTTGTATTGAGGGCTTTGTCCATCGCTGTTTCAGGAATGCTTTTTAGTTTCATAATTTTCTTCTTACTGACGATTACTGAGAAAGGAGCAGATATGTCCGTAATCGCTTTTGAAACAGTTTCCGCATTTGGTACTGTTGGAATGAGTGCGGGGTTAACTCCAGAACTAAGTCTTTGGGGAAAGATTCTAATAACAATAATGATGTTCATAGGAAGAGTGGGTCCTTTGACAATGGCTTTTGCTCTTGCGATTCGTTCGAATCAACCAAAAGTTCGTTATGCAGAAGAAAAGATACTAATTGGATAAGGTTGATTTATAGGGCATAGGGATATGCTCTTTTTTTATTCCTTGTTTAACTAACCTGCCCCGTTTGTTCAATAAGGAGTTCCACAAAAAAGGCGGCCAATTCTTCCTGGATCAACGCACCCGTTTAGTTAAGTAAAGTACGACACATATTGTAGTTTATTTATTCTTTAAATGATAAACCTTCTGCTTCTAATAAAGCTCTCAAAATAGGTAAGGAAGCTGGTCCAATACCATGAATTTTTAAAACCTCTTTTTTAGTGAACTTTGATAATTCTTGCAAAGTGTCAATCCCTTCGTGAACCAAGACATTACTTGCAGGTGAACTGAGTTTCGAAAGGGAGCCCCTTTTAGGCTTATTCTCTTTATCACAGGTAGGACAACTTTGACACTCACTATTTTTGTAATACTTATGTCCCTTTTCACAAACCCTTACACTTTTTTCTACTGTCAGGATAATCCCTCCAAACAAATATGATATAGCCTAGTTGTACAATCCCAACAAAATCTATGTATGTCCCTATTCAACTATCCTGCCCCGTTTGTTCTATAAGGAATTCAACAAAAAAGGCGGTTAACCCTTTTTGGGTCAGCGCAACCGTTTGTTTAAGTACAATCCTTTACATGTTGAATGCTATTTTTTCATTACCTTAGTATATAACCAAGGAACCCCAACAAAGATAATAATTCCTGATAGAACTGATAGGAAGATGAATTGACTTATAACATTGGTCAAGAAAAGCACCACTAACGCTACTATGACAAATATCCTCCAATATAGAATTAAGTTGTTCAAAAAAACTCTCCCCTTTTATTGAAAAGCGATAAAGATTCCCTTATTAATAATTTTTACAATAACCCTTATTTCACTAACCTGCCCCTTTAGCTTAACAAGTCTATATTTCGATAATCCAGGCAATAATTCCTCTTAAAAGTAGAGTTTAAACGGAGGGATTGGGTTGTTAATATCAAAAGCGTGGGAAACATATGCAGCCGACAAACGAATTGAGGGCTTTTCACCGTATACAATAAAAGCTTATGGCATTCAGGCAAAGTTGCTTGTGCTATATTTCAAGGATGCAGAAATAGCCACCCTTAACACAGAAAATTTGAAGGAATACCTTAATAATTCAGCGGCGGCCCTAAAGCCATCCAGTATGGCACATAGGATACGGTTTATGAAATCCTTATTCCGTTGGTGCCACGAAGAAGGTCATATAAAATATAACCCTGCATCAAAGATAAAGGAACCGAAGGTCGGAAAACGCATACCGAAGTTCTTAACTGAAAGAGAAATCGAACTTCTGCGTGAAGCATGTGTTAGTCCGATGGAAAAGGCCTTGTTTGAATTTATGTTCTCGACAGGATGCAGGATCGGGGAAATTGTTTCGCTTGAACGTTATTGCATAAATTGGTCCAACCGTTCCGCAATTGTCAGGGGAAAAGGAGACAAGGAACATGAGGTTTATTTTAATATACGAGCCGAAATCTGGCTTAA
>NZ_LAYY01000040.1 GCF_000986785.1 Mesobacillus campisalis | reverse complement strand
GGGATAACAGGCTTATCTCCCCCAAGAGTCCACATCGACGGGGAGGTTTGGCACCTCGATGTCGGCTCATCGCATCCTGGGGCTGTAGTCGGTCCCAAGGGTTGGGCTGTTCGCCCATTAAAGCGGTACGCGAGCTGGGTTCAGAACGTCGTGAGACAGTTCGGTCCCTATCCGTCGTGGGCGCAGGAAATTTGAGAGGAGCTGTCCTTAGTACGAGAGGACCGGGATGGACGCACCGCTGGTGTACCAGTTGTCTTGCCAAAGGCATCGCTGGGTAGCTATGTGCGGACGGGATAAGTGCTGAAAGCATCTAAGCATGAAGCCCCCCTCAAGATGAGATTTCCCATAGCGTCAAGCTAGTAAGATCCCTGAAAGATGATCAGGTTGATAGGTCAGAGGTGGAAGCACGGTGACGTGTGGAGCTGACTGATACTAATCGATCGAGGACTTAACCTAATTGAAAAGCGGAGGCGACTGTACAGCCTCGACCAGCGCTGGAGGGCCAGCAATTGAAGTCGTTCTTTGACTTCAAATGATGACCGAAGCGACTCGAGAGGCTAGGAGCCGGAGCTGGACAAGAACGATACTCGAAATTGCAAACCTTCTGAAATGCATTATCCAGTTTTGAGGGAACAACCCTCATTTCAATAAAATAGTCTGGCGGTGATGGCGAGAAGGTCACACCCGTTCCCATGCCGAACACGGAAGTTAAGCTTCTCAGCGCCGATGGTAGTTGGGGGTTTCCCCCTGTGAGAGTAGGACGCTGCCAGGCGAAAAGACAAAGAATTTTTCTCTGTCTTTTTTTATTCGGAGGATTAGCTCAGCTGGGAGAGCATCTGCCTTACAAGCAGAGGGTCGGCGGTTCGATCCCGTCATCCTCCACCATGAATATTTGGATTGGCCTTTCTACTTGAAAGAAAAACAGCAGTTAAACATTTGCGGGTGTGGCGGAATTGGCAGACGCACCAGACTTAGGATCTGGCGCCGCAAGGCGTGGGGGTTCGACTCCCTTCACCCGCACCAAAAAATGCGCCCGTAGCTCAATTGGATAGAGCGTCTGACTACGGATCAGAAGGTTATGGGTTCGACTCCTTTCGGGCGCGCCATTTTTCATATAGAAAACCTTATTGTTTTTTAAAAAAGGTTTCGTTTAATATAGGAGAGCTGTCCGAGAGGTCGAAGGAGCACGATTGGAAATCGTGTAGACGGTTACCGCTGTCTCAAGGGTTCGAATCCCTTGCTCTCCGCCATAAAAATAATTATTTCTTATGCCGGTGTGGCGGAATTGGCAGACGCGCACGACTCAAAATCGTGTTCCGCAAGGAGTGTCGGTTCGACCCCGACCACCGGTATCAATAGAGCACGGATTCCAAAATTGAATTAGTCAAAATGACGAACGCCTTCTACTTCGGTAGGAGGCGTTTTTTAGATGAAATTGGTAACCTTAAATGGACATATTTGGATTTTTCGATGAAAGAACTCGGCAGGCTGGAGCACTGCCGAGTTCTTTTTAACAAGGTATCAATATTATCTGTCTATTGTTTGATAATGCAGCTTTGGCTTAAGCGCGGCTGACAAAGAACGGTAATTCTTCAATTCCAAGCATACGCGCATAGGTAAATAGCTGGCCTTTATGGTGAATTTCATGGTCTCTGGCCGTCTCCAGCATCACGCTTCCTGTCATTTTCATGCCGCTGAAATCAATAAGTTTACCAAGTTGTTCGCCAGTCAGGGACTCTAGGACTGCCTGGGTTAGTTCTGTTTGCTCCTGGACAACTTCCTTTAGCTTCTGGACGCTCTCAACAGCATTAGGTCCGGATGGAGGAGTGAACTCCCCGTTTTTCACTGTCTGTGCAAACATGGCAGTTGCGCCGGTGGTATGCAGGACTAGTTCCGAAAGCGTCATTCCGTTTTCCCATGGCTTGTAGTTAAGCTGGCCATCATTCAAGGTGTCGAGCAATTCAATCAAGGCCTTGCGATGGCTCATCCAGCCAGAGGTGAATCCTTTTGTATTTTCCATCTTACATTCGCTCCTTTGCAAAATCGTTGTGATTCTTCCAAAACTAATTATATCCCATTCCTTATTAGAGTGGATAAAAGAAAGCCGGGCTTGAGGAAAGCAGCCCACAAACCCGTCTGTCAATGCAGGGAGTACCTATATTTTCATCTTTTCTTTTCGCTTGTGCTCTTCAAAGCTCAAGTCCAGCATGGGAACTTCCAGGAAATGCTTGATTGCCAGTGCACAGGCTCCCATGATACTAGATCGCTTTCCGATCCTGGAGACGGATAATTCCCGGTAATGGCTGATGGAGGATACCAAGTTTTTTTTGATTTCGTCAATGTATGCAGGATTTTGGCGAAGCAGCTCGCTGTCAAGGACAATAACGTCAGGGTTATAAATGTTTATCATGTTGTTTAACCCGATGGTCAAAAAGTAAATAAACTGCTCCATTTGCTGGTGGACCGTCTCATCGCCCTCCTTTAGCCAATTGAGAACCTGCGTATAGGTGATGCTTTCCATGCCTTTCTTTTTAGAAAGTTCTTTGAAAAAGCTAGTCTCGGATGCATATTGCTCCCAGCATCCAAAGTTTCCGCAATTGCAGGGCTTTCCGCCTGGCATGACAATCATATGGCCTATTTCAC
This sequence comes from Mesobacillus campisalis, assembly GCF_000986785.1. Lineage (GTDB taxonomy): Bacteria > Bacillota > Bacilli > Bacillales > Cytobacillaceae > Mesobacillus_B > Mesobacillus_B campisalis. Next base: position 27,884 of record NZ_LAYY01000040.1, on the reverse strand, counting down.
CTGCGAACCCTTCATTGCCGCGGAAGAACTCATTATTCACCATTACACCCAAGCCAATGCCGGACAGGAAGCTTGTACTGACCAGGTTATCCGCCTGATGGTAAATAAATACGCGCTCCGCAAACGATGAAAGATTTGCATTGTTCTCAACGTAAATATCAATGTTAATGGCCCTTTGCAAATCTTCTTTCAATCTTATATCGTGCCATTTGAAACGTGGCACAAATTTAATGATTTCATCTTTGGAAACAAGCCCGTGGATCGCGATGACAATCCCTACAATGCCATAACGCCGATCCTGGCAGGCGTCGATGTATTTATTAATTTGCGATATAAGGATATTCAGGACTTCATTGTAATCAATGGTGTCTATTTTGATTGTCTCGGAGTGTTCCTTTATACCTAGCAAGTCGGATAAGGTAAAGTTGATTTCCCCATAGTCCAAATCAATACCGAGGGCATACCCTGCTTCGCTATTCAATGAAAGCATGATAGGCTTTCTCCCAACCGATAAATGTTCCTGGTCTGTTTCAAGGAGAAGTCCATCTTCAATCAAGTCGGCCACCTGGGCTGAAATGGTTGCTCGTGTAAGGTTGGTGATTTTTGATAAGTCTGCTCTTGAGATCATGCCTTGCTCTATGATCTGTTTAATAATAATGGAACGATTAATTTTCTTGATAAATGCTGCGTCGCCTGTAGCCATATTATCCTCCTGATTCTAGTGCGGGCTTTCTGGAGCTTTACTATTAGTATACCAGCTGAAATAGAAAGAATCTTACTTATTGAAAGCATTATTGACGTTTTAACAAAAAATGTTAAATTTATTCCTATTTTTATAAGTTTAGTAAACAAATAAATTAGTCATATGATGAAAGGGTTTACACTATTATAGCCCGATACTGCCACAAATTTCAATGTGGGAGAAGCGAAGCAATACAAGGTTTTATTCAGCAGGATTTTTAAGTGGGTTTTGGTGTTCAGACGAGGGTCACGGAATTTTTTTATGTGGAACGCTCTTTAAGAGCGGAGGGTGCCATTATTGTGTATAATAATCCGGTACGGTTCTTCAGAATCGGTGTAAAACTTAGAGAAGAATTGAAAAAAGTCCAACTTCATGTTTTTGATTTAAAACACGAAGAATGGGATGATAATATAAAGTGCTATTTGATAGGGATGACCTGCCAAATTCGCTAAAAACGAGGTGGATAAACTTGATTGAAAAAATACTACAGCAAGTTCAGGATGGGACTTTAACAGCTGCAGAAGCAAAGGAAAAATTGGCCACATATGAGAATCTCGGGTTTGTTAAAATTGACCACCATCGCAAAAAAAGAGTGGGATTTGCGGAAATTGTTTTCGGAGAGGGAAAAACATCCGCACAAATTTTAGCCATTGTCCAATCCTTAAGGCAAAGGAATGAATCGGTACTAGTTACACGAATTTCACAGGAGAAGGCACAATTTATCCGGGAGCAATATCCTGAAATGCAATACCATGAAGCAGCGAGGATTCTGGCCTGGAAAAATGAAGAAACCAGTGTTGCTGATAATAAGGGATATATTGCAGTTGTCTGTGCTGGCACCTCCGATTTGCCTGTCGCCGAAGAGGCGGCAGTCACCGCAGAAACTCTGGGATGCAATGTGAAAAGGGTTTACGATGTTGGCGTGGCTGGCCTCCATCGTCTGCTTGACAATATTGAGACCATCCAGGGAGCTACGGCGACCGTGGTTGTTGCCGGCATGGAAGGTGCTCTTCCAAGCGTAGTTGGCGGACTGATTGGAAATCCTATCTTTGCTGTTCCGACAAGTGTTGGCTATGGTGCTAATTTTAACGGTTTGTCAGCATTGCTGACCATGTTGAATTCCTGCGCTTCCGGAATAAGTGTGGTAAACATTGACAACGGCTTCGGAGCCGCCTATAACGCGGTACTTATCAATCAACTGGCTTATAAGGGAGCTGAATCGAATTGAGCATTTTGTACTTTGACTGCTTTTCAGGCATCAGCGGGGACATGGTGATCGGCGCTTTAATTCACGCCGGTGCGGATCCGGCCCTGATGGAAAAGGAATTGAAAAAACTAAATATCCAGGAAGAATATGAGCTAAAGTGGACAAATGTAATTAAAAATGGCATATCCGCTGTGAAATTTGACGTTCTGCTGAAGGATGTTCATGACCACAGCCATGAACATAGCCATGTTCACAGTCATGATCACAGCCATGACCACAGCCATGACCACAGCCATGATCACAGCCATGACCACAGCCATGATCACAGCCATGAACATAGTCATGACCACAGCCATGACCATAATCATGACCACAGCCACGATCATAGTCATGGCCATAGTCATTCGCACGATCACCATGGTCAGCGCAATTATAAGCAAATTGTACAGATGATAGAATCTGCCGGATTCAGTGATTCTGTCAGGGACATGGCTTTGAGGATTTTCAGGAAGATTGGTGAGGCAGAGGGCAGGATTCATGGTGTAACTCTTGAAAAGGTCCATTTTCACGAGGTAGGAGCCGTTGACTCCATAATCGACATTATTGGTACAGCTATTTTGATTGACCAGCTAGGTGTCACCGCAGTCAAATCCTCACCTGTCCCGGTAGGAACAGGGAAAATCAGCATTGATCATGGAATCTATCCTGTTCCCGCTCCGGCTACCCTTGAAATTTTAAAAGGCGTTCCGGTTTTAGGGGGAGACGTCCGGGGAGAACTGGCTACGCCTACAGGCGCTGCTATTGTTTCAGTGCTTGCCGATGAATTTTGTTCCCTTCCGTCCATGAAAGTGAAGTCCATCGGATACGGAGCAGGCACCAAAACATTCAGGGAGCATCCCAATGTCTTGCGTGTCATCCTTGGAGAATAAGTGCAGCCTGGCGTGAAAGGAGTGGCGCGCATGGCAAAACATCCGCCAAATCATGAACATACCGATGATCGAATGGTCAAGATGGAAGTCAACCTGGATAATATTTCGGGAGAATGGCTTGGCTATGTAATGGACTTATTGTTTGATGAGGGTGCAAATGATGTTTTTTATACCCCTATTTATATGAAAAAGAATCGTCCTGCCGTACTTCTCCAATTATTATGCCCGAGCAGCAAAGTGGATGCCATGAAACAAATCCTCTTTAGAGAAACAACGACCCTTGGTGTCCGTTATTATCCTCTAACTGTGCACCGTTTGGAACGGGTGTTTAAAAAGGTACATACAAAGTGGGGCGTGGTGACGTTCAAAACAGGCATGCATGAGGGGAAGGTTGTGCAAAAATCACCTGAATTTGAAGAGTGCCGCATCATTGCGGAGCGTTATCAAATCCCTTTGAAAATGGTCTATGAGGAAGTATGGAAGTCTTACCATGAAGGCGTTGAACAGGGAAATTAACAGTGTGCTTAAAGTATCAGGCCCTCCTACCCGGAGGGCCTTTTTCTATTCAATGGAACTTACAGCGGCATGGGCGCATGAATTCAATTCATTGATGGCAGGCTGCAGTGTTTGCACATATGGCACCGAGTCCTTATCCTGGATAAAGTCCATTAAGGTTGTAACGATATATTTGGCGATTTGGTCCACGGGAACACCGAAACTGGTTAAGGGCACCTCAAGATTGGCCATCTGTGGAATATTGTCATAGCTAATGACGGAAACATCTTTGGGAATGATATAATTGGCTTCCCGCAATGCCCGGACAATTCCTGCACTGATATCATAGCTTCCTCCGATGATCGCTGTCGAACAAAAACCGGATTTTAATAATTTGCTTGTTGCTGTGTAGCCGTCATACCAGTCCAAACCGGCAGTATTCACAAGATGGTTGCTGCTGATCGGAAGGCCATGTTTTTTCATGGCCCGGTTGAAGCCATAATATTTCTCTGTTTGACGTTCATCATCCAAAGAAAAGTCGCCGACGAAGGTGATTTTCCGGTGGCCCAGGCTATAAAGGTAATCTACGGCAGTATGCATGGCTTCCTGATAGTTGACATCGATGACGGGAATATTTTTATTCTTTGCAACCCCGTATGTCACCATGGGGATGGAGGAAGCGTCCAATCTCTCATAATTCTGTTCATCAAAGACAATCACTCCATCGACATTAAACCGTTTAAACATATCAAGAGAGGATTTAAGCGGACTAATAGATAAAATCATTGAATAGGAATGCCTGCTGATTTCCTCATTTATCTTGGTCAGCAGCGTGGATGGGGCAACGCGCTCGACAGTTGGCCAAATCAAACCAATCACTTTTGATTGCTTTGACACAAGCTGCTGAGCTGCATAATTAGGTTCATAGCCCACTTCATTTGCTATTTTAAGGATTTTTTGTTTTGTTTCAGACCTGACAAGAGGACTGTCATTCAAGGCTTTTGAAACCGTCGAGTAGCTGACTCCTGCAAGGCTGGCAATATCTTTTATCGTAATTGACATAATTCTCACCCAGCATATTAGTTTATATGGAAGTATTGATTTTAACAACGTTGTAATATTTGCGTCAATAAAGAGCGGTTCTTTTCTATTTTCATTGTTGAACAAATAAATGTCAACGCTTACAATTCAAAAAAGTCCCTTTTTTTTGAAAAAAATTATCTTGAAAACTAGCAGAACATCCCTTACTATAAAAGAGTAATAACAACGTTGTTATTACTGATAACATCAAAACTAAGTGGAGTCTGCTGTCTATCAAGTACATTTTGTAAGCGTTTCCTGGAAGCGCTTCCTTACATGCCGTTAGTTTGGATGTGTAAAAATGATAAAAAAGAGGGGGAAGTTTCATGAAAAGAAAGACATTATCTATGCTGTCATTATCGGCAGTACTTGCTGGTTCCGTTTTCCTGGCTGGCTGTGGAAACTCGGAATCCAGCTCTGGTGAAAGCGGAGGATCCGAAAAGGCCGAACCAGTGGTTTTGAAACTTGCTGAAAACCAGCCTGATGATTACCCAACAACGATTGGTGACAAAGAGTTTGCCAAATTGGTAGAAGAAAAGACGGATGGACGCTATAAAATCGAAGTATATTCAGGCGGACAGCTTGGCGATGAGAAAAGTGTAATAGAGCAGGTACAACTAGGAACAATTGATTTGGCACGTGTGAACGGAAGCCCGCTTGCCGAGTTTTCCAAAGACCTTGGCGTGCTGTCCATGCCATACCTTTTTAAAGATGAAACACACCAATGGGATGTCTTGAATGGAGAAACAGGAGAAGAACTATTGGCTACCCTGGAATCTGCAAGCCTTGTTGGGTTAACCTATTATGATTCTGGGGATCGAAGCTTCTACAATACAAAACGCAAGGTGGAAAAGCCGGAGGATTTGAAGGGGCTTAAAATCCGTGTTCAGGAGTCCGCTCTCTTTATTGACATGATTGAGGCATTGGGAGCATCCCCAACTCCAATGGCTTATGGTGAAGTGTATTCCGCTCTTCAAACGGGCGTAATTGATGGTGCAGAAAATAACTTCCCAAGCTATTATTCTTCCAACCATTTTGAAGTTGCCAAGCATTTCACTTTGGATGGACATTCAAGGGTACCGGAAGTGGTCATTGGCTCGAAGAAATTATGGGATAGTTTAAGCGATGAAGACAAGAAAGCCTTCAAAGAGGCAGCGAGAGAGTCACAGGATGTTCAGCGTGAGGCATGGAAAGAACTTGTTGAAAAGTCCAAGCAGGAAGTAGAGGCTGCGGGCAGTGAAATCGTTGAAATTACAGATGTGGCTCCATGGCGCGAAGCTGTACAGCCGCTCTATGACAAATATGGCAAAGACTATAGCCAATGGATTGAAAAAATCGAGAACCAATAATACAAAATAAAAGTTAATGTTGAATAATTGGGCAGCCCCCCCTTCTTTACCTTATCAGCGGTATCAGAAGGAGGAATGGCTGCCCAATCCCTTTCGTTTTGTAAGGTGACGTTCCAGCGCTTGCCGAAGCTGGGCAAGGTGCTTGCGCTTTTCTAAAATAGGAGGCTTTTCCATGAATGGAATCAAGAAACTAAAAAATGGCTTGGACCGCGTTGTAGATTTTATTGGAATATTATTCATAGCGCTTACAACAATTATTGTTTCCGCAACGGTATTTACAAGGTATTTCTTCAGCTACACTCCTAAATGGTCGGAGGAAGTTTCCCTGCTGCTCTTTATCTGGATTGGATTTCTTGGAATTGCGGTTGGATTCAGGGAAAAGCTTCATATTGGAGTTGGCCTGTTTGTCGGCATGATGCCGGAAAAAGCACAGACTTTTTTCGATTATGTAGCGAAGTTCCTGGTCATTGCCGTTTCAATAATCTTTATTATTTACGGATACCAGTTCACCGTACTGATGGGTGGTTCGACAATGCCAGGGACAGGGCTTCCGAACAGTGTCCAGTATTTTGTAGTCCCGGTTACTGGAGTGATCATGCTCATTTACGGCATTGAGTTATTGTTTAAAAAGGGAATGCACCAAGTTCTTGATGAGAACGTTGAGGAGTGATTGAAGTGGAAGTATGGATTTTAATGGGCAGTTTTGTGCTGCTCCTGCTGATGCGTGTTCCTGTAGCATTATGTCTTGTGGTTTCGTCCTTTCTCACAGGAATTTATATGGATATTGACCTGGCAGCCTTGGTGCAAAGAATGGTAAACGGGCTAAAATCCTTTTCGCTCCTTGCAATTCCGTTTTTCATACTGGCAGGGGAGATTATGAATGAGGGAGGAATTTCTCGCCGGTTGATTAACCTTGCCAATGTTCTCATTGGAAAAGTGCGTGGCGGATTGGCAATGGTTAACGTGTTGGCCAGTACATTTTTTGGCGGGATTTCCGGTTCGGCCGTAGCGGATGTTTCCTCCATTGGATCTGTGCTTATTCCAATGATGAAAAAGCAAAAATATGATTCGGATTATGCTGTCAATGTAACCATTTCGAGTGCGGCACAGGGTGTCATGATCCCTCCTAGCCATAATATGATCATCTATTCAACAGCAGCCGGCGGAGTTTCTGTTGGTGCCTTGTTTATGGGCGGCATTCTTCCAGGACTCCTGCTTGGGTTGGCGCTCATGGTCATTACCTATGCCATCGCAATCAAAAGAAACTATCCGAAAGGTGAACCTGTTAGGAAGGAAGAGATTCCTAAAATTGTCCGTGAAGGATTGCTGGGACTCCTGACTGCAGTCATTATCATCGGAGGGATCGTAAGCGGAATCTTCACAGCTACTGAATCCGCTGCCATCGGAGTTGTTTACGCCTTTATCATTACTTTCTTCGTTTACCGGGATATCCCGCTGTCAAGAATGAGCGTTATTTTCTATCGTACGTTTAAAACTTTATCGATGGTGCTGTTTCTCATTTCGGCATCTTCAGCATTTGGCTGGCTGCTGGCCTTGCTTCGCGTACCGGCAATGGTCACAGAGGGATTGCTTGCGTTTTCGCCCAATGATATTGTCACCTTGTTGCTCATTAACTTGATTTTATTGGTGCTGGGAATGTTCATGGATATGGCTCCGCTAATCCTGATCGCTACTCCAATCCTCCTTCCGGTCGCAACGGCGGCAGGAATGGACCCTGTCCAGTTCGGTGTTGTGCTGATTTTGAACCTTGCCATTGGACTGGTTACACCGCCGGTTGGAACAGCGATGTTTGTCGGCTGTGCGATAGGAAAAATCCCGATAGAGAAGTCAGCTAAAAACATGCTTCCATTTTATGGAGCCATGATTGTTGTCTTGTTGCTGATTACCTTCGTACCCCAACTGTCACTCTATTTGCCTAGTGTAATGCTTGATTAAGAAATTTTAAAAAGCAGGTGTTAAAAGATGAAAAACTTCATGGATGAAACATTTCTATTATCGAATGACACAGCCATTGAGCTCTATAATACGTTTGCAAAAGAAATGCCGATTATTGATTACCATTGCCACTTGAGTCCTAAGGAAATCTACGAAAATAAAACCTTCAAGAATATTGCAGAGGCCTGGCTATACGGAGACCACTATAAGTGGAGAGCCATGAGATCAAATGGAATAGAGGAAGATTTCATTACCGGAAGTGCCTCAGATTACGACAAGTTTTTAGCATGGGCCAGGACCGTGCCGATGTCGGTTGGCAATCCGCTCTATAACTGGACTCACCTGGAGCTGCAGCGCTTCTTCGGCATCCACGATATCCTTAATGAAAAAACCGCTCCGATGATTTGGGAAAAAGTAAATGAAAAATTGGCCGGGGACGGTTTTGGGGCAAGAGATTTGATCCGAAAATCAAAGGTAGAAGTCGTGTGCACAACGGATGACCCTGTTGATTCACTTGAATATCACAAGAAGCTGGCTGAATCTGATTTTGATGTGAAAGTACTGCCAAGCTTCCGGCCTGATAAAGGGCTTGAGATCAACCGTGATGGTTATGTGGAGTGGGTAAAGAAGCTCGCCGAAGTGTCAGGAATTGAAATTGCTGACTATGGTGACTTCCTTTCCGCGCTGGAATCCAGGATTGCGTTTTTCCATTCTATTGGCGGACGGGTTTCCGACCATGCGCTTGATAGCATAATGTACGAAGAATCTTCGTTAGAAGAGGCTAAAGCTGTATTTGTGAAGGGGTTAAATGGGGAAAAGGTTTCTCTGGAAGAGGAAAGGAAATATAAGTCCTATACCCTGACTTTCCTTGGAAAGCAGTATGCCCGACTTGGCTGGGCCATGCAGTTCCATATCCATGCCTTGAGAAACAACAATACAAGAATGTTCAACCAGCTGGGACCGGACACTGGCTTTGACAGCATTAACGATGGCCAGATCGCCAAACCTTTGAGCAGGCTTCTGGATTCATTGGATAAGGAAGATGCACTGCCGAAAACCATTCTTTACTCTTTAAATCCAAACGACAATTATGTTATTGGGACTATGATAGGCAACTTCCAGGGCGGAGGGACTCCAGGGAAAATCCAATTTGGAACAGCCTGGTGGTTCAATGACCAAAAAGACGGCATGTTTGAACAGATGAAGGCGTTGGCTAATCTTGGCCTCCTCAGCCGGTTCATAGGGATGCTGACAGATTCAAGAAGCTTTCTATCTTATACCAGGCACGAGTATTTCAGGAGACTTGTATGTGACCTTATTGGAACCTGGGTTGAGAACGGGGAAGTTCCATATGACATGGAACTGCTCGGCGGGATTGTTGAAGGCATTTGTTATCGCAATGCGAAGGAATATTTTCAGTTTTAATAGAAGCTTATCGCATGGGGAAAACAGCAACCTGTTTTACTCCATGCGGTTTTTTTGATGTTGGCCTGATGTAGCGGTCTGCTGCTTTGGTAGAGAACAGGGATGGGATAGGTGGATTCGGACAACATTGTCATGAAATTCTGGCCTCGAGTCCGAAAGCCCCTCGCATTCGGCCAACAAACAACGAAAATCCTATTCTGAAGTCCGAATAACCTCCAAATTGTCACGAGTTTTCGAAATCTTTTTTTAGTTTTAATTGTAGACTTACACTTTTTGGGTTAAAATATATGAGGAAATAAGCCTTTCCTTTGGTAAAAGGATTGCTCTATTATTTTCCTGAACCAGCAGGAAATCATTTTCTGCCATTGACGCAGGGAGCAGGACAATATAGAATTGAAGTAGAGTTTGTTTAGTAAACATACTAATCAAGATATAATCCCATAATCTATCTACATTGGAGGAGTAAGCATGAAGTTTTTCATTGATACCGCAAACTTGGAAGATATTAAAAAGGCTTATAAAATTGGGGTCCTTTCAGGTGTAACGACAAATCCTTCCCTTGTTGCAAAAGAAGGCGTTAAATTTGAAGACCGTATTGAAGAAATTCTTCAGGCTGTTCCTGAAGTTGAGTCTGTATCAGCAGAGGTTACTCCAGATGCACTGACGGCGGACGAAATGATTGCCCAGGCAGAGGAATTAATTAAAATCAATGGCGGAGACCCAAATATCACCATTAAGCTCCCAATGACGCTGGCTGGCCTTGAAGCAACACGCTATTTATCGCAAAAAGGGGTAAAAACAAATGTTACCCTCATTTTCACAGTAAACCAGGCTCTATTGGCAGCGCGAGCAGGAGCAACTTATGTTTCACCGTTCCTTGGGCGTCTGGATGATATCTCCGAGGACGGAGTGCAGTTGGTATCCAAAGTGGCCGAGCTGTTCCGTGTCCATAACCTGGATGCGCAAATTATCGCTGCTTCTGTTCGCCATCCTGACCATGTTACACGTGTGGCCATGGCTGGGGCACATATCGCCACTATTCCATTTTCCGTAATCGAGCAGATTTCCAAGCACCCTTTAACAGATCAGGGGATGGAAAAATTCGCGGCTGATTGGGAAAAAGCACTTAAAAACTAAGGTCTAACCAAAGTTGTTTTAGCTTGCCAGGGGTTCTGGCAATTCAAAGCCAGTGTGCAAATGTCACACTGGCTTTGTCTTTTGTCTGAAAGGGTGTTTGGAATTTTCTATTACCAAAACCTCCGGGCTACCGTTAGGTTTCTTCTATCTGTAAAAGGATCCATTTGAACTTCAGCCTTATCAGGCCATTGTATTCAAGCTAACATGAAGAGCCAGTAAAAAAGCAGCCCGCATTCACCTGGAATGCGGGCTGCCTTAACACCAGATTATTTTGTTAATGAAACTTCGTGGAAGAAAGGAGTTCCACTGAAGTTAACGAACAGTCCATCTACTCCGTTCATACCGTGAACAAAGTCAGGATGCTGCAAGTAGACCATCGGCGCTTCGTCAATCAGGATTTGGGAAACTTCTGCGTAAGCAGCATTCCGTTCTTCCTGGTCTGTAGCAGTACGGCCTTTGTCCAGTAACTCGTCAACTTTCGTGTTTGTATAGAAAGAACGGTTACCAGGATTTCCGTGCATGGAAGAGTGGAACAGGGCATACAGGCCATAGTCGGCATCGCCAGTTACAGTAGTCCATCCAAGGACGAACATTTCATGCTCACCAGCAGCTGTCTTCTCGAGGAATGCACCCCACTCAATAGTTTCAATGGAAACTTCGATTCCGATTTCGCCCAATTGTGCCTGGACCAGCTCGGCGATGTCAGAACGTTCTTTACTTCCTTCGTTGACATAAAGGGTAGTTTTGAAGCCATCCGGGAGCCCCGCATCAGCAAGCAATTTCTTGGCTGCTTCCACATCAAAGTCAAGCGGCTTTAAGTCCTGGGAGTTTCCTACAACAGTAGGAGCAAGCGGACCGACAGCTGCTACACCCTGTCCGTCAAGGATTCCGTTTACAATGTCTTCCTTGTTGATGGCCATTGCAACTGCCTGGCGGACTTTAACATCATCGAATGGCTCTTTATTAATGTTGAAACCAACATAGTCCATACGAGTACCTTTCACGCGGTCAAGCTCAACGCCCTCAATGCCTTCAACTTGAGTAACATCGGAAGAGCCTACAAGCATTACATGTGCTTCGCCAGTTTCAAGCATTGCTACGCGTGTAGCCTGCTCAGGGATAACCTTGAAAACGATGGAGTCAAGCTTGGCTTTTTCTCCCCAGTAATCATCATTGCGCACAAACTTGATTTCTGCACCGCGGTTCCAGGATTCGAATTTGAATGGACCTGTACCTACAGGGTTTTCGTCAACTTTCTTTCCACCGCTCTTTTCTTCTTCAATAGCTGAAGGAGCGATGATGGAACCGGCATTATGTGCCAAGTGGGCTGGAAGCGGAGCAAAAGGCTCTGCTGTTTTAAGCTGGACAGTATGGTCGTCCACAACCGTTACTTCAGTGATCATGTTCAGAACAACAGCACGAGGAGAAGCAAACTCAGGGTCGATCAGACGCTCGAGGCTCATCTTGACTGCTTCGGCCGTGAAGTCGGAACCATCGTGGAACTTGACTCCCTGGCGCAGCTTGAATTCCCATGTTTTATCATCAACTTGGTTGAACTCTTCTGCAAGCGACGGTACAACAGAACCATCTTCCGCGTATTCTGTCAAACGGTCGAAAATTTGCGTTGTAGCATTGGTAGTTGCTGTGTCGTTCATTCCGTGAGGATCCAATGTAGGCGCATCGGATGGAGTGACGAATACCAGCTCTCCGCCTTCTTGTGCCGGAGCTTCTTCATTGGTGTTGCCTTCTTTTGTATCGTCCTCTTCATTGGAAGCGCTGTTTCCGCCGCTGCATGCTGCTAAAGCAAGCACAAAGGCAAGCATGAGCATAAGGAAAATATTCTTTTTGGCCTTCATTCTTTTACCCCCTATTTCCTAATATTCTGATTTTTTCCATGAGTACATGGTCTCGTTTATAATAATCTAAAAATTACAAACTATCAAGAAAGTTTAGTGAAAATTTAACATTTTTAATACTTTTTGGCGATAAAGCAATAAAGTGGAAATTTTTGCAGAAAAGTTTTATTCGCCTCCGAAGCTTCATTTTCACCTTGAAAGCCAGAGAATGGGCCTATAAAGAATAATAGAAACTGATTTTCGAGCCAATTTTTTATAAATATATAATAATCAAACTATTGTAATATTTTAGGCAACTCGCTATGATATTACTAGTTGTGTGAAATTAATATTACAAATATTAAATTTATTTGAACAAAGAAAGGATGGGAATAAAGCATGAATGAACCGCAGCTTCAGCCGGCCACTGGCACGCCTGTAATCGGGGGAAATACGAGAGCTGCTTCGTGGAAAGTGTTTTATAAGAAGCTCTCCAAAAATAAAGCTGCATTGGCAGGAGCATTGATTGTCTTTATTTTTGTTTTGCTTGCACTGCTGGCGCCGTATATCGCACCATATGAACCGAACAAGATGCAGATTGCGAACAAATTGCAAGGACCTTCTGCCGAACACTGGCTCGGGACGGACGATAAAGGGAGGGATATCTTAAGCCGGATTCTTTATGGGTCCAGGATTTCCTTGACCGTAGGAATCCTGTCAACCGTGCTGGGAGCTGCCATAGGTATTGTGCTTGGAATTGTCTCTGGTTATTACGGCCGCTGGGTCGATTCCCTCATCATGAGAATTTGCGATGTCCTGCTTGCCTTCCCTGGAATCCTGCTAGCTCTGGCAATCGTGAGCGTGTTGGGCGCAAGTACCGTAAATGTCATTATAGCGGTCGCTTTCTTTGCGATTCCAACTTTCGCCCGCATTGTGCGCGGCTCGACCCTGGCTGTGAAAAAACTGGAATATATCGATGCAATCAAGGCCGTGGGAGCGAGAGACTCAAGGATCATTTTCAGGCATATCCTTCCGAATATCACCTCGCCGATTATCGTACAGGCTACGCTATACATTGCTTCTGCGATCATCACAGCAGCAGCCCTTTCCTTCTTAGGCATGGGAACGCAGCCGCCAGATCCTGAATGGGGCACGATGCTGAGCCAGGGGCGCTCGTACATCCGCCAGGCCCCGCATATCACCCTGTTCCCGGGATTGGTGATCTTGCTTGTGGTTGTGGGCTTTAACCTGTTTGGGGATGGACTGCGTGATGCGCTGGACCCAAAAACAAAAAAATAACGCTGGGAAGTGAATGAACATGTTTGTATTTATCCTGCGAAGGCTGTTTCAGACCATCCCTGTCATGATTGGGGTAACACTGGCCGTTTTTCTGATGATGCACCTCATTCCTGGGGACGCTGCGAAAATCATGGCTGGGGAAAATGCCAATCCGGATCAGATTGAACAGATGCGCGAAAATCTGGGCCTAAACGACCCGCTTCATATACAATATCTACGTTTTGTCACAAATGCTGTTCAGGGAGACCTGGGCAATTCGATTCGTACTTCCCGTCCAGTGACAGAAGAGATCTTTTCATCCCGATTCGCCATCACTGTGCAGCTGGCGCTGATCGGAACGGCTGCAGCTGTATTGCTTGGACTGGTTGCTGGAATCATTTCGGCTACAAGGAAGTACTCAGCTGCGGATGTGGGTATTATGCTTGTGGCTTTGCTTGGACTGTCCCTGCCTAACTTTTGGCTCGGAATTATGCTAATCTATCTTTTTTCGGTCAATCTAGGCTGGCTTCCTGTTGCTGGCTGGGGAACATGGGAGCATATGATTCTTCCTGCCATAACGCTGGGTACGGGGGGAGCGGCCATTATTGCCAGGATGACCAGATCAAGCATGCTGGAAGTGCTGAATCAGGATTTTATTCGCACCGCCTATGCGAAGGGTGTTAGTGACAAAGTTGTTATTTATAAACATGCGCTCCGAAATGCGCTTATCCCAGTGGTAACCGTGGTGGGACTGCAGTTTGGCGGTCTTCTTGGCGGTGCGGTCATAACGGAAACCGTCTTTGCCATCAATGGACTGGGCCGGCTGATTATCGATTCGATCCGGGCACATGACTTCCCAATGGTACAGGGAACGATACTAGTTTGTGCAGTCCTCTTCGTTCTGGTCAATTTCCTTGTCGACATTACGTACCGACTGATTAATAAACGCATTGATTTAAACTAGGGGTGTAAACACGATGGCAAAAACTGTTAAAATTCTTGAAGTAAAAGGTCTCCGCACCTCCTTTTTTACGGATGAAGGGGAGGTAAAGGCCGTTGATGGTGTTGATTTCTCACTTGAAAGAGGGAAAACCATTGGCATTGTAGGGGAATCGGGATCCGGCAAAAGCATAACCTCCCTGTCCATCCTTCGGCTGATTGAAGAGTCCACAGGCCGAATTGTCGGCGGGGAAATCATGTTTAAAGGCGAGAATCTCCTGCAAAAATCGAAAAAGCAAATGATGGCCATCCGCGGTAATAATATCTCGATGATTTTCCAGGAGCCGATGACATCTCTTAACCCTACCTTAACATGTGGTGAACAGATAGCCGAATCCATTCGCATCCATCAAAAGGCAAACCGGAAGGAAGCCTGGGTGAAAGCGGTAGATATGTTGAGGCATGTCGGAATTCCTTCCCCTGAAAAGCGGGCCAAGCAATACCCATTTGAGCTGTCGGGAGGAATGCGGCAGAGGGTGATGATCGCCATTGCGCTGGCATGCAATCCGGAATTGCTGATAGCCGATGAACCTACTACAGCCCTTGATGTGACCATTCAGGCGCAGATTCTTGAACTAATCAAAAAGCTCCAGGAAGAGATGGGCACTTCCCTTATGATCATCACCCATGACCTTGGGGTTGTGGCAGAAATGTGTGACAAGGTTGCGGTCATGTATTGCGGGAAAGTGGTAGAGTATGCGGATGTGAAAACCATATTCACGAATCCGAAACATCCGTACACTGTCGGTTTATTGAACTCTGTTCCTAAACATGACCAGGACTATGAAGGCGATCTTGCAGTGATCCCAGGGGCGGTTCCGAGCCCATTTAACCTGCCTCAGGGCTGTCGCTTTGCACCAAGATGTCCGCATGCACGCGGCATTTGCCGCGAGGAATTGCCGGAATTGCTTGATAGTGCCGACGGAGATCAGGTGCGGTGCTGGATTTATAGTGAAAAGTGGGAGAAACAGGAAGAGGAGGTCCGCTAGACATGAGTATGACTACTACAACGAAAACTTTGCTTGAGGTCAAAAACCTTAAACAATACTTTCCTATTAAAGGCGGTCTCTTTGGCAGGACGGTTAATCATGTAAAAGCGGTCGATGATATAAGTTTCCATGTGCAGGAAGGGGAGACGGTCAGCATCGTAGGAGAATCAGGGTGCGGGAAATCTACGACAGGAAGAGCGATACTCCGTCTTGATAATCCATACGCCGGAGAAGTGATTTTTGATGGAGAGAATTTGCTTGGCTTAAGCAAAGCTGAGATGAGAAAAAAACGCCAGGACCTTCAAATCATCTTCCAGGACCCTTATGCTTCGCTTAACCCAAGGCAGACGGTCAGCCAGATTATAGAGGAAGCACTGCAAATCCAAAATATCGTACCACCAAAAGAAAGACGGAAGAAAATCGCTGATCTCTTGCAGACGGTTGGAATCGGGACGCATCAAATGGATCGCCATCCGCATGAATTCAGTGGGGGGCAGCGCCAGCGCATCGGGATTGCCCGGGCATTATCGGTGAATCCCAAGCTGATTATTTGCGATGAAGCGGTTTCCGCGCTTGATGTTTCAATTCAGGCACAGGTTCTTAATCTATTGAAGGATCTTCAAAGGAAATTTCAATTAACCTATTTGTTCATCTCGCATGACCTTGGAGTAGTCCGGCATATTTCAGATCGGATCATAGTCATGTATCTGGGCAAAATCGTCGAGATTGCCGACAAAAAGTCACTTTTTGAGAATCCGCAGCATCCATATACGATTGCGTTGCTATCCGCCATTCCGAGTACCAATCTTGAAAAAAAACGTGAGCGGATCATTTTGAAAGGGGATGTACCTTCCCCAATCGATCCTCCGCAGGGCTGCCGCTTCCACACGAGGTGTCCGTTTGCGTTTGACCGCTGCCGCGCGGAACAGCCCGGGCTTTACAAGGTAGATGGTGAAGGCCATCAATCTGCCTGCCACCTGGTTGAGAATGGGCAAATAGATTTTTCAAAGGTTCCTTCGAACCATTAATGGCTAGAGGCTTCAAGGAAAGGAAGGCAATGTGCCGATCTTTTCAGAAGCCTCTATTTTCATTCATGCGCCTCTATCAGTTTTCTTGCATCATTGATAAACAGCTTTGCAACCAATGAAAGGGTTTTGTTTTTATTATAGGCAAGATAAAAATATCGTTCCTCGGCAAAATCCTCTATCTCAAACTTTTTGATTACGTTTGTTTGACAATATTCCTCCGCAGCGATTTCGGAAATGATGGAAATGCCAATGCCATGTTTGACGAATTGTATCAGGCTCTGGCCGGAATCTGTATAGGCAATGATGTTCAATTGGTCTTTCGGTATGTGTTTCTTCTTCAGAAGCCTTTCAAGAAGGGCATTAGTCCCCGAATCCGGGCTCCTCATGACAAATGGAAATTCCAAAAGCTCATGAATGCTGACGGTTTGAGGAAATTTAAAATGATTGGCCGCAATCAGGACAAGGTGTTCCTTTAAAAGGGGGATGTACTCCACACGTTCATTTTCATATTTTTCACCTAGGATGCCCACGTCAACGGTCCCACTGAGTACTTTCTCGGCCACAATTTTAGAGGAAGCCTCGCTAATGTGAAACGTAACAGAAGGGTAAACACGCCTGAATCCATTGATCATTTTCGGAAGCAAGAACTGGCCCGGAACTGAACTTGCCGCCATTCGGATGACCCCGCGCAATTCGGTCATGCTTTCGCTCAAGTCGAGCAAAGCTCGGTCTTTCAGAAGCAGCAGCTGCTGGGCCCAATGATAAAGGCGTTCACCATGGGGTGTTAAGACGCTTTCTCTGCCAACACGGTCGAATAATTTCATATTCAGCATTTTCTCCAGAGCCTGAATATGGGCACTGACTGTTGACTGGCTCAAAAAAACTTCCTCGGCTGCCTTTGAAAAGCTTTTATTTTCAACTACCTTTGTAAAAACATATAATTGATGCAAGTCCACTGCAATCACCCTTTTGATAATCACGATTTTGAATTAATGGTAAAGTAGATAGCGCCCCACTTAAGGATATCATTTTTATGCCAAGTACTAACTGCTTGGCTGGTATATATAATGACATTTTGTAGTATGCCCAGTATAAAAGTCCCGAGCAAAGGAGTGGAAAAGCATGTGTTTAATACTGTTTGCATATAAGTCACACCCGGCCTACAAGCTGATTGTTGCCGCTAACAGGGATGAATTTTATCAACGTCCCACTGCTCCAGCCGGTTATTGGAGTGATCAGCCCAATATTTTGGCGGGAAGGGATCTGGAGAAGCATGGAACATGGCTTGGGGTAACAACTAGCGGCCGGTTTGCAGCGCTGACAAATTATCGGGATCCTGCCGATAAAGGAGGCTCTCAATCCCGAGGAGAGCTGCCACGGAGTTATCTGGAGGGAGATTCCAATCCGCAGGATTTCCTGGAAGACGCTTCCAGAAAACGATCTTTATATCCAGGGTATAATTTGCTGGCAGGGACAAAGGATGAAATCTTCTATTACTCCAATAGAGGAGGAGGAGTCTATCAGGTACCGCCTGGCATCCACGGCCTTAGCAACCATCTGCTGAATACGGGATGGCCAAAGGTCGAGCGCGGCAAGGAGGGCCTCAAATCAATAGTTGAAGCTGGCGCTGATGAAGACCAGTTGGTTGAATCCCTTCTTGCATTGCTTCAAAACGCAGAGCCGGCGCCTGATGAAGTTCTTCCCAAAACCGGGGTATCGGCGGAATGGGAGCGGGTTTTATCACCGTTGTTCATCAAAACCGAAGGATACGGTACCCGAAGTTCGGCTGTCCTATTGATGGACGATCAAAAGGTGCGTTTTCATGAACGAATATATGAATGGGATGGCAAAACGAGAGACCAGGACTTTATGTTTTCCCACGAGGGACAGCGTGGATGAAAAGGCTGCTTCCCTTATTATAAAATATTATTGATATCTTAATGCCCTATATTGTGTGGGAATTTTCATATGTTTGTTAAAAAATACATAGATTTAAGGCTTATTAATCGCTATGATGATGATAGCTTCGGGAAAAAATCTAATCATGTTTAAAACAGCATCAAAGAGATAAAAAATAAATGAAGCAGAATTTTGTTATGGACAGGAGTTATTATGACAAACAAACACGAAATCGCCTGGGTAACGGACAGTACAGCGACTCTGCCGGAAGATTTTATCAAAAATAACCATGTTTATGTGGTACCGCTGAGCATTCTTTTTGGTGAAGAGTCCTACCTTGAGGGCGTAGATATCACAGCGGAAGACTTTTATCAAAAGCTGTCGGCTTCAAAGGT
Organism: Mesobacillus campisalis; assembly: GCF_000986785.1. Taxonomy (GTDB): domain Bacteria; phylum Bacillota; class Bacilli; order Bacillales; family Cytobacillaceae; genus Mesobacillus_B; species Mesobacillus_B campisalis. Next base: position 9,141 of record NZ_LAYY01000040.1, on the reverse strand, counting down.
GCTTCCGAAAACCTCTCAGCCTGCGATAGGGGACTTTGTTGAGATATACAAGGAATTAAAAACAAAGTATAAGCATGCAATCGCGATTCATGCCTCCAGTGCCCTGACCGGTACTTATCAGGCCTCCGTTGCAGCCTCAAGCATCGCCGAATTCGATGTGGAGATCATTGACTCGAAAATTGGTTCTTATCCTCTCGGAAAGATGGTATACACGGGAGTGGAATTGCAAAAACAGGGGAAGTCTTATCAAGAAATCATTGACCATTTGCGAACTCTTCCTGACAAGGCGAGATTGGTCATGTCCCCGGGAAGTCTTGAGCAGCTGCAAAAAGGAGGCCGTCTTTCAGCCACACAGGCGCTGATTGGGGGGCTTCTCAAAATGAAGCTGATTGTCCAGTTTGATGATGGCAAGGTGGTGCTTGCCGAGAAAATCAGAACAGACAGGAAAGTGAAAGAAAGGCTATACCAAATTTTTGAGGCTGCTTCCCCTTTGATCGAAGAAGCAAGCATCATCCATGCCAACATCCAGGAAACAGCGGATGAATGGCGGAAGGAGCTGCAAACGAAATACCCTCACATCACATTCACAACCACGATGTTCAGCCCGGTGCCCGGCACCCATACAGGCCAGGGGACAATTGGGTTCGCCTGGATTAATAAGTAGAGAAAAACGACGGCAGAAAATCTGCCGTCGCTTTTTTTGCTTCGATTCGTTCCCTGGCTAGACAAAAACAAAATATAAAATAAAAACCAGTCCGAGGGCATACATAAGAGGATGTACCTCTTTTGCTTTCCCTGAGGCAGCCATCGCGAGCGGGTATAATATGAACCCTAGGGCTATTCCAGTCGCTACACTGAATGTAAGAGGCATCATAATAATCGTAACGAAGGAAGAAATGACCACCGGAAGGCTGTTCCAGTTAATTTTACTAATCTCCGAGGCCATCAAGGCGCCAACAATAATCAACGCCGGCGCTGTCACAGCGGGTGTCACAATGGCCAGCAGAGGAGAGAAGAGAAGAGAAACACCAAAACAGGCAGCAATAATAATTGAAGTAAAACCTGTTCTCCCCCCTACGGCAATGCCTGCGGAGGATTCAACAACGCAGGCAGTCGTTGAAGTGCCCAATACACTCCCGGCAGCCGCTGCCGTTGCATCCGCTAGCAGAGCGCGTCCCCCGTTGGGAATTTTATTATTCTTCATAAGGCCGGCCTGGCTGGCAATGGCAATCAAAGCGCCTGCTGTATCAAAAAAAGCAACGAATAGGAAAGTGAAAATGACTGCGAGCACATCCGGTGTGAAGATTTCTCCAAAATGGCTGAAAACTACCCCAAAGGTTGGGGATAAATCAGGGACCGTTCCTATGATCGCCTCTGGTTTATCTATTTGGCCTATAATTATGCCGAGCACTGTTGAAATGACCATAGCATAAAAAATCCCGCCAGATATTCCCCTCACCATCAAGACGACAGCCAGGGCAAATCCAAACAATGCCAGCAGTGTTGCTGGCGAAGCCAAATCACCAATGGCCACAAAGGTAGCATCACTTTTAACAATGATTCCCGCATTTTTAAGACCGATAAATGCAACAAAAAAACCAATTCCAGCCGCTATGGCATACTTCAAATCCTGGGGAATCATGTTAATGATTTTTTCGCGGATTTTCAGGAGGCTTAGAATCATAAACAGAATTCCGGCAACAAATACCCCCGTCAGAGCAATTTCCCATTCGACTCCCATGCCGATCACAACGCTGAATGTGAAAAATGAGTTCAAGCCCATGCTCGGAGCAATGCCGATTGGAAAGTTGGCAAGCAAGCCGATTAGCAGTGAACCGATGATGGCTGAAAGGGCTGTAGCCGTAAACACAGCTCCCTTATCCATTCCTGCCTGGCTGAGAACCATCGGATTTACGACGAGAATATAGGCAATGGATAAAAATGTAGTGATGCCTGCGAGTGTTTCTGTCCTGTAATTTGTATTTCGTTCTGAGAATTGGAAAAAGTTTTTCATGTTGTCCTCCAAATGGAAATCCTTGCTACCACTGAGTCCCTGTGCAAAAAAGCCCCGGAAGCAATAGGCTTCCAGGGCTGCAAAGGATAAACACCGCCATGAAATGGGCTTGTGTTCCATCCCCTGTAGACATGCATTTTGCGGAAGCATGGTAGAGACGTCCCGGCCATATTCCAGGACATATACAAGGAAACTAATTTAAGATTTTAGAATAATAATAGAGATAGTAGCAAGAAAATAGAAGCAGGTCAACAGACGGCAGAAATGTCTATTAATTCAATTTCTTTAGCTATCCACTTAGGGGGATTTCATATGATAAAATAGAGGGAAGAGTGATCGTTAAGGAGAGTTGGCATAAATGTTAAGCAAGTGGAAAAGGTGGTTTTGGCCGGCGGTCATAACGGCTGCAGCCTTCATGGTGGTTCCGTACAGCATTCCGTTAATCCTGGCATTTTTAACGGCCATCCTGCTGGAAGGAGCGGTGATGGGTCTTATTTCCAGATTGCGGTTTAACAGGCTCCAGGCCGTTCTAGCCGTTTTTATTGGATATGTTTCTGTACTGGGCTTACTTATCTTCAATTTGATATCCATTATCGCCAAGCAGGCGGTTTCCCTCTCACAGAGGACCCCCACCTTTGTGAGGGATTTTTACAGCTCGGTTATACAGCCCCTCATTGGTAAATGGGAGTTTTATTCCAAGGGCCTTCCTTCTGAAGTGGCACTTTCTATTCATAATACTATTGAGAGGGCCATCAACTCCCTGGATATGTTTCTGCAGACAAGCATTACAGGTTTAATGAATTTCCTCACCGCGGTACCAGGGTTTATATTTGAAATTTTGTTCTACCTGATCGGCTTGTTCCTTTTCAGCCTTGAACTGCCCCGGCTGAAACAGAAATTCGAGTCTTTCCTTAAAGATGAAACGAAGCAAAAAGTGTTCATGATTTCAGGCCAGCTGACCCATGCCGGGGTCGGATTCATCAAAGCGCAAATCATATTCAGCTTTATTACCTTTGTCATGGCGTTTGCAGGGCTTGCCATCCTGAAAGCCCCATACCCGGGCTTGCTGTCGCTGCTTATTGTGATCGTCGATATCCTCCCAATACTGGGAACCGGTTCGGTCCTGGTTCCGTGGGCCATTGTCGTCCTGCTTCAGGGGAACTTGTTTTTGGGGATAGGACTGATCGTCTTGTTTCTGGTCATTACAGTTGTCCGCAGGGCCATTGAGCCGAAGATTTACTCAACGAGCCTGGGAATCACACCGCTGGCCTCGTTTGTCAGTATGTATATCGGCCTTAAGATGCTCGGAATTGTCGGCCTATTCGCCGGACCGATCGTGGTCATCATTTATGAAACGTTAAAAAAGGCCAATGTTATTCAAATAAAATTTAAAATTTAAAACGCTCCATATAGAAACCACTTGTCTTAATGGTGGTTTTTCGTTGTATGTCATTGTCTGCTTATTAGCGAAGCAGTTCCAGAATATGGGGAACAGCTGCCTGGAGTGTTGGCGCACTGCGGTCGGCTCCCGTTTCTTCACTGCCGATAAAAACAGTTTTGCATCCCGCCTTTTTTCCTGCTTCAATATCTCGTTCGTGGTCCCCGACCATCACACTTCGGGCAAGGTCCAAATCATGCCTGACGGCCAGGTCAAAAAGCATCCCGGCATTGGGTTTTCGACATTCGCATCCTGCTTTTGGTTTGTGGGCGCAGTAAGCAATTTCCTTGATGGTGCCACCTTGTTCCTGAACGAGTTTCGTCAAATGATCATGAATCTTCTTCAAGTCTTTTTCTTTTAAGAATCCAAGGCCGACTCCTCCCTGGTTGGTGACAACGAAAATGTCATAGCCTGATTTGCCGAGTTCAGCAACAGCCTCTGCAGCTCCATCCAGCAAATATAAATCTTTCGGGGTGTTCACAAACTTAACACGAGCGGAAAGCACCTCATTGAGAACTCCGTCACGGTCAAGGAAAACAGCCTGTTTCATGTTTGTCCTCCTTCTGGTTTTACTTTAAGGGCAGCCCATGCAGGGAGCAGGCTGCAATTTACTTCCTGAGTTCTTCTCCTTTTTGATGCCTGGATACAAATGGGTTACCGGTAATCCAGAAACGCCAGGGGTATTCACGCGCTTCCCCGCTGTTTTCAATCCCAATTCTTTTTCCCGCGGAAATGCTGTCGGGAGTTCTTCCCCTAGCAATAAATAGGGGAGGAGATTGCAGGTCATGCCCGTAATCTTCCATGCTGATGCCCATAGCCTTTGTCAGCTTGCCAGGACCATTAGTCAAATTGACTCCTATATGTCCCAGCCTTCTTGAAGACATAAGGTCCAGCCCAATTATCGGCTCAATTGCCCGTACAAGAACCGCTTCGGGATGACCCTTGCCTCCGCTGACAACATTAAAGAGGCAGTGGGTGTGCATGACATAGGTATAGGCAAGGCCAGACTGATGGTACATGATTTCTGTTCTTTTGGTTCTTCGGTTATTGTAGCTATGAGCGGCTTTATCGCCAGGTCCGATATAGGCCTCGGTTTCAACGATATATCCAGCCGCAAGTCCTTCAGAGCTTTGTTTTATAAGCAGGCAGCCAAGAAGTTCTCCTGCCAGCTCTAATGTAGGCCTTTCATAAAAGAGTCCCGGAAGCGGCTGGGGGATATTTTGTTCCATAAATCCTCCCGTGGCTTGATGTTATTTACCTTTCGTATACCCTTTCTTCATGGAAGATATGATAGAAATAGGCAATTTCAGGTGAATAGAGACTGATTGTGAGGATAATGGAGCGTTAATTAAAGAAACTAGCCTGATTGTTAAGTGCTGATCTTATCGCTAGGAGGCTGTTGCCAAGGGGATGGTTATGGTAAAAAGTGTGCCCTTCATAGGTGTACTGGATGCTTCAAGGGTGCCGCCCAGTTCTCGAATCAGCTTAAGAACTACCATCATCCCTAAGCCCGTGCCCTTCTCCTTTTTAGTGGAGAAATAAGGTTCGCCCAGCTTGGCAATTTCTGCCGGAGTCATGCCAATCCCATTATCCTTTATTTTTATCACAGCAAATCTGTCAGATAAGGCAAACGATTGGATGGTCAGTTCTCCGCCGTCAGGCATGGCCTCAATACCGTTTTTTACAATATTCAGCAGGCATTGTTGAAACTTTGAAGCTTCTCCACTGATATACAAGCCTTTAGCCAGCTGGCTGCTGACGCTAACGGAGGAATGATTGGCATAAGGCATGAGCAATTCAACTGCCTTCTCAATTTCCGCCTTGACGTCAAGAGTGGCCGCCGGGTCATGGTTAGGTTTTGAAAAAGACAAATATTCCTTAATAATCATTTCTGCCCGGTCGAGCTCCTCAATGGCTGTTTCCAGGTAGTACTGTCTTTTATCCTCAGGAATGCCGGGGTCTTTCAACATTTGCAGAAAGCCTCTGGTAACAGTAAGCGGATTCCTTACTTCATGGCTCACGCTTGCTGCAAGGTGGGAGATGACCTCGATTTTTTCCGATTTGACGATCGCTTCACGGAGCAGGCTGTTTTGTTCAATAATTTCCATGGAGTATGTGACGATGAGCAATCCGGCAAGGAGGGTTGCAGTGTAAATGGCAGCAAGAGGCAAGTCCAAATAGGCATGATATAGGATTCCTTTTATAAAGGCAAACAAAATGGAATAGGTGATCCCAATCAATGCCACAGCGATCAGCTTGCCGCCAAGCCGCATGGATTGGAACTTTATGGAGACCATAGAGATTACTGCCGTAATAGCCATGACTGTAAAAATGTTTAACTCGATCCCGCTCCCCCCGAAAGGAATCCTAATCAGGATCGTAAATAAAAAAACGATGATGCCTGCCGAAATCCCCCCATACAGGCCTGCGATTGCAAGAGGAATCAATCTTAGGTCATATAAAAACCCATTGCTGTCGCTGTAGGAATAGCTTATGCAAAATACTACCTGGATCATGGCAGAAGCAATGAAAATCAATTTATCATATTTTCTTTTGGACCCACTGATTTTAACCCTTAGAATATATTGAACAATCAGCGATAGCGATATAATAAATAGCAGATTAAATAGCAAGTCTTTAAACAGCGTCATCATGAATCCCCAATCCGGTCGCGTCATTGTTTCTATTCTATAATAAGAAAATTAACGAATACAAGAAAAAGTGCATAAAATTCCACATTTTCTGATTATTTAAAGGCAGACCCAACACAAAAACCCGCCTGATGGCGGGCTGGCTTTTGCCTGTGGAGTAAAGCTGGGCGCTTCCGCTTTTCTAATGAGATGAAAAAGGATAAATTTCCACATTTAGATAACTGTCCAGCTCCAGCGCCTAGCCAGTTTTCATCCTCGAATTAACTTCCTCGAGTATCTTGCGAGAAGCGGAGCTTTGAGCGGCTCGAGTCATAAACCACTCCAGAATTGAAGGCAAAGAACGCCTTCTATTCTGGAGTGGCTTATGCGGTTCGGGGCTGACCAAGGCGCTTCCGCTTTTCCTAATGAGGCAGAAATGCAAGCTGATAAAAGAATAAAACGGCGAAGATATAGAGCAGCGGATGCACTTCCCTCCATTTTCCTTTCACTACCTTTAACAGCGGATAAGAAATAAATCCAAGAGCGATCCCCGTCGCAATGCTTGAAGTCAGCGGCATGCTGAGAATGATTAAAAAAGCAGGGAAGGCTTCATCAAGCTCATCCCAGCGGACATGGGCAATGCTGCCCATCATCAGGCTTCCGACAATGATCAGGGCAGGAGCAGTAATCGCAGAGAGGCCGGAAACGGCACCAACCAAAGGACTGAAGAAGGCAGCAAGGATGAAAAGCACTGCCACCGTCAAGGATGTCAGGCCCGTACGCCCGCCTGCTGCTACCCCCGAAGACGATTCAATATAAGCTGTAGTAGGGGAGGTACCGAACATGGATCCCACCGCAGTGGCAATGGAGTCCGACAGAAGCGCCTGTTTGGCTCGCGGCATGGTATTGCCCTTCATCAGTCCTGCTTGATGGGCAACCCCGATCATTGTCCCGGTTGTATCAAATATGGTTACCAGGATAAAAGAAAACACAACGGCATAAAGACTGTGTGAAATCACTTCCCCTAAAGCAGCAATAGGATTTGCCACAATCAGGCCGTCCGGCAGGGAAGGCAATGAAACAAAACCTTGCTCAAAAGACAGCTGGCCGGTCAGGAAGGCGATAAAGCCGGTAATGACCATGCCGGTGAACAGAGCCCCATTAAACTTTAGCACCATCAAAATAAGAGTAACAGCAAGGCCGGTCAAAGCGAGCAGCGCTGAAGGGGAATGCAAGTCTCCGAGTCCTACCAGATTGGATGGGTGAGAAGTGATAATGCCAGTCAGACGCAAGCCGATAAAAGCAATGAACAGCCCTATTCCGGCAGTTATCCCATGTTTCAGCGTTTCGGGTATCGCTTCAATCAGTTTTTCCCTAAAAGGTGTAAGGCTAAGGATGACAAAGATGATTCCTGCGATGAACACAGCTGCAAAAGCTGTTTCATACGAAATATTGTTGGTGCCGACAACGGTATAGGCGAAATAAGCATTCAAGCCCATTCCTGGTGCAATGGCAATCGGATAGTTGGCGAAAAGCCCCATCCAAAGTGTTCCAACTACAGCAGAGATAATTGTGGCGGAAAAAACCTGCTCAAATGGAACACCTGCATCGGCAAGGATGACAGGATTCACCACTATTATATAAACCATGGTGAAAAAGGTTGTAATTCCAGCAATCATTTCCGTTTTGACATTTGTTTTGTTTTCTTTCAGTTTAAACATGGTAATTCCTCCGGAAATACGAACATTTTTATTAACAAATTACATAATATTCGTTTGTTGGGAGTTTTTCAAGAGGAAAAAAATATTTGCGAATAAGACAGGGAAGGTTTTGGTAAAAATAAGCAGGAAAGGAAGTGAAGAAGGATGGATGCAAACCGAGTCAGGCAAATCCTCTCGTCATCCGCGGACATTGCCGTTACCTATAATGGCACCTCTGTCTGGATTGACCAGTTGAATGAAGACGGAAGGACAGCAACTGTTCATTTAAGAGGGCCGCTGGAGGAACGTACAATTGTGGAAATTGATGAATTGAAGGAAGTTTGATGCAAGCCGGTGAAACCGGCTCTTTTTTTTGCTTGAAAAACTGTTCGAGCCCATTTTTTATTTAGAAGGATGTCTGCTGTTTAGGACAAATTTTTCGCGGGAAGAACATCATCACAAGCAAAAAAATACCGGTGCAAACCGTTCATATAGATCAGACGGCTGCTCCCCCCAGCAGCCGTTTTCTGCGAACCAGGAGGAAGGAAATAATATCCTGGGAAAAATGAGAGTAAAAGAAACAGAAAAAATGCATACTTGTTTTTAAGGTGATGTTTTAAATGCTGAAGCAGGTGGTAATTAACCTGTACAAGCAGCCGGCAGAGGCACAACAAAAGCTTCTCCAAAGGCTCTTGCTAGGAAATGGTGGTTGAATCGCCACTTTAGGCAAGGACGCGAATCCCGGGAATATTCAGCGTCAGGAAAAACAAGCGGGCAACCCCGCAAATTCTGGACTAAATATTTATCATCAAGAAGGAGGATGTCACATGTTAAGTTTTCTGTGGTCATTAATTATTGGAGGAATTATTGGTTGGTTAGCCGGCCTTATCATGGGTAGAGATATTCCAGGCGGAGTAATTGGAAACATTATTGCAGGTTTCATCGGAGCTTGGATTGGACAGGCTATTCTTGGAAACTGGGGACCAGTAGTTGCCGACTTTGCTATCCTGCCTGCGCTAATTGGTGCGATTGCACTAGTATTTATCGTCAGCCTTGTTATGAAAGGCATGAGAAAGTCAACTGACTAATCTAAAAAAATCCTTCCGTTTACGGAAGGATTTTTTTGTGCCTGGCAAAAAGGGTACTGAGAGCCAGCGTCAGTGCCCAAAATTCCCGGTAGCCGTTCAAATGGTCACTGAGAGCTGGTGTCAGTGACCGAAATCGGCGGAAGCCATTCAAAAAGGTACCTGAGAGCCCGTGTCAGTGCCCGGAAATGGCGGGAGCCATTCAAAAAGGTACCTGAGAGCCCGTGTCAGTGCCTGAAAATGGCGGCAGCCGTACAAAAAGGTACCTGAGAGC
>NZ_LAYY01000039.1 GCF_000986785.1 Mesobacillus campisalis | reverse complement strand
TGGGTAGCTATGTGCGGACGGGATAAGTGCTGAAAGCATCTAAGCATGAAGCCCCCCTCAAGATGAGATTTCCCATAGCGTCAAGCTAGTAAGATCCCTGAAAGATGATCAGGTTGATAGGTCAGAGGTGGAAGCGCGGTGACGTGTGGAGCTGACTGATACTAATCGATCGAGGACTTAACCTAATTGAAAAGCGGAGGCGACTGTACAGCCTCGACTAGCGCTGGAGGGCCAGCAATTGAAGTCGTTCTTTGACTTCAAATGATGGACCGAAGCGACTCGAGAGGCTAGGAGCCGGAGCTGGACAAGAACGATACTCGAAATTGCAAACCTTCTGAAATGCATTATCCAGTTTTGAGGGAACAACCCTCATTTCAATAAAATAGTCTGGCGGTGATGGCGAGAAGGTCACACCCGTTCCCATGCCGAACACGGAAGTTAAGCTTCTCAGCGCCGATGGTAGTTGGGGGTTTCCCCCTGTGAGAGTAGGACGCTGCCAGGCAAAAGAAAAGAACAGCTGAAATATGCTGTTCTTTTTTGTGTTTTTAAATATAAGAATCATGAAATGTAGATATCGGACCGAACGATGCCGATATCCTCCCAAACGGTGTAGATATAATCAAAAAATCTGTAGAAACGGCGGCGGGTTATGCAGATAAATCCACTTTCCATGTAGAAATCCATTTTAATAAGCTCCTCAACCTAATTTACTCTACAGTTTGAGGGATTTACTCTACACTTGACCCACTTTATTCTCCGATTTATGAGTTTTACTCTACACTTTCAGTATTTTACTCTACGAAATCCCCCATTTACTCTACAAACACCATAATTTTACAAACCATTCCAGGCCGCATACCCTTAGTGAGGCACGAGAACCGTCCCCCTGCACCCCCCTGCACCCCCCTGCACCACAAAAGAGGCTGTCTCAAAAGGCGTTTACCAACGGCCCTTTGAGACAGCCTCTCCCCGTTCTACTTCTTTTTGTTCCTCATGCCTTGCAGCTGGCTCATGACTTTATCACGGGACTTTTTATCCTTTAGCAAATAGGCGGCTCCCAAAGCGACAGTAGTCATCATCATTTTATTTTTCATGTGAGTCCCTCCTGAGGTATAATTTTTTTCTTGCATGTTAAAGAAATTCCCCTCTCACATAAAAATAAACGAATAGTATCGTCCATTATCTGGAAGACAGGTATTGGTAAATTAAATAAGGTCCTTTATGCAGCGTTATATCGAGAAACGACTGGATAAAGGGAAAATCCTCACTTGGCATCATTTTAATCAGTTCGCTCCACCAGTCGATCTCGTAACGGGCTATCATGCCGAGATTATAAAGCAGGAGGTAATGCAGGAGCAATTCAGGCAGCAGGAACCATACGTCCTTGTTCAATGGAAAGGAATGATGGCCGTCAGACAGATTGAACCTTAAGGGTACGGGATCGGCAATCCCTGAAAGGTCAGGTTGAAAGACGAGTTTTTCCCCAAGGCCGTCTGTAAAGGCAATAGGTATTTTCGATTTCGAGACAAAATAGTCCATGAACCTGTTTTCAGTCATATGGTAGGCATCAAGAATTTTTTTTGAGAGAGAGAAGTTTTCCCCCTCTTGGTTTACATTCAGGAATGTGGGCCTTCCCTTTAATTGCTGAAAGAGCGGCGATAATTCTGGTATCTGCTGGAGGATTTCCCCCATCCTCGCCTTTTCTCCCTCAATCTGTTTCATGTGGAACAACGTTTCTGCCATAAGAGGAAAGAGCCCATGTTTTTGGAATTTCACTTCATCGTCAAAGAAGCTGTATTGCTGTTTTTTCCGTTTTCTCGTTGAAAGGCCATGTGCCAGTACGGAAGTGGTTTCCGGATAGTCCGGCTCGACGGTTAAGATACAGGCCTTAACAAGATGAATCAGTCCATAAAAAAGCAAGATTGGCTTAATATGAATGGGTGAGGAAGCAGCTTGTTCGTAATAAATTTTGCCATGCTCCAAATAATAAATAAACGGATAGCAGTTTTCGAAGCTTTTCTGGTCTGCATTTTCAATCTGAAGACGAAGATAGCTCTTTTTCAGGTACATGCGAGAATAGTCAGCTGAGAAAAAGTAGGAGAAACTGCTCCAATCTTTATAGGGCAAACTCATAGAGGAACCCTCCAATAATAAATTGAAAAATCTAATTATTACAAGCTTTCTTGACAGTATTTTAACCAATTGATAACCTACTAATAATATTTTCATCTGAAGGGGGTTTATTTACGATGTGGGAAAGCAAGTTTTTAAAAGAGGGATTAACATTTGATGATGTCCTGCTTGTTCCAGCAAAATCAGAGGTATTGCCAAGGGATGTTAATCTTCAGGTTGAATTGACAGAGAAAATCAGGTTGAACATCCCTATCATCTCCGCTGGCATGGATACTGTAACCGAAGCGGATATGGCCATCAGCATGGCCAGACAGGGCGGCATGGGTGTTATCCATAAGAACATGTCGATTGAACAGCAGGCTGAGCAAGTCGATAAGGTGAAAAGGTCCGAAAGCGGCGTAATTACGGATCCTTTCTTTTTAACACCAGAACACCAGGTATTCGATGCTGAACACCTGATGGGAAAATATCGCATTTCCGGCGTTCCGATTGTGAACAATGAAGAAGAGCAGAAGCTGGTTGGCATTTTGACGAACCGTGATCTTCGCTTTATTCAGGATTATTCCATCCTAATATCGGATGTAATGACAAAGGAAAACCTTGTTACCGCGCCAGTTGGCACTACGCTGCAGGATGCCGAGAAAATCCTTCAAAAGCATAAAATTGAAAAACTCCCGCTCGTAAATGATGAAGGAGTTCTTAAAGGGCTTATCACCATTAAGGATATTGAAAAAGTAATTGAATTTCCAAATTCGTCAAAGGATAAAATGGGCCGGCTAATAGTCGCCGCAGCAGTGGGTGTAACAGCCGACACGATGAAACGGGTAGAGGCTTTGGCTAAGGCCCAAGTTGATGCCATTGTTGTTGATACGGCCCACGGACATTCCAAGGGAGTCCAGGATACGGTGAGGGAGATACGGGCTGCTTTCCCTGAACTGGCCATCATTGCTGGTAATGTCGCAACGGCGGAAGCCACAAGGGAGCTGATTGAGGCAGGTGCAGATGTCGTCAAGGTAGGAATTGGCCCAGGATCCATTTGTACCACAAGGGTGGTCGCCGGCGTTGGCGTGCCGCAAATCACCGCGGTCTATGACTGTGCTACAGAAGCACGCAAACACGGCAAGGCCATCATTGCCGATGGAGGCATCAAATACTCAGGCGATGTTGTGAAGGCTCTTGCTGCAGGCGGACATGCGGTTATGCTAGGAAGCATGCTTGCAGGAACGACTGAAAGTCCTGGGGAGACCGAAATCTACCAGGGACGCCGCTTTAAGGTATACCGCGGAATGGGCTCGGTCAGCGCGATGGAAAAGGGCTCGAAGGACCGTTATTTCCAGGAAGACAATAAAAAGTTCGTACCGGAAGGAATCGAAGGGCGGGTTGCCTACAAAGGGCCGCTTGCAGATACCATTTATCAGCTTGTGGGTGGACTAAGATCCGGTATGGGATACTGCGGGGCCGCCAACCTGAATGAGCTAAGGGAAAACTCCCAATTTATCAGGATGACGGGAGCAGGCTTGAGGGAAAGCCATCCACATGATGTGCAGATTACGAAGGAAGCACCAAATTACTCATCATAACCGTGTCTATTTTCCTAAATTCGTTTTTAACAGACGGAGGTCTTTCCTCTGTCTGTTTTTTTCATTTTGTTTATGGTAAACTTAACGGGTGTGATTTTTTAAGGGGCCAATCTACTAACATATGAATAGACAGACAAAAAGAGCTGGAGGGAAATTTTCGTTGAAGCAGTACAAAAGATTATCCGTTTTTGTTGCAGTATTTATGCTAAGTATCGCGACGCTGTTTACAGGTTTTGCAGATAAGGCACAGGCACAGGAAGACATCCTGGGCTTGAGCGCAGAGGCAGCCATCCTGGTGGATGCTGAAACAGGAAAGGTGCTTTATGAGAAAAATGCAGATGTTGTCCTAGGCGTTGCTTCCATGTCCAAAATGATGACAGAGTATTTAGTGCTGGAAGCAATCCATGATGGAAAGATCAAATGGGACCAAAATGTTAAAATCAATGAGTATGTTCACAGGCTGTCCGCAGCTCCCGGGCTTTCCAATGTCGGATTGACCCAGGGCGAGGATTATACAGTAAAAGAGCTGTATGAGGCAATGGCCATCCATTCCGGCAACGCCGCTACCGTGGCACTTGCGGAATTGATTTCTGGCACAGAGAAAAACTTTGTGGAACTCATGAATAAAAAAGGCGAAGAACTCGGACTGAAGGATTTTAAGTTTGTCAATTCCTCAGGCTTAAATAACAGCTCGCTGATGGGGAACCATCCGGCTGGTGCCGCTGACGAAGAGAATGTCATGTCTGCCCGGTCTACGGCAAGGCTTGCGTATCATTTGCTCAATGACTATCCTGAAGTACTGGAAACAGCAAGCAAACCAAGGCTTGAATTCAGGGACGGAAGAACTTATGACAACTTCAACTTCATGCTGCCAACACTGGTACATGCCTATGAAGGTGTTGACGGGCTGAAAACGGGATCAACCGATTTTGCAGGATATGGCTTTACGGCTACTGCAAAGAGGGGCGATGAACGGTTTATTTCTGTTGTCATGAAGACGGATACCAGGGACACCCGCTTTAAGGAAACAGAGCAAATCCTGAATTATGCTTTCAGTAATTTTAAAAAGGAACAGCTTGTTGCCGAGGGTCAACAGATTAAGGGACACGAATCTGTGCCGGTTGTGAAAGGGAAAGAGGACAGCGTGAAAGTCCAAACCGGTGATGCACTGGCTTTAACCATTAAAAATGGCGAAAAGGAACAATATGTTCCAAAGCTAGTGTTGAATAAAGATAAGCTAAATGAAAACGGCGAGCTGACCGCACCGGTAAAGAAAGGCGATAAAGTCGGCTATGTCACGGTTGAAACAAAGGACGGCGAGCCAATCAGCTTCCTGACCGAGGAGGGCCAAAGCCTGGCACAGGTAGATGTGGTGGCTGCCGAAACAGTTGAGAAGGCAAACTGGTTTGTCCTTGCGATGAGAGGGGTAGGCGGGTTCTTCGGAGACCTGTTTGGAAGTGTGGCCTCTGCGGTTAAAGGATTATTTTAACAAATGAGATAATTTGGTTTCCTGTATTGACAGGAAACCTTTTTTATTGTTTATTTGCAATAGGGATATAATTAAATCCGATATAATTTATCGGTTTTTCGTGTTAAAATATACTAGTAGCTAAGAGACCGAGGGGGAAACTAAACATGAGAACAGGTACGGATCGAGTTAAAAGAGGAATGGCAGAGATGCAAAAAGGCGGCGTCATCATGGACGTCATCAATGCCGAGCAGGCTAAAATTGCTGAAGAAGCCGGCGCAGTAGCGGTTATGGCACTGGAAAGAGTTCCTTCCGATATCCGGGCTACCGGCGGAGTGGCGAGAATGGCCGATCCGCATATCGTTGAAGAAGTAATGGGCGCGGTAAGCATCCCGGTTATGGCAAAGGCAAGAATTGGCCATATTGTCGAGGCAAGAGTGCTGGAGGCAATGGGTGTTGACTATATTGACGAGAGTGAAGTATTGACCCCTGCAGATGAAGAGTTCCATCTTTTGAAAAGTGAATATACAGTACCGTTTGTCTGCGGCTGCCGCGACCTAGGCGAAGCTGCACGACGCATCGGCGAAGGCGCAGCGATGCTCCGCACAAAAGGGGAGCCTGGAACAGGAAACATTGTGGAGGCAGTCCGCCATATCCGCAAGGTGAATGCCCAGGTGCGCAAGGTTGTAGGCATGGATGAAGCGGAACTGATGACCGAAGCAAAATTGCTTGGGGCCTCTTTCGAACTTCTGCTTGAAATCAAGAAGCTTGGCCGTCTGCCGGTCGTAAACTTCGCAGCTGGCGGCGTGGCGACACCTGCCGATGCAGCATTGATGATGCAGCTTGGTGCGGATGGCGTGTTCGTTGGCTCCGGTATCTTCAAATCGGACAACCCTGCGAAATTCGCTCGTGCGATTGTAGAAGCAACGACACACTATCAGGATTACAAACTGATTGCTGAACTTTCGAAGGGCCTTGGAACGCCAATGAAGGGCCTTGAGATTGCCTCCATCGCTCCGGAAGCCCGCATGCAGGACCGTGGCTGGTAAGGTGAAGAGAATGAAAATAGGGGTACTTGGACTTCAAGGTGCAGTCAGGGAACATATCCGTTCGATTGAAGCCTGCGGGGCAGAAGCGGTGACAGTGAAGTGGCCGGAGGAGCTTGATGCGCTGGATGGACTGATCATCCCGGGCGGCGAGAGCACTACTATGAGAAAGCTGATTGATAAATATAATTTTATGCCTTCTTTGAAACAATTTGCTGCAGAAGGAAAGCCGATGTTTGGAACATGCGCCGGACTGATTCTTCTCGCCAAGCAGGTAGTCGGATATGAAGAGCCGCACATCGGCGTAATGGATGTCAAGGTGGAGCGCAACTCATTTGGAAGGCAGCGCGAAAGCTTTGAGGCAGACTTGGACATCAACGGTGTTGCCGACAACTTCTCCGCAGTCTTCATCCGGGCTCCCCATATTGTCGAGGCCGGTGAAAATGTGGAAGTGCTTGCGAAGTGCAATGGCAGAATTGTCGCCGCACGCGAAGGGCAGTTCCTTGGATGTTCGTTTCATCCGGAGCTGACCGATGACCACCGCCTGACAGCCTACTTTGTTAAAATGGCTGCCGAAGCAAAGGAAAAGCCTGCGGCTGTATAAGGTGAAACATCATTGAGCGGGGTCTTGCTGCCAGTTAATGAGGTATAAATCGGTTGCGCACAGGAAATAATTGTAGTACATTATGAAGTAACAGAACCTGATATGAAAAAGCAGTGACAGGAAGTAGTAGCTTGCTTTCATTCCTTGCAGAGAGCCGGTGGCAGGTGAAAACCGGCGGGTGAAGCTAGTGAATCCATCCTTGAGCAGGATGCGGAAAGCCATATGGCAAGTAAGCATTCTCGGTGCAGGCCGTTATCCTGTCAAGAGGGAAGCATCACATGCTTTCAATCAGGGTGGCAACGCGGGTAACTCTCGTCCCTTTCCAGGGGACGGGAGTTTTTTGTGTTTTTAAGAATAGGCCAAAGAATGAATAGGAGGAGAATAATATGCTGGATATCAAGTATTTGAGAGCCAATTTTGAAGAAGTAAAGCAAAAGCTGCAGCATCGCGGAGAAGACCTTACAGACTTTGGAAAGTTTGAGGACCTTGACAGCCGGCGCCGTGAGCTCCTGCAGGAAACAGAGACGTTAAAAAGTAAACGGAACGAGGTTTCCCAGAAGATAGCTGTTCTGAAGAAACAAAGGCAGGATGCCGACCAGCTGATAATCGAAATGCGAGAAGTTGGCGAAAGGATCAAAACGTTCGACGAAGAGCTAAGAGTCGTGGAAGAAGAGCTTGATCAGCTGTTGATGAGCATTCCTAACATTCCGCATGAAAGTGTCCCTGTTGGCGAAACAGAGGACGACAATGTGGAAATCAGGAATTGGGGAGAAATTCCGCAGTTTACGTTTGAGCCTAAGCCGCACTGGGATATTGCCGATAACCTTGATATCATCGATTTTGAAAGAGCCGGAAAGGTGACAGGAAGCCGGTTTGCCTTTTATAAGGGGCTTGGGGCCCGCCTCGAGCGCGCCCTGATTTCTTTCATGATGGACCTGCATGCTGATGAGCATGGCTACAAGGAAGTGCTGCCGCCTTATATGGTCAACCGTGCGAGCATGACGGGAACTGGCCAGCTGCCGAAGTTCGAGGAAGATGCGTTCAAGGTAGCCGATACCGACTACTTCCTGATTCCAACATCCGAAGTACCTGTTACGAACCTGCATCGCGACGAGATTTTAAGCGTCGACCAGCTTCCTTTGAAATACGTGGCCTACAGCGCCAATTTCCGCTCTGAGGCAGGGTCTGCCGGCCGCGATACACGCGGATTGATCCGCCAGCACCAATTCAACAAGGTGGAGCTGGTGAAGTTCGTTAAACCTGAAGAGTCCTACGATGAATTGGAGACATTGACGAATAATGCGGAAAAGGTCCTTCAGCTACTTGGCCTGCCATACCGTGTCCTCAGCATGTGTACGGCCGACCTTGGTTTTACGGCAGCGAAGAAATACGATATTGAAGTTTGGATTCCGAGCTATGGAACCTACCGCGAAATCTCTTCCTGCAGCAACTTTGAAGGATTCCAGGCCAGAAGGGCGAATATCCGCTTCCGCCGCGAGCCTAAGGCAAAGCCGGAGCATGTGCATACCCTTAACGGTTCCGGGCTTGCGGTCGGCCGCACAGTGGCAGCCATTCTTGAAAATTACCAGCAGGAAGACGGCAGTGTCGTCATACCGGAAGCACTGCGTCCTTACATGAGAAATGTCGAAGTGATTTCTCCTCAAGCTTAAAGTGTATTTCGGGCGGGAAAAGTCCTGCCCGAAATTTTTATGGTTTTTTATTGACACTCCAATCTCTTTATGATAAAGTATACTACGTCGATAGGGAGGAATACCCAAGTCTGGCTGAAGGGATCGGTCTTGAAAACCGACAGGCGGGTCAAACCGCGCAGGGGTTCGAATCCCCTTTCCTCCTCCATATCACAATTAAGTAACAAACGCGCATAAACAATTGGAGAATTGTTAAAAAACCTGCAGACAAGCGCTGCGGGTTTTTTTTATTCTCAAAAACGTAAAAAAACCGGCCAAAAGGCCGGTTTTTGCTATTTCTTCAATAATTGGGTCTGGCGGATAAAGGATCCGATCCGCTCGATGATTGGCTCGATTGTTTGTTCGTTGTTGACGAGGTCATAATCATTGATGTTCAAGCGGAGGACCGGGCAGGCGTTAAAGGTGTTGATCCAGTTCTCATAACGCTCATGCATTTCTTCCCAATAAGAAACGGGGGTCTGCTGTTCCATCGGGCGGCCGCGCAGCTGGATGCGTTCAATGATATCATCCAGGCTTCCTTCAAGATAAATCAAAAGATCAGGGTGAGGGAAGTAAGGTGTCATCACCATTGCGTCAAACAGACTTTTATATGTCTCATAGTCAACAGGAGACATGGTCCCTTTTTCATAATGCATCTTGGCAAAGATGCCAGTATCCTCATAAATCGAACGATCCTGGATAAAGCCGCCGCCGTATTCAAAAATCCTTTTCTGCTCTTTAAAACGCTCTGCGAGGAAATAAATCTGCAGGTGGAAGCTCCAGCGGTCAAAGTCGGCATAAAACTTGTCAAGGTATGGATTGGTATCCACTTTTTCAAAGGAGGTACGGAATTGCAAAGCATTTGCCAATGCGTTGGTCATCGTTGATTTTCCGACTCCAACAGTGCCGGCAATCGTGATGACTGCATTTTGGGGTATATCGTATTTTGTTCGTAAGTTCATCGTTGTACGCTCCTTCTGGATAGTGTTTCCGTCAACTGCCCAATAATCGCATCCAGGTCCTGTTCCTTTTTGACAAAGTCAATTTCATCGCCGCTGAACCGCAGAACCGGCACTTCGGGATACTGGGACTCAAACCTCGTAATGGCTTCATCATAATCGATCGAAAGCTGTTTCAGGTAAAGGGGACTGATATTTTTCTCAATCTCCCGGCCGCGCATCGCAATCCTCTCCAGAAGAGTATCAAGGCTGGCATGCAGATAAATAACCACATTTGGCCGCGGCATGTCCTGGGTAAGAATTTCGTAGATGCTAAGGTATTTATTGTATTCCTGCTGGTTTAGCGTCCTTTGGGCGAAAATCAGATTTTTAAAGATATGATAGTCGGCAACGACAGGCTTTTCTTTGCTGATGTAATGTTTATTAATATCTCCAAGCTGCTTATATCGATTGCACAGGAAGAACATTTCCGTCTGGAAGCTCCACTCCTCGATATTGTCATAAAACTTGCCAAGGAAAGGATTTTCATCCACGATTTCCTTTAACAACGCGAATTGAAAGTGTTCTGAAATTGCTTTGGCAAGGGACGTCTTTCCGACGCCAATCGGCCCCTCAACCGTGACAAAAGGTGTTCCCCCCACAGTTTGTCCTCCTTCTATAATCGGATATCTATTATTGATTTATTTAATGCATTCTTTTAAAAGCACAAGCACCATTTTAACATATTATCGTTATTCAAGGATATGGATTATTTGTGGGAGAAGAATGAAAAAAAGACAACAAAACCCAGCCGGTTTTGCTGTCTTATAATAGCAGCCTTCATCCAGAGGCTATGGCTGCGGCTGGCCGTGAAAGCTACTGCTTAACCACATCAAAGTTTTCGGTGATTAATAGCCAGTTCTGCGGAAAGCTGAGTCCAAGCTTCCAGTAGCTGATTCCTCTGAGGTTCAGTTCCTTGATCAAATCGAATTTTGCCTGAATGGAGCGGGCATCTTCAAACCAGACTTCATGCCGACGCCCCTCGGCATCGGTATAATTATAGAATGGCGCCTGCGCCCGGGCATCATACTGGATGGCCACATTATTTGCAGCGGCGATTTCAATCGCCTGCTGCGGGCTGACGGCACGGGCGACGCTCCCCTGTACAAATGGAAGGGTCCAGTCATATCCATACAAGTTTTGACCCATCATGATTTTATTGGAAGGCATTTCGGTCAGGGCGTATTCAAGGACATCCCTTACCGGTCCGATAGGAGAAACCGCCATGGCCGGCCCGCCGCTGTATCCCCATTCATAGGTCATGATGACAACAAAATCGACAATTTCACCGTGGGCTCTGTAGTCATGCGCTTCATACCAGGCCCCTTGCTGCTCGGCACTTGTCTTAGGGGCAAGGGCTGTGGAAATCAGCCAGCCTTGCTGTCTGAACCGGTCCCTTGCTTTACGGAGGAAGGTATTGTACGCCTCGCGGTCGGCAGGGCGGAGAAATTCAAAGTCGAAATGGATATCGCGAAACCCGACACGTCGGGCGGTGGCAACGATATTATCCAGGAAGCGGTTTTGGACAGCCATGTCATTCAGGATGATGCGGCCAAGCTCATCGCTGAACTGGTCATTCTCCTGATTGGTTATTACCATCATCAACGTGTTATTATTTGCTTCGGCTATCGCCGGGAAGTTATTGAGCAAAGGCTCCCTTAAACTGCCATCCCGCAATGCCTGGTAACTGAACGGGGCAAGATAGGTCAGATAGGGGGCCGCCTCGCGGGCAGCGGTTTCCAGGGCTGGCGCAACCGTAGTTCCTCTTGGCTCCACATAGGCATTGACTTCAGCCCGGTATTTTGGCCGCGGGGGAATGTACAGCCGCAGCCCCACTCGGAGCGGCTGGGTGACCGGAATCTGGTTGATGCGGGCAAGTTCCTGATAGTTCAAATTAAACCTTCTTGCAATCGAATAAAGGCTGTCACCCGGCTGGACCCAATAAAAGCTGCCGATAATGGGAACGACCAGGGTTTGGCCGATGACAAGATTATTTGGATTGGGAATTGCGTTCGCTTCCACAATATCTTCAACGGTTGAACCATAGGTACGGGCAATCCCGGTTAGTGTCTCGCCTCTTTGAATCACATGTATCTGCATTGCCTTCCCTCCTCATGGCGGATAAACGCTACAACCATTTTATGAGGGAAAGGTTTGGGCTATGTTTTACCTGTCAAAAATTTTAGCAGAAGGGTCTGTATTGGCACTGAGCACTTCTCGCATCATTGCCAATGCATACTCATTGTCCTCATGGCTGTTGGATGCAACGCAATCTTCGGGAATATACAGCTTATACTCCCTCATGTAGGCATCATTGGCCGTGAACAGGACGCAAATATTCCCGGCAACCCCAGCGAGAATGAGTGTGTTTACCCCAAGCTGCTGAAGCAGGGTATGCAAAGCCGTTTCGTAAAATGCCGAATGCTTTGGCTTAATTAAAAAATAATCATCTTTTCCGGGAGAAATCCTTGCGATCACTTCCCTGCTGAGATCATTGGTGCAATACTCGATAATTTTATCGATATCAGCTTTCCATAAATCGAAATGGTCGTTAATATAGACAACAGGCAGATTTTTCTCTTGGAACTGCTGTTTCAGGTTTACGATGGGTGTTGTGATTTCAGCCGCCTTTCTGGAGAGAATCTCTCCCTGTTCAAAATCAAAATCGTTGATCATGTCTATGATGAGTAGAGCAGGTTTTATATCGTTGTCCATTTATGCATCCTCTCCTTTTCTCTATTTTTAGACCGGGAGCAGGATTATAAACCACCCTGAAAGGGAGGAGGGAACATATTGGAGAAAAATCAGGATGAGTTGTACATGAGGGAAGCGATTGCCGAAGCCCAAAAGGCGGGCGAAGCAGGAGAAGTCCCCATTGGCGCAGTGATAGTGGTTGATGGGGAAATCATCGCGCGTGCCCATAATCTCCGGGAGACAAACCAGAGTTCGATTGCCCATGCGGAGGTGCTGGCGATTGAAGAAGCCTGCCGAAAGCTTGGCACATGGAGGCTGGAGGGGGCGGAGCTTTATGTGACGCTTGAACCATGCCCGATGTGCGCCGGTGCCATCATGCTGTCAAGGATTCAGCGGGTCATATACGGTGCAGCCGATCCTAAAGGCGGCTGTGCAGGGACCTTCATGAACCTGCTGCAGGACGAACGCTTCAACCATCAGAGCGAACTGACGACCGGAGTCCTGGAAGCGGAATGCGGGTCCCTCCTGTCTGATTTCTTCCGCCAGCTTAGGGCGCGAAAGAAGCAGGAGCGGGAGCAGCGGCGTTTTGCTTCTGAAGAACATACAGGATTTAACAATGGATAAGCATTGCAATTTCTTCGGGATATTAGTATACTGATTATGCGTCACTTAAGACGCACCTAAAAAAGGTTTCAATTTTGCCGTGCTAGGCGGGGAGGTAGCGGTGCCCTGTACCCGCAATCCGCTCCAGCGGGGCTGAATCCCTTCCTGAGGCTGATTTTACTGTAGGGTCTGCCTCAAGTAAGTGGTGTTGACACCCGGGTCCTGCGCAATGGGAATCCATGAACCATGTCAGATCCGGAAGGAAGCAGCATTAAGTGGACGCTCTCATGTGCCGCAGGGCAGCCTGGGTCGAGCTAACTGCTTGAGTAACGCTTATGGTAGTCAGTCGAAGGAAGGTGCACGGCAGTTAAATAATAAACAACCAACTCATCTCCAGCAGGAGATGGGTTTTTTGTTTTATGAGATAGTTTTGTAAAAAAAATATATGCGTTATAATAGGAGAGATTATAAACGGAAGGGAGCGGTGTCTTTTGGCTTATCAGGCATTATATCGTGTGTGGCGGCCGCAGCGGTTCTTTGATGTCGTCGGCCAGGAACATGTCACAACGACACTGCAAAATGCTCTGCTTCAGGAAAAAATCTCCCATGCCTATCTTTTCTCGGGGCCGAGGGGAACAGGGAAAACGAGTGCCGCCAAGATTCTTGCCAAAGCAGTGAACTGTGAAAGGGCACCTGTAAGCGAGCCTTGCAATGAATGTGCTTCATGCCGGGGAATTACCGATGGTTCCATTTCGGATGTCATTGAAATTGACGCCGCTTCAAATAACGGCGTTGAGGAAATCAGGGATATCCGCGACAAGGTAAAATATGCACCGAGCGCGGTTAAATATAAGGTATACATAGTGGATGAGGTCCATATGCTTTCCATCGGGGCCTTTAATGCGCTGCTGAAAACACTTGAAGAGCCGCCGCGGCATGTCATGTTCATTCTTGCGACGACCGAACCTCATAAAATCCCGCTGACGATTATCTCGAGGACCCAGCGCTTTGATTTCAAACGGATCACCTCCCAGGCGATTGTCGGCAGGATGAAGCTGATTGTGGATGAAACAGGAGTCGATTGCGATGACACAGCGCTCCATGTGATTGCGAGGGCAGCGGAAGGTGGAATGCGGGATGCACTCAGCCTGCTCGACCAGGCGATATCGTTCAGCCAGGACAGAGTGACGGTGGAAGATGCGCTTACCGTTACCGGTTCGGTTTCCCAGTCCTTTTTAACACAGCTAGGCAAAGCCATTCATGAAAAGGATGCAGCCAGTGGTCTTGAAGCGCTGGATGAACTATTGCAGGCTGGCAAGGACCCTGCACGCTTCATTGAAGACATGATCTACTTCTATCGGGATATGCTCCTTTACAAGGCTGCACCGGGCCTTGAAGAGTCAATGGAAAGGGTCATGCTGGATGAAGAGTTCCAGCAGCTTGCTTCCGTAACGGGAAATGGGGAAATCTACGAGGTCATTGACGGTTTGAATAAGGCACAGCAGGAAATGAGATGGACCAATCATCCAAGGGTATTTCTTGAAGTAGCCATCGTAAAACTTTGCCAGCTGGAGCAGCAGCAGGGTGCTGTCCCTGAAGTGGAGCCGCTCCTAAGGCGGATTGAGCAGCTTGAGGAAAAGCTGGCTAGATTTGGGGAAAACCCGCCGGCATCTGCTGCCCAAGGGGAAGGTGCTGCCCAGAAAAAGCCGCAGCGGACAAACCGGAAAGGGTTCCAGGCGCCTGCCGGCAAGATTAATGAAGTCCTGAAACAGGCGACGAAACAGGATCTTCAAGAGGTCAAAGGCCGTTGGGGAGAAATGCTGGGAATGCTTGTCGGAAGGCAGATGCGATCCCAGGCTGCCTTATTGAATGAAGCAGAGCCTGTCGCTTCATCAAGCAGCGCTTTAGTGATAAAATTTAAATACGAAATCCACTGCCAGATGGCAATGGAGAATGAAAGATTCATCCAGGCCATTGGGGCGATCCTGGGAGAGCTGACAGGAAAACAGCTTCAGGTGGTTGGGGTGCCGGAAGAACAGTGGCTGAAAATACGCGAAAGCTTCATTAACAGCCAGCAGAACGATGGTTCCGGGGAAGATGGCGAGAGCGAAGAAGATCCGCTGATTGCTGAAGCGAAAAAACTGTTTGGGGAAGAACTAATTCAAATTCAAGATTAATACTGGAGGTAGTTAAACAATGCGTGGAATGGGTAATATGCAAAATATGATGAAGCAAATGCAAAAAATGCAAAAGAAGATGGCTGAGGCCCAGGAAGAACTAGGTGAAAAGAGGCTGGAAGGCACAGCTGGCGGCGGCATGGTGACAGTAGTGGTTACTGGCCATAAAGAAATCGTCGATGTTCAGATTAAACAGGATGTAGTGGATCCAGACGATGTTGAAATGCTACAGGACCTAGTGCTTGCGGCAACAAATGACGCCCTGAAAAAAGCCGATGAGCTGGCGAATTCCACAATGGGCCAGTTTACCAAGGGAATGAACCTTCCAGGAATGTTCTAGGGGGAATAATAAATGCATTATCCTGAACCAATATCAAAGCTGATTGACAGCTTTATGAAATTGCCAGGTATCGGCCCTAAAACGGCTGCCCGTCTGGCTTTTTTTGTTCTTGGCATGAAGGAAGATACCGTCCTCGACTTTGCCAAGGCACTTGTGAATGCAAAACGGAACCTGAGTTATTGTTCCGTATGCGGACATATCACGGACCAGGATCCTTGCTATATTTGTGAGGATCAGCGGCGGGACCGCACCGTGATTTGTGTTGTGCAGGATCCAAAGGATGTGATAGCCATGGAAAAAATGAAGGAATTTAACGGGTTATACCACGTCCTTCATGGTGCCATCTCTCCAATGGATGGAATCGGGCCGGAGGATATCAATATCCCCGACCTGTTAAAAAGGCTTCAGGATGAGAGTGTCCAGGAAGTCATTCTTGCGACAAACCCCAACATCGAAGGCGAGGCAACCGCCATGTACATCTCCAGGCTCCTTAAGCCATCAGGCATCCGGATTACAAGGATAGCCCACGGTCTTCCGGTCGGGGGAGATCTTGAATATGCTGATGAGGTAACTCTTTCAAAAGCATTGGAAGGACGCAGGGAAGTCTAATCGCGGGTCAGGAGGAGACAGGATGTTGTTTCGAAGGAAAGGGCGACTCAAAAGGGAATTCAATGATAAATTGATGCAGCAAATGGACCAGGTAAAGACGGAATGGACCAATAAAAAGAAACTTGTTGAAAGAAGTTTTGACCCATCAAGGGAATTTATTGCCGAGGCAAAACTGGCTGAAGCGAAGTATTTCTTCCTTTTCAGGGAAGCCAAAGAAAGAAAAATATCTATTAAAGGAAGATAGCGGCGATAAAACACCACGTTCTTTTTTTGATGGCTTGTTCATATGCTTTAGTACAAGTCCTAAATAAAGGGGTGGCAACAGAATGGATCCGATTATCGTTGTTTCAATCCTTGCAGGGTTGGCCTTAATTATATTGTTCATCGGTGCCCCGGCAAAGCCATTGCGTTTTATCGGACAGGGAGTTGTTAAAATCCTGATTGGTGCGCTGTTCTTGTTTTTCCTGAATGCATTCGGCAGCAGCCTGGGCCTGAATGTGCCCATCAATCTGGTGACAGCCAGTGTATCAGGTTTTTTGGGAATTCCGGGTGTTCTGGCTCTGGTGGCGATAGAAGCGTGGATTATATAATGTGAAAAGCTGCCGGGAAGGCAGCTTTAATTTTTTTGGACAATGGGTTGACGGTGAAAGATATAGATGTTATTATATTAAACGTCGCTGATGAACAGCTGACATGAAAATGAAGAAAAGTTATAAAAGTGTTGACACAAAGTTGTCAGCATGATATATTAATAAAGTCGCTTGCGAGCGGCAATTGCTCTTTGAAAACTAAACAAACAAGCGTCAACAACCATAATATTCATGGCTTCTATTAATAGAAGAACATGAGCCAACGTTTTATTTTATGAGCTAATCACTCTTTTATTGGAGAGTTTGATCCTGGCTCAGGACGAACGCTGGCGGCGTGCCTAATACATGCAAGTCGAGCGGACTTGAGGGAGCTTGCTCCCGATGGTCAGCGGCGGACGGGTGAGTAACACGTGGGCAACCTGCCTGTAAGACTGGGATAACTCCGGGAAACCGGGGCTAATACCGGATAATTCATTCCCTCACATGAGGGAATGCTGAAAGACGGCTTTTGCTGTCACTTACAGATGGGCCCGCGGCGCATTAGCTAGTTGGTGAGGTAACGGCTCACCAAGGCCACGATGCGTAGCCGACCTGAGAGGGTGATCGGCCACACTGGGACTGAGACACGGCCCAGACTCCTACGGGAGGCAGCAGTAGGGAATCTTCCGCAATGGACGAAAGTCTGACGGAGCAACGCCGCGTGAGCGAAGAAGGCCTTCGGGTCGTAAAGCTCTGTTGTCAGGGAAGAACAAGTACCGGAGTAACTGCCGGTACCTTGACGGTACCTGACCAGAAAGCCACGGCTAACTACGTGCCAGCAGCCGCGGTAATACGTAGGT
>NZ_LAYY01000038.1 GCF_000986785.1 Mesobacillus campisalis | reverse complement strand
TGATTCTGAAAAACGGTCCTCCATCGGGTGCATGGACGACCAATACTGAAGCTGATTCTGAAAAACGGGCTTCCATCGGGTGTATGGACGACCAATACTAAAGCAGATTCTGAAAAACGGTCCTCCACCGGGTGTATGGACGACCAATACTGAAGCTGATTCTGAAAAACGGGCTTCCATCGGGTGCATGGACGACCAATACTGAAGCTGATTCTGAAAAACGGTCCTCCATCGGGTGCATGGAGGACCAATACTGAAGCTGATTCTGAAAAATGGGACTCCATCGGGTGTATGGACGACCAAAACCGAAGCAGATTCTAAAAAACGGGCCTCCACTAAGTGAATGGACGACCAAAACCGAAGCAGATTCTAAAAAACGGTCCTCCATCGGGTGGATGGAGGACCAAATAGGGTTCAGGATTTGAAAAACAGTCCTCCATCAGTAAATGGAGGACTCCCAAAAAACCAACAAACAAACCCTTCCAAAGATACTCGTCGTCTTAAGAACAAGTTTCCCCCGTTATTTAAACACCGGCTCTTTGAACTGTGCCAGCTTTTCAAGCGAGGATTTCTCCACGTCTTCATGCAGGCTGTTGCCATGTGAATCCATTGTCACCACCGCAGTGAAACCTTCGACTTGGAGGTGCCACATGGCTTCAGGGATGCCGAAATTCATCAGATCCACGCCGTCTACCGACTTGACACATTCTGCGTAATACTGGGCTGCACCTCCGATGGCATTTAGGTAAACGCCGCCGTGTTCCTTCAATGCCGCAAGGGTCTTGGCGCCCATGCCGCCTTTTCCGATTACGGCGCGGATGCCGAACTTCTTCATGATATCCCCCTGGTAAGGCTCTTCACGAATACTTGTCGTCGGCCCTGCCGCTTTTACATGCCAATTGCCTGCTTCATCTTTCAGCATAACTGGTCCGCAATGGTAGATAACTTGTCCATTCAGGTCCACTGGTGCGTCATTGTCCATCAAGTACTTATGGATCGCATCACGCCCGGTGTACATTCTGCCGGTGATTTTCACTACATCGCCAACCTTGAGCTGGCGGATTTGCTCTTCCGTAATCGGGGCAGTAAGCGTAATGGCTTCCTGTGAGATTGGAGCTTCAGCCGCTGCGGCGATTTCCGCAACTGCCGCACCTTCGCCGGATTCGTCAGCAAAGTCGATGTCTTCGCCTTCCTGGTATAGCCAGTCCTTAATTTCGCCAGTTTCCGGGTTTACCTGCACACCAAGCCGGCGGAATGCCCAGCAGTTGTACGCAACCGACACAAAGAAACTTGCCGGAATGCGGTTCATCACACCAACCTTGCATCCAAGAAGGGTGGTCTCGCCGCCGAAGCCCATCGTGCCGATTCCCAGCTCATTGGCATTATCCATGATGTATTCTTCAAGCATGCGAAGCTCTTCGTTAGGATTCACATCATCCACCGACCGGAACAGCTGCTCCTTCGCCAAATCATAGCCTGAAGAGCGGTCGCCGCCGATGCCGACACCGATAAAGCCGGCGCTGCAGCCTTGCCCCTGCGCCTGATAGACGGAATGCATGACGCACTTGCGGATTCCGTCAAGGTCCCGTCCGGCACGGCCAAGGCCTTCAAGTTCGCATGGCAGGCTGTACTGAATGTTTTTATTTTCACAGCCGCCGCCCTTTAAAATCAGGCGCGCATCGATAAAATCCTTCTCCCATTGTTCAAATTTGATGACAGGCAATCCGAGCCCAAGGTTATCGCCGCTATTATCGCCAGTAAGCGAGTCGACGGAATTCGGGCGCAGCTTGCCGTCCTTTGTTGCCTGGGCGATGGCAGCTTTTATCGCCTCTTTCATCTGAAGCTGGTTGGCCCCAACAGGAACCTTCAGTTTAAAAGTAGGCAACCCTGTATCCTGGCAAATCGGCGATACATTTTCATCCGCCATTTTAATATTATTGGTAATCGTCGCCAAACTCATGGCAGAGCGGGTTCCGGCATTCTCGCGCTGCTTCGCGCCCTTAATCGCACGGCGCACGTCCTTTGGCAGGTTTGTAGATGTTTGCACAATCAAGTGGTACATGCTCTCCTGAAACTTTTCCATGTTCATTTGTTTATCCCCTCTCCTCATGCTCCCATATTCGTCAATCTATTTTTGTGAATTTTCTATTACAATACCGCTTTCATTATACTCCTATCGCCGTTCTTTTAAAAGATGGAAACTCCTAATCCCTCTGAACCGACTCCAAAAAAAAGAGACCCGGCAGGCCTCTTTATTTGTCGCGGTTATTGAACTCGCGGCATTTTGCATCCATTTCCTCGACAATCGCGATCATGCGGTCGATGTCCTCCAGCTCGGCCTGTTCCGGATCGATGGCATCCAACAGATCCATAAAGGCGTTCAAGCGGTGCTTTAGAAATACCACTTGGGTATTTTGGTCTTTAATCGGGCTTCCCAATCAACTCTCTCCTTTCACTTCGTACTCATCCTAACGAAAAAAGGCCGCTGTTGCAATCTTAATCAAACGTTTGATTAAATTTTTCAGCACATACTTCGGGCAAACTTATTGTCACCTGTCTGCACCGTTTCCATTACAAAATTAAATCAGGAGCAGGCAAAGCTTGCCTGCTCCCAATCTGCTGCGTCATTCATCGATTCCAGCAGCCTTGCCTTCCCTGCTGGAATCGGCGGCGCCATACATTTCTCCCGATTCCGGGTCGATTGCAATGGCCTGGACATTGCCGATTGGATAAGGATCCTTGCTAAACTCGTAGCCCAGCTGCTCCAGCTTTCCCTTTGCCATTTCGTCTACATGCGCTTCCCAGCCAATCAGTGGACCAGTACTGTTAAAAATGCGCGGTTCTTCAATCGCTTCCTTTAAATCCATTTTAAAATCCAGAACATTTACAAGCGTCTGGAATACGGAACCCACAATAGTAGGTCCCCCCGGCGACCCGAGCGTCAGCACAGGTTTTCCATCCTTGAACACGATAGTCGGACTTTTGCAGCTGACAGGGCGTTTCCCGGCTCTAGGCTCGTTTAACCCGCCCGGCACTGGATCAAAATCGGTCAGCTCATTGTTAAGCATAAAGCCATAATCCTTCACCATAATTCCTGAACCAAATGGATGCTCGACTGTCGAAGTGCAGGCAACGATATTTCCCCAGCGGTCCATAACAGTGAAATGAGTCGTTTCGCTTCTTTCCCGCTCAGGCTCAAACGGCTGCGAAACCACACTGATTTCCTCCCCATTCTCGTAGGCCCACGGGTTCCCAAAATCGATGGCTGCATTTTTCCCTTCAAAATTGATAAATTTGCGGCGTTCACGCAGGTAATCCTCGTTAAGCAGCCCCTCGACAGGGATATGGTTGAATTCCGGATCACCCGAGAAAGCGACTTTGTCCGAAAAAGCAATCCGCATGGCTTCGACAAACAGGTAATACTTTTCCCATGACTTGGCATCATACTTGCTTAGGTCGAAT
This sequence comes from Mesobacillus campisalis, assembly GCF_000986785.1. Taxonomy (GTDB): domain Bacteria; phylum Bacillota; class Bacilli; order Bacillales; family Cytobacillaceae; genus Mesobacillus_B; species Mesobacillus_B campisalis. Next base: position 23,914 of record NZ_LAYY01000038.1, on the reverse strand, counting down.
CCTTCAAGGAGTTTCAGGATTTGCAGCACGGTGGTTCCGCCAGCACTCGGCATATTGGAGGATGCCACCTTGTATCCTCTGTACTCACACCAGACAGGCTCGTCAATCATTGGCCTATAGTCCTTCAGGTCGGACAGCTCCATAAATCCGCCATTTTCCTTTAAGGTAGACACAATCGCTTCCGCTATTTCGCCTTCATAAAATGCCTTGATGCCTTCCCTTTGCAAAATCCTGTAGGTTTTAACAAGATGCTCCTTGAAATAGGTATCCCCTTCTGCCAGCGCCTTTCCTTTTGGGAGGAACAATTCCCTCGCCTGGTCATTCAGGCGGTATTCGAATTCCTTTAACGCCCAGTCAAGCATGAAGTTGACGTGGATGCCATTTTCGGCCGCCTCAATGGATGGCTGAATCAAATCGGACAGCTCCTTTGTCCCATGCTCCTGCAGGGCGGCATCCATCGCGGCCAATATGCCTGGCACTCCTACGGCCGTTGCATGGGTAGACCTTTTTTTAAACGGAATGACTTCCCCTTTGTCATCCAAAAACATCTCAGGGTGAGCCTTTTTTGGCGCCTTAGAGTGGCCATCGTAGATTTTCGTTGTGTTGCTCTCACTATGATGAACCATGAAAAATCCGCTGCCGCCGATTCCGGTCATCATCGGCTCCCCAAGATTAAGGGCGAATTGAACCGCAACAGCTGCATCGATGGCATTTCCTCCTTCTTTCAGGATTTGGTTTCCAATATCGGTTGCCACCGGATGGGCTGATACGACCATCCCTTTTGCACCCTTGGCTGTTTCTCTTTCATACTCACTTCTATTTGAACGGGTTATTATTTCTTTTCCTTTTGCCATATTATTGCCTCCAATTCATTTGACAGACAGATATCAGTTTTTACCCGTTTCATCCTTAAGCAAAACTATGTTGAAATAACAAAAGACCAGTCCTAATCCGGACTGGCCCTTTCCTGTAATTCCTTTTTATCGATTATTTTTGTTCATTTGGTCTTCGGGAGGAATGGAAAGTGTATTGGAAGTGTTCCCCAGCTCCGGAGTATCTTTCGGCTTGCTGTCCATTCCTGTTGCATAGGCATCTGTCACACCGGAATCAGTGGTTTTGACGCTCATATTGGTGTTGCTGTTGCCTGTTGAACCCGATGTACTCTCATTATTCTCACTCGCGGCATCCACTACAGGGTTGTCCATTGCCACAGCTCCTGCCTCTTTCACTTTGGAGCCGATTTCAGCCAGTTCACCTTTTGCCTCCATGGCGGTATTTACCGCCTGGGTCGTGATTTCCTTCGCCTCGCCTACTTTGCCGAACATATCCTTGTTTAGACGCTCGTACAAGTTTTGCGCATCGCTGATGGCTTCCTTCAATACATTGGACGCGTCCTTGAATGAACTCATCATCTGCTCTTTTACATCTGTAGGGTTGTTTTTCACTTCACTGATCATGTTCATGGAAGAATCTTTCACATTTACCGCGGCGTCCTTTACTTTTGTCCTTGTGTTGGCATCAAGCATCGCCAGGACTCCGCCAATCACGCCGCCGATAAGGATTCCCTTCATCATTTTGCTGTTATTGCTTGAAGATGAAGTTGTAGTCGCTGCGGACGAACCGAATGATGTTTTTACATTGTTCATTGAAGAATCCATGCTGTTCGTTTGATTGGGTAAAATATTTTGTGGCATTATTAGTTCCTCCTTAACGTAGTTAGTATGTGCGATTATATTGGTGTAATTCCCGGCATCGCAACACGCTAAACACCTTTGTCAGGAGAAGTGGAAATACAAGGATAAAAACACAGCAAAAATGCCGGCGCTATGGCCGGCATTAAATTGAATTATCTAGGGCGTTCACTTGACACAAACCCAAAAGTCACATGATCCTGAATCGGAATCCAGGCCCCAATTCCCTGGGAGGTAACATTTTTTACTACAATCATCTTCTTGTTTCCTTTTAACATCAAGTAAACTTCCCCGTATGTTACCTTGCCCTTTTCATTGATGGCAGGCGCATAGGCGTACAGATAGCCAAGGCGGTTTGGCTGGATGTTATAGATATGGTCTTTTTTTGTACCAGCGCCGACAATCGTTTCCAAGGCCAGCGGCAGCCCTGTCTTTTTGGCGGCTTTCAGCATCATCATCTTTTGGACATCTTCAGCGTTCTTTACCTTCGCCGTCAGGCCCCCTTTGACAGCTTTTTGCTGCTCCTGAACATAATGGATTTGATAGGGAGCGTTGCCGCCACGGTTATCATAATAATTGGTATTGATTTTTTGGTACTGCCAATTTGGCGATGTCTCCGTCGATTCGTAATTAAGCGGCCACTCTCCGAGATAAACGATGGCCCGGTAGCCAATGGCAAAAGGCGTACTGTTAATGCTTGTTTCGTTCAAAAGACGAATAAGATCAGGATTTTCAATTTTAACCTTCGAGGTCTCGATCAATGTTTTTGCAAGCTCGCTCGGCTGCAAAAAAGGCAGGTCCTCGGCTGGGTTTGGATAGGTATTGTCCTTTGTGATATTCATAACAGAATCAGGAATTGAATATATAGCCTCCTGCTTGGGAGCAGGTGCTGGCTTATCACCCTTCTTCTCAGCGGCCGCCGGTGATAAAAAAGCTAGCATGAACACCATGCCTAAAAGGATAATGCTGTACTTTTTCATGATGTCGGACTCCTTTCCATACTACAAAACATTCTTGATTGTAGTTTTTTCGTAGTCCGCGCAGATTATCCGCTTTTTTAAAATTATCTTGGAGAAGCAGCCAGTTTTTCGAAAAGCCTTTGAGCGTAAGGGGCGAACAGCTGCAGCAGCGGCCCGACGGCAAAGGTGACAATTACCGTTCCAATCCCAATCGGCCCGTTAAAGAAAAAGGCAAGGATTAGAGCCGTCGTCTCCCCGATGGTTTTTGCGACCATCAAGCTGAATCCAAACCTCTCCCTTAACGCCATCATCAGGCTGTCAATCGGACTGAGCGGTAGCTTCCCCTGAATATAAATGGATATTCCAATGCTCATGATTAGCAAGCCCGACAGAAATATGAGCCCCTTGGACAAAAGCCCGACTGCCGTTAGGTCTTTAAAGGCGATCAGCAGCCAAAAATCAATGAATACACCCGTCAGAAACAACGTTATGATGGCGCCAAAATCAGGCCGCCGCTTTCCAAGATAGGCATTAAAGATAATCAGGAAAATTCCTACAAGAACAACCCAGGTCCCCGGAGTGAAGGCGACTGTTTCCGACAGGCCGACATTGAGGGCGTCCCATGCTCCGGAACCAAGTCCCGATTTGATTGTCAGGGATATTCCAAGCGACAACAGTACCAGGCCGACTAAAAAGAACATTATTCTGTAAAACCACATCATCGTGTTATCTCCTTTAGTGATTAAAAACTCTGCTCCAGGCAGGAACAGAGTGGTATTATTATTATTATTATTTATTTTCTTATATCCTCTAAAAACTTATGCCTTCTTTATTTGGAAACAGGCGGTTTCGGGATGATTTCAAACGTCTCATGCACTTCAATACTGCCAATGACAGATTGAACCATCGAGCAATTCTTCCGCGTGAGCTCCATGGCTCTTTCAAGTTTGCTCTCGCTAAGGTTTGTGCCGGTAATCCTGAAATGGACAGTGATTTTCTCCACACGGTCCGCCTCTTCAGAGTTGCGCTCTACATCCGTTTTAATTTCTATATCACTGAATTCCTGCCTCATTTTGTTGAGGATTTTCCTCAGGACTCCACCGCTGCAGACGGCAACAGAAGCCACAAGAAGCTGGTATGGCCGGAAACCATATTCCTCATCGCTCGCTACATCAAGCCGGCCAAAACCGAGGTCTGCGTAAAAACCAACGTCCTTTTTCATTTTAAATTCCATTCCCGTTCCTCTCCCTTTCCCAGGTTCACCTGAACCTGTGCGTCTAAGAGAGAGTATACTATTTTTCCCGACCTTATACATTAAAAACATTTCCCTTGCCAGGGGAGTGGCTCTCAGTTACCATCAAGGAGGAATAATATGGAACGGAGTAAAAACATGGGAAATAAATTTCACTTTTGGATTCTTGTTAGCATCGTAGCCATTTCGGGTTTATCTCAGGGGATGCTACTTCCTTTGATTGCAATCATTTTTGAGCAGGATGGCCTGTCATCCTCCATGAACGGCTTCCATGCCACCGGTCTTTATATAGGAATCCTCCTTGCCTCTCCCTTAATGGAAGGTCCGCTTAGAAGATTTGGCTATAAGCCCATCATTCTGACTGGCGGCTTTGTGGTGGTATTGTCACTTGCACTTTTTCCAATCTGGAAATCGTTCTGGTTTTGGTTCATTCTTCGTTTCTTGATTGGCATTGGAGACCATATGCTTCACTTCGGAACCCAAACATGGATTACATCGGCGTCTCCAAAGGACCGCCTTGGCCGGAACATCGCCCTTTATGGCTTATTTTTTGGGCTGGGCTTCACGCTGGGACCGCTTCTGACGAGGCTGCTGGAAGTCAGCGAAGCGCTGCCGTTTATCATATCTTCCGCCATCAGCCTGACAGCGTGGCTGCTTGTCTGGGTTCTCAAGAACGAATTTCCCGAAAAGGATTTGGAAACAGGCTCCTTCTTTGGTACCATGAAACGCTTTGGCAAGGTGTTCAAGTATGCATGGGTCGCGTTCCTTCCGCCATTTGGCTACGGATTCCTGGAAGCATCCCTCAACGGGAACTTTCCTGTATATGCACTAAGGAACGGGATTGAAATTGGCGCTGTGGCCATTATCCTGCCTGCGTTTGCCGCTGGAAGCATCGTTTTCCAGCTGCCGCTTGGAATCCTTAGCGACCGGTTTGGCCGAAAAAGAGTCCTGCCAGCTGTCATGCTAGCCGGCTTTATTTGCTTTACAGCAGCCGCTATGCTCCAGGATTCCGTAATCGGATTGCTCATCTGCTTCTTTGTTGCCGGGATGCTCGTTGGTTCCACCTACTCCCTTGGCATTAGCTTTATGGCGGACCTGCTTCCCCGGCCGCTCCTGCCGGCAGGCAACCTGATGGTAAGTATCTTCTTTTCATTAGGAAGCATTTCAGGACCGCTTATCGGAGGTCTGGCGATTCAGCACTTAAAAGGTGCAGGCTTCTTCTATGTAATCAGTACCATGCTCCTGCTGATTTTCTTCGCCCTGATCAGCTTCAGGCCGGCACTAACCGCGAAGGAGTCCAGCACCGCATAGAACATAACAGAGGAAAAGGGAGCTGATCTTCAGCTCCCTTTCTTCATTAGTGGTATCCGTTCGATTTGTTAGCAGAACTTGAAGTTTTATGTTTCGGACTGGATTTGCCCTTTTGTTTCGTTTTGCCTTTTCCCATCCTGATCGCCTCCTATAAGAAATGCGCAAACGCCTTGTCAGCACCGACAAGCGCTGGAGCTGGACAGTTATCCAAAAAAGTGAGGCATCTGCCTCTCTTATAGCTTTTGCCAATAGGGCATATTCTTCTCAGGAAAAACAAGGCAGGCAGCCTTTATTTCTTTTCACTGAAATAGGCATTGATTTGACCGCCGATAATGATGATGAAAGCCGATAAATACAGCCAGATCAACAGGACGATCACGCCTCCAATCGGTCCGTAAATAACTGTATACCGACCGAAATTACTGACATAGAAAGAAAAAGCCCAGGAAGCAGCCGCCCAGCCGCCAGTAGCAAAAAAGGCGCCCGGGAGTGCTGAGGTTATTTTCAGCCTTTTATTCGGGGCAATCCAGTAAAGTCCGGTAAAAACAAAGAATAGAACAAACAGGGAAACCATCCACCGCATCGTATTCCAGGTGTCAAGGAACTCCTTTTTCATTCCAAGCTGCGAAAAAATCAATTCACCTAATTCGCGTCCAAATACCGGCAGAAGCAGAGCCAGGATAAAAACGAAGATCATCGCAACTGTCATGACAATCGACATGAGCCTGGCAACTATAAACGAGCGGGTCTCCTCCACGCGAAAGGCTTTATTGAAAGCCCGCACAACGGCATTGATTCCATTGGAAGCGGACCACAGTGTGGCCAAGATTCCAAAAGATAATAAGGCTCCGTCCCTTTTAAGTACATTTTCCATGTTGTTATTGAAAAAATCCGCCGTGTCACCCGGTGCAAAGTCCCTGATGAAATGCATAATATCGTGATGGCTTATCGGCAAATACGGCAGGAGTGACACGAGGAAGATGAGAAGCGGAAACAAGCTGAGCAAAAAGAAATAGGCTAACTGGGCAGCCAGGGCAGGAACTTCGTCCTCGTGTATCCTGCGCCAGATTCCCCTAAAAAAAGACAAATCAATCATAGTGCACCCCTTTGCCCACTAATTGGATAGCCTGTCCCCTTCGCTAGGAACCTGAAGCCTCGCCTTCAGGTTTGCCCATTCTGTTGATCACTTTTTTGGCATCTTCCACAATTTCGGCCACCTGGGGCGGAACATCGCGGATTTCCTCCACTTTTTCCGTTATAAAAGCGACATCATCAGATACCTGTTCAATCGTATGCTTGACTTTATATACCGTATCCTTAACATCCTCGATAAATTCATCGGGATGTTTGGCTATGTATGCGATACTGCCGGACGCTTTTTGGAAATCTTCCCTCACGGCGGCTCTTGTTCCTCTATCAAGAAGAGAGATTGCCCCGCCAGCAACTGCGCCAAGTGCCATTCCCAGCCAGAACTTCTTCGAACTTGCCATACTGTCCCATCCTTCCTATTGTGATTTAAAAGAATATAACCTACTACCATTTTCGTCCATTTCCCTGCTTATATGCAAGTTTGAGGCTAAATCTTTGTCCCGGGATAATGAAAATTACTCCTGTTTGCAACAACAACATCCCCTTAAATTTGGTTGACATTTATTTAAGAACATGGAAAGATGTTGGTACAAACGGCGGGAGGATGAAGAAAATGGACCTTTCAGTAAAATCTGCTGAAAATGTTGAATTTATGATAGAAAAGATCAAGGAAAAGCTGAATGTTTTAAACATGGGCGCCATCAAGCCATCACATTTTGATGAAGAAATGTATGAAGAACTCCGCGATATTTATGAGATGATCATTAAAAAGGATTCCTTCAGCATCAATGAAATGCAAGCCATTGCCGAAGAGCTAGGAAGCTTAAGAAAACAGTAAAGGAATTCAACACCGAAAAGGCGGACGCATTGCCGCCTTTTTCCTATTCCTGTTCGGTCAGGATTTTGATTCCATCTTTGGTTACCGCGATCGTATGTTCATATTGGGCGGACAACTTCCCATCGATGGTGCGGGCGGTCCAGCGGTTGCCGTCCATTTTCGTTTTCCATTCTCCAAGATTGACCATTGGTTCAATTGTAAAAACCATTCCTTCCTTAATGCGCGCCCCTTTTCCCGGCAGTCCAAAGTGAGGGATATCGGGTTTCTCATGAATGGAAGCTCCAATTCCATGCCCGATAAATTCCCTGACAACCGACATCCCTTCCTCTTCGACGTAGCTCTGGATGGCATAGCCAATGTCGCCAATCCGGTTTCCGGGAACGGCCTGGGCAATGCCCCGGTAAAGCGCCTCCTTCGTAACTTGCAGCAGGTTTTCCGCTTCGCCCGATACATCGCCGACGGGATAAGACCAGGCAGAATCGGCAAGCGCTCCGTTAAGGTTCACCACCATGTCGATGGTTACGATATCTCCCTGTTTGAGGGGTTCCTTACGGGGAAATCCGTGGCATACTTCATCGTTGATGCTCGCACAAGTGGCATACTCGTAACCCCTGTATCCCTTCTGCTCGGGTTTGGCCCCATTTTTCCCAAGGAAGCGTTCAACAAATTCATCAATTTCCCAAGTCGAGATTCCCGGCTTAACCATCCTGGCAATCTGTTTATGGCAGGCAGCCAGCAGTTTCCCTGCCTCGTGCATCCTCTCAATCTCCCGCTCCGATTTCAAAACAATCATTCCTTCATCTCCCTGAAAAAGTTTCATTTCTTATCCTTATATTAGCTTATACGCTGCAGACTGTAAAAAACACAAAAAAAGCCTTCTTGCGTGCAGCAAAAAGGCTTCTGTAGGCAGCTAGCTATTTCAACAAGTTCAAAGCCTCGCGGTTAAAGGCTGGTATATCATTGGGCTGCCGGCTGGTGACCAGCTGTTTTTGGCAGACAACCACTTCCTTGTCCGCATAATTGGCTCCAGCATACTCCATATCAACAGCAATGGATTTATAGCCGGTTGCATCCCGTCCCTCAAGAGCCTTGGCCGTGATCAGGAGCTGCGGTCCATGGCAAATGGCGAAGACAGGCTTCTTTTCATCCATGAACGACTTGGCAAAATTAACAAAACGCTCGTCTGCACGCAGCAAGTCCGGTGAAAAGCCGCCCGGAATGAACAACGCATCAAAATCGGCTGGATTCACTTCATCAATGCCCTTATCAATCTTCGTTGTGACTTCACCTTGCTTCCCAGTCACTTCCTTGCCGCCTTCCTTTTCAATCGTGACCACTTCGTGTCCAGCATCCATGAACGCTCTTGCTGGTTCAATATATTCAGAGTCCTCGAACTGATTGGTAAGCACGCACGCTATTTTTTTACCCATTTCGCTCACTCCTTCTAAAAGTTTGTCCACTTGTACTTCTTCCCCATGGACACTTTATAAAACATAAGAAAAGCGTAAGCGCCTTGTTCAGCCTTTTAAAAAAACAGCCGCTCTTTGCGGCTGCTTCTCAGGTGACCCGGTCCATTCTTCTGGCAAAATCGACAAACCGGAATTTGTCCGGCCTGTGCCTTGACTCTGTAAACTGGAACAATGTAGCGTCGTCAAAATAGATATAGTTTTTTACCACAACAATGGCATGGAAGCCTTCCATGTCCAGATAGGTCCGATCTTCCTTTGATGGCTCTTCAACGGTAAATTCCTTTTTAGCAAAACTGATCTTCCTGCCAAGCTGCCCTTCAATGAAATCAAAAATGGATTGGGCGCACACCTCTTTTGTAAGGCCAGGCACATATTTTTCGACCAGATGGTCCTTATCAAGGATGATTTTTTCGCCATCAATTTTACGCACCCGGGTGACGCTCCAGATTGGCTCTTCTTTGTTTACATTCAATTGCTTCACAATCTCCTCGTCAGGGAGGCCAAGGGTAAACTTTTCAACCGCTGTCTCGGCTTTGCTTCCCATCTGTCCGGCAAGTTCCTTAAAACTGACAAGGCCCGAGATTGGAAATTGCAGTTTTTTCAAATCGAGCACAATTGAGCCTTTGCCCCTGATCTTTTGAATCAATCCCTTTTGGGCAAGCAGGTTCAAGGCTTTCCTGATCGTTTCCCTGGAGGTCTGATACGTTTCGGTCAATTCATTCTCCGAGGGCAGGATGGTTCTGGCAGGATACTCGCCTTCCTGGATTTTCCGGGCAAGCTCATCATAAATGACCAAGTATTTGTTCTTCATCTTCTCACCATTATTTCTCACTAATTGATACCATTCTACCCGTTTTCATGTTATTTGAGAAACATTTCCCCAAATCCTCATAAAATTCTCTTTTTTTGCGAATAATTTAATGATATTATCAATTACCGCATGGCAGTTTTGATAAAACTAATGTACCATTGCAATAGTAATAAAGGATTAATTTTGTTCAATCGATGTTCGCCATATGGAACTCGGATTTCGGATTTGCTATCATTATTCCATAGAAGAAAAAGGTGTGTGAAAGCAGTGATTGGAGAAAGAGTGAAAAAATACCGCCAGGAACGAAAAATGTCTTTGTCCGAGCTCGCAGAACAGGCAGGAGTGGCAAAATCCTACCTGAGTTCGCTTGAGAGAAATCTTCAAAAAAACCCTTCGATACAATTTCTCGAGAAAATAGCCTCGGTTTTGAATATTCCCATCGATCGGCTGATCCACGATGAACCTAATAAGGAATATGTGGACTCGGACTGGATTGGCCTTGTCCGCGAAGCAATGGATTCCGGAATATCCAAAGAGCAATTCAAGGAGTTTCTTGAATTCAATAAATGGAGAAGCAACCAAAACAAATAGTATTTGGTAGGAGTTCCTTTTTTAAGGGGCTCTTTTTGCTCAAAAAAGTGCAAGCACCTTTAAATTCTTTTTAAAGAAAAAACAACCCCCTCAAGAGTCGTTTAAAATTCAAACTATGTAACCTCCCATTCTAACTTCCCGCCATCAGGACTTCCTCGTTCTTGCTATTAAGAAACCTCCTGATTTCCTCTTTGTCCAGGCCCATTTCCAAAGCTTCCTTGATGAGTTCCACCCATTCCAAATCCAATTCTCCTAGCTCCATCTTTTCCATCGATCTTATTCCCCCCAAAATACGAAACGTATTCCAGGCAATCCGGCTGTCGTAGAATGAGTGATTCCTTAGACCCGTGACTTTGCGTCCCATCCTTTCAAATGGTTTGCCTTTTTCTGTTCCTTTAGTCCGTTATAATTCAGATTTTATGGTACTATTGTACTTCCCATTTCCAAAAAATGGTGTAGAAAAATGTCGTATAAATAAAAAATTCTCACAATTTTAGCGATTTATTATGACATTCTTCACAGACATATATCTCGCTGAATCGAGCGTGAATAAATTCTAAATATTTAATTAATTTGTGTCAGTTTTGTGACAAATCGATTATACTGTTTATATGATGTATATCTTATATGGAGGTGATTGTTTGACGGCCATTCATATCCTGAATTTTGCCATCCCCATTGCTGCCATGATTTTGATTGGAGTGAAATTGGATAAAATGTGCAAACCCGAACTCCAAGACGACAAAGGGAATAAATAAACCTGCCCTATTAAAGGCAGGCATTTTTTTGTTATAGAAGCTTGTTTTCGATTTTCTGCCGGTAATTCTTAAAGGCGGCTGAATTTGTATGGGCACCGCGTTTTGACATAAGGCCGTTGTATCGGAGCAGCTTTTCGCTTAGCTTTCTGTTCAGCCCTTCTATTTCTTCAGGGTCCTCACAATTCCTGATTAGATTTTCAATTGTCATCACTTCCTGCCTTAAGGCATTCTCTTCGGGTGCATATCCCGCATTCTTCATCAATCTGTAGGCCATTCGCAAGTCTTCGGGGATTCCTGATACATCTTCCAGCATAAGTGGCTTACCGTATCCCGGAAGCTGCTCAAACTCTCCGTCTTTATAAGCTTTTTTTATTTTCTCCTCTGACACAATCATGGCAAAATCCACAGCAATTCCTCCCCGGCAGGAAATGTATTTACTCTATTATATTCTAAATCCTGCCAGGCTCCTACCTGGAAATTTCTGGATTACTCCATATTACGAAGGCCCTGGTACCCAGTTGGCTGGGGTACCATTCCCAGTATCCCTTGAATATTGGAGTGCCTGGAGCAGCCTGATATGCTCTGGCAAGTTGCGTCCGATTTTTTCAGGGTAATTGAATTTGGCCTGAACGACGAGCTCAGGATCAATGAAAAACGAAGCCCGGCAGGCGTTACCAGCAGATTTATCCAGCACTTGAAAGGCCATGCTGATTTCCTGGTTCCTGTCGCTTACGAGGCTGAACGGCAAGCCGCCAAGAGCCGGGGTGATTTGCTTAAAAACATGATGGGCCTGGACACTGTCGGTACTGATGGCCAGCAGCTCCGCATTCAATCCCTTTAAATGGTGGTGAACAGCGGCGACCGCCGCCAGTTCTGTCATTCAAACAGGGGTGAAATCAGCAGGGTAGAAAAACAGGATCAGCCATTTTCCTTTGTAATCTTCCAGGTTCACTGTAACGACCTGGTTATCCGACAATGCCTCTGCTGAAAACAAAGGTGCCTTGTTTCCTGGTGCTAACTTATCCTCCGCTGGTAGCTTTTCCGATGCATTTCCGCCGCTTGTGTCCATATATGTTCCCCCTCCTCCCTGCACTATATGCCCCTTATATAACTATGCTCTTCTGCGGTTAAATTGCCCATCATAAATACAATCCTGACGGGAAAACTACATCAAAAGAAAGGAGGTCATCACTTTGGGAAGAGGACAGGGTTTTCAGCATAAGCAAAAGGGACATCCCGGAAAATTTCCAAAAGGAGCACAAGTAGAGGGGCGGACAACCGAGGCCCAGGAAGATGAGGAATTTCTCGTTGTTCAGGAAGCTTTCAAGAATCGAATTGAAGATGAGGAAGCATAAGCCTTTATATAAGAAACTTGGGTTCCATGCAAAAAACCAGACCTGGCTTCATTTAGGTCTGGTTATCCCTCAATACCTTTGGAAATAGATCCCATTTCCTGGAATGTATTCGGCATAGCAGATTTCTTCGGGCCTCATGACCCCCTGTTTCTCCAGTTCTTCCATAATCCAGGCCTCGTTCACGCCTGCTTCACGAAGGCTGTCATTCATAATCTCTCCATCGCTGATGATTGTGTATGGCAGCTTCCTTTCTTCTGCCTGTATGTTCAGATCCCTGCAGGTAGGCTGATCGGCCTCAGCCTTTCTTAATACGCTCACCGAGCCGTTGTTTTCCAGGATGGCATAGTCCACTTCCTGCATGGAAAATACATCCTTGGCACGCAATAGTTGCTGCAGCTGGTCGATATCCAGGTGGTTCTTCTTAAGTTCATACCAATTAAGATTCCCTTTCTGGATTAGAATGGAAGGTTTGCCTTCGAGAAATCGCCTCATCTTAATCGACTTCTGCGTCATAATCTCGGTCACATAGATAAGAACTCCCCAAATGCCGCTGGTAAAAATAATAACGCCAAATCCGGTGTCCGGATCGTACATGGCATTCCCAACTAGCTCGCCAAGGACGAGGGCCGAAACGAAGTCAAAGGGCGTGATCTGGCTAATCTGTGTTTTCCCCAACAGTCTTACAATGATATATAAAATGAAAAATCCGCCTATTACTTCAAACAGGATGGTCCAATACAACTCACATACCTCCAAGGAAAGTCTATTAACGGTATTGACATACTTTTGGCTCCTTAGTCGCTGAACGTCAGCCTTGGCCTTGGTGAATACAAAAATTCCGGGTTTTCCTTTATACTAGGAGAAGTACCAAGAGTTGAAAGGAGTTTCTATGAAATCATTAGTTCTTGCAGAAAAACCAAGTGTGGCGAGGGAGCTTGCCCGCGTGCTTGGCTGCAGTCAAAAACATAAAAGCTATATAGAAGGAAACCACTATATTGTTACCTGGGCGCTCGGGCATTTAATCGAGTTGAAAATGCCGGAGCATTATGATTCCAAATACACCACATGGAAGCTTGAGGACCTGCCGATCATCCCAGATAAAATGGGGCTGAAGGTAATCAAGCAGACAAGCGCCCAGTACAAGGCGGTTGAAAGCCTGCTGAAACGGAAGGACATCAAGGAAGTCATCATCGCGACAGATGCCGGGCGTGAAGGCGAGCTGGTCGCCCGCTGGATCCTTGAAAAGGCGGGGGTGCGAAAAAGCATTAAGAGGCTGTGGATTTCCTCCCAAACGGACAAAGCGATCAAGGACGGTTTTAAACAGCTTAAACCAGGTCAGCAGTTCGAGGCACTATACGAATCGGCTGTTTGCCGTGCCGAGGCTGACTGGCTGATTGGCCTGAATGTTTCGCGTGCGCTGACAACCAAATATAAGGATCCATTATCCGCGGGCCGGGTACAGACGCCAACTTTGGCGATGATGATCCAGCGCGAGAAGGAAATCAATTCTTTTGTCCCTAAAGAATACTGGACCATCCAGGCCAAGGTCGGCCCTCTTTCCGCGGAATGGGAGCAGAATGGGGAAAAGCGTTTGTTTTCATCAGAAAAGGCAGACCAAATCAAAAGCAAGCTTGAAGGCCAAAAAGCAGTTTTAAAATCGCTGGACAGAAAAAAGAAAAGCGAACCTCAGCCGCTTCCTTACGACCTGACAGAACTGCAGCGTGATGCCAACAAGCGGTTTGGCTTCTCGGCAAAGAAAACGCTGAATGTCCTGCAGGGATTGTATGAACAGCATAAGCTGGTCACCTACCCGCGGACCGACTCCCGCTATTTGACGACCGATATGGAGGCGACGATGGCAGACCGACTCCAGGGAATCTTGTCCGGGTATAAAGACGAAGTCCGGCCGGCGCTGAACCAAAAAGGCAAGGTGCTGGCAAGGCGCGTGTTCAATAATGAAAAAGTAACCGATCACCACGCCATCATCCCGACTGAAGAACGCTTGAACCTTGGCGACCTGGAAACAGATGAGCGCAAGCTGTATGACATGATTGTCCGCCGCTTCCTCGCGCTGTTTTATCCGGCCTATGAATACGAGACCGTCTCTGCCGTGTTCGATGCTAACGGAGAAACCCTGACAGCTAGGGAAACCAATGTTCTCGAGCCTGGTTTTAAAAAGGTCACTGGCAAGGATGATGATGCTCCGGAACCGAAGCAAAGCCTGGCTCAGCTGGCAAAAGGCAAAGCCTTCACTGTCGGCGAGGTTTCCCTGAACAAAAAACTGACCGAGCCGCCGCTCCGCTATTCCGAAGCAGACATTCTCGGCAGGATGGAGAAGTTTGGGCTGGGGACCCCGGCAACACGTGCCGATATTATCGAAAAGCTGATTTCATCGGAAGCAGTCGAGCGGCAGAACAGCCGCCTTTATCCGACTAAAAAAGGCAAGCAGCTGATCGACCTTGTGAACGATGAACTAACTTCGCCGGAATTGACAGCAAAGTGGGAGAAAGAGCTTGAGGAAATTGCCCGCGGCAAAGGCAATCCAAAAGCGTTCAAGGAACGGATTCGCAAGCAGACGGCCCAGCTCGTTTCGGAGGTCAAAGCCAGCGATAAATCCTATCGGGCCCATAATCTGACCGGCTCGAAATGTCCGGAATGCGGCGAGTTCCTAAAAGAACGGAAAACAAAAGATGGCCGGGTGCTGGTGTGCTCCAATATGCAGTGCAGCTTCCGCAAGCATAAGGATCCGAAGCTATCCAACAGAAGATGCCCGCAGTGCCATAAGAAAATGGAAATTCATAACGGCAAAGCCGGCACTTACTTCCAATGCCGCCGCTGCAATATTGTCGAGAAGGCGGAAGAACGGAAAAAAGCCGTTTCCAAGCACGAAGAACGGAAACTTAAGCAAAAATACAGTCCGGAAGAATCCGGATTTGGCACAAGCCTCGGCGACTTGCTGAAGGCCGCTTTAAAAGATAATGATTAATACAGCGAAAGCAGCCTGTCCGGGCTGCTTTTTGCTTTTCTAAAGTTGGTAGCGTTGCCTTATTTTCCAAAGATCATGGTTTGTTTTCCAATAGAGGGGTTTTATTTTCCAAGGCCTTCAATTTACTTTCCAAAATAGGAAGTTTATTTTCCAAATTGACAGCTTTATTTTCCAAACACCAAAAAAAGGAAATCACACACCGAATTTTACCTTGTAAAATCTTCCTCCCCGGTAGTATGATACATCTTGGAGTTATAGAAGTTTTAATTATATATAAGGGGTTAACATCATGAGGATCAGGGATTGGGATCGAAATTTAAAGGTCCGGCTTTTTGGGGAGGCGCTGATGAACATCAGCTTCTGGATGTTCTTTCCGTTTTTGACCATCTATTTTGCGGAGAGCTTTGGCAAAGGCAAAGCCGGGTTGTTATTGATTTTTTCACAGCTGTTTTCGGTGGCTGCCAATTTGAT
Source organism: Mesobacillus campisalis (assembly GCF_000986785.1). GTDB lineage: Bacteria > Bacillota > Bacilli > Bacillales > Cytobacillaceae > Mesobacillus_B > Mesobacillus_B campisalis. The sequence goes on along the minus strand of NZ_LAYY01000038.1, from coordinate 8,333 downwards.
GGGCGGCTATCTGGCTGACCGTTACGGACGCAAAAGAATGATGGTCCTGGCCTCGTTTGGGCAGGGCTTCGCCTTCCTTCTCTTCGCAGCAGCTGATTCCCCGTGGTTCACCTCTCCCATGGTCGGTTTTATCTCATTCACCATCGTCGGTGTGTTTGGCTCCATCTACTGGCCTGCAAGCCAGGCAATGATTGCCGATGTGGTGGAGGAAAAGGACCGGAGCAGCGTGTTTGCCATCTTTTATACTTCCATCAATATCGCAGTCGTTGTCGGCCCGATTCTCGGAGCCATTTTTTATGCGAATTACCGGTTTTATCTGCTGCTGGCCGTAGGCATCATCTGCATCTTGCTTGCCTTCGTCCTATCCAAAATGACACGTGAGACCATGCCCGATTCGATAAAAAGGCAGGATCAAGACGGCAAATGGTACTCCTTCCTTCTCAGTCAGCTCGCTGATTATAAACTGATTGTCCAGGACAGGGTGTTCCTGATGTTCATTATCGCAGGGGTGCTTGTTTCCCAGACCTTCATGCAGCTTGACCTCCTTTTTCCTGTTTACACAAGTGAAAAGGTGGATAACCAGACTTTGTTCGCATTTGGAAGCCACTCTTTTTCTGTTAGCGGCGAACAGGCTTTTGGGCTGATTCTTTCGGAAAATGGATTCCTTGTTGCCTTGTTCACGGTCGCGGTAACCAAATGGGCAACCAAGTACAGGGAACGGAATATTTTTGTCCTGTCCTCAATTATTTATGCTTTGTCAATGATGATGTTCAGCCAGACACAATGGATTTGGGGATTAATACTGGCCATGGCTGTTTTCACACTGGCCGAATTGATGACCGCAGGACTTCAGCAAAGCTTTATTTCCAAACTTGCTCCCGACCATATGCGCGGGCAGTATTTTGCGGCCGCCAGCCTGCGTTATACACTTGGGCGGACAATTGCTCCCATCTCGATTCCTCTCACCGTCTGGATAGGCTATCAGTGGACTTTTTTCATCCTCAGTGCCCTTGCCTTGCTGAGCGCTTTCCTCTTTAGCATAATGTTTAACATGCATGAGAGGCAGCAGCTTCAGGGCGGAAGCCAATCCTGATTGCTGATGGTTTCTTTTTGCCAGCAAAATCGTTAAAATGAAAAAAAAGAGTCAAAAAAGGAGAATGAACCTATGAGCGATTTCCAAACCAAACTGGAGAAATACGCGGATTTGGCCGTCAAGGTCGGGGTTAACATCCAGCAAGGCCAAACCCTGATTCTAAATGCGACACTCGATGCCGCACCTTTTGTGCGCCTCGTTACAAAAAAAGCCTATGAAGCGGGTGCCAAAAACGTGGTTGTCAACTGGAACGATGATGTGGTCAACCGGACCAAGTATGAGCTGGCACCTGATGAGGCGTTCACCGAATACCCGGAATGGCGTGCCAAGGAACTGACCGAACTCGCTGAAAATGGTGCTGCAGTCATGTCGGTCGTCTCTTCAAGCCCTGACCTTTTAAAAGGAGTCAAGCCGGAGCGGATCGCCAACTTCCAGAAGGCAGCAGGAAAAGCATTATCTACATACAGACAGTACATGATGAGCGATAAAATCAGCTGGTGCGTGGTCTCCGCTCCGTCAGAAGGATGGGCTAAAATGGTCTTCCCTGGCGAAACTCCGGAAGCAGCCGTGGAAAAGCTTTGGGAAGCAATTTTCAAAGCCGTCCGGGTGGATGCCGAAAACCCGATCGAAGCCTGGAAACAGCACAATGCCAACCTTCACGAAAAGGTTGAATATTTGAATGGCAAACGCTATAAAAAGCTTCACTACAAAGCTCCGGGCACAGACCTGACCATTGAACTGCCTGAAAAGCATCTCTGGGTCGGCGCGGGAAGCGTGAATGAACAAGGCAAGGATTTTATGGCCAACATGCCGACAGAAGAGGTCTTCACGGTTCCCTTGAAAACAGGCGTGAATGGATATGTATCAAGCACAAAACCGCTAAGCTACGGCGGAAACATTATCGACAACTTCAAGATCACTTTTGAAAACGGAAAAATCACTGCGGTCCAGGCAGAAGAAGGAGAAGAAATCCTTAAGCAGCTGGTGGCGACGGACGAGGGGTCCCATTACCTCGGCGAAGTAGCCCTTGTGCCTCATCAGTCACCGATTTCACAATCCAATGTGCTTTTCTTCAATACACTGTTTGATGAAAATGCCTCCAACCATCTGGCCATTGGCAGCGCCTATGCATTCTGTCTTGAAGGCGGCAAAAAGATGTCCAAGGAAGAGCTTGCAGAGCATGGCTTGAACGAAAGCCTTACCCATGTTGACTTCATGATCGGCTCCTCCCAAATGGATATTGACGGCATCAAAGAAGACGGTTCATCAGAACCAGTCTTCCGAAATGGAGACTGGGCGATATAAAAGCGCAAGCGCCTTGTTATCTAAGTGCCAAAATTTCACATTCTTAACTTACTGAAAAGGCAGCTTCCACGCTGCTTTTTTTATATTCCTATTATCCTGTCCTATTATAATTGCTATAATAAAGGTGCATAGGTATATATACTTATTTACGCTGTTTAACCAGCGAGTCTGGGGGCGAAATCTTGTTGCAATTGCAAATTGTGGTTACTGGAAAGGTCCAGGGGGTAGGATATCGCTACTATGCACAGATGATGGCTGTCCAGCATGGAATAACAGGCTGGGTGAGGAACCGTCCGGATGGCTCGGTTGAAATGCTAACCTCAGGAACAAAAGAAAATCTCGACCTGTTCCTGAAGGAAATCCGAAGCGGCAATCCCTTCTCTTCTGTAGATGAAATGAAGATCGAGGAGAAGCAGCACAAGGAAAGATACAACTCTTTTACAATCAAATACTAAACTGTAACGCAGAGGCAATACAAACCTCTGCTTTTATTTTTTCGGATAAGCTTGCTATTTTAACGGTTTTTCATCAGAATAATGGATTATATAAGAGACACTTTCAGGAGGTACAATATGTGGGAAGAATTTAAAAAATTTGCGCTGAAAGGCAATGTGATTGACCTCGCTGTCGGGGTAGTCATCGGCTCCGCTTTCGGGAAAATCGTCACTTCCCTTGTGAATGATATCATCATGCCAATCTTCGGACTGTTCATGGGCGGAGTGAATTTTTCAGCCCTTTCCTATCCGCCCGGCGAAGAGGGAATTAAATATGGCTCCTTCATCCAGACCGTGGTTGATTTCTTTATCATCGCCTTTTCCATCTTTTTGGTCATCCGGCTGATTGGCCGTTTCCGGAGAAAAGAGGAAGAAGAGATCATAGAAGAAGTAGAGGCGGACGTGAAAGAAGAATTGCTTACTGAGATTCGCGACCTGCTAAAACAGCAGGCAGAGGCCAATAACCATAACTCCAGGCAGCACTAATGGACCGATTCTGCCATTTATGCCCCGATGGTTTAGCATTAGGACGAACAGGCTATTTAAGTATTACATTACCTTAAGGAGGCTGTTCACATGGAAGAAAACCATATGATCCATAAAAACGGGGAAGTAGACACAAGCAAGGTCGATGATACACTTGACCGCATGACCTCACAAGACGCCGATGAAATCCTTGGTGATTTTGAAGAGTTCAAATCGTATCTCAGCAAGCGTATCCAGCTTGGCAAGAGCGCCGGGCTCAGTGATGAGCAGCTGGCGGCGACTGCCCAGAAAATCGCCGATTACCTGGCGGAAAACGTGAAACCCCGCAACCGAGAAGAGCAGCTGCTCCGTGAACTGTGGAAAGTCGGCAATAAAGAGGAACAGCATATGCTGGCCCATATGCTCGTCAGATTGGCTGAGTAAGGACCATATGACGCTTAAAACGCCCTCCTGTTGCAGGAGGGCGTTCTCTTATTAAGCTTACCAGGCCAGTGCTCCACTCATTGGAAAAAGCTGTCCTTCTTTTTCGTTTTCAGAACGTCCCCTGTCCAGCCTTTCATCCACAGGTAGATATATAGGGCCACAGTAGAAAGGACAATGAGAGCAATGGATGCAGCATAGCCATATTTCCACTTCAGTTCGGGCATGACTTCAAAGTTCATTCCCCAAAGTGCCCCCCAGGCGGCAATTGGGGTAAACAAGATTGTCATCACCGTCAGTGTTTTCATAATTTCGTTTCCGCGATGGGAAGAGACAACTTCCTCAAGGTTGAGCATCGTATCGATTTCGTATTGATGCTCCTTAATCAGCTCCCTCCCCCTCTCCAGCCGTTTACACATCCTCTTGTATTCCTTCTTCTCGGCAACCCAATCCCCGAAGGCCTCCTCGGCCGCAATTTTAATTTCAATTAAAGGAAGCATTAAATTTTTCCAAATAAGAAGTTCATGGCGGTTATCCGCAATTTTTTCCAAAATCTGAATTTTATTTTCTTCCTTTAGAATCCAAATCAGATCTTCCAGGCGCTCTTCAAATTCATCAATGTGAAGCAGATAGGAAGTAAGGATTTCCCCAATCAAAATAAAAAAGCCTTCAATTGCATTATCAACCTGTTCAAATCGTTGAGTAATTTCTTCTGAATGGCTTGATTTTATAATATCAATGTCGAAATTCGCTGTCACAAGCCTGCCTTTTTCCAGGTAAAAGTGAAAAACCTTCCGATCTTCCCTGCTATCGAGGTCCTGCTGATAGACGAGCGACCCAAAAATGTATTCCCTGCCTTCTTCTGCAGTATAGATATGCAATTTGTTGGTGGCTGCCTTATCCCCGTGCTTAAGCCAATCCCTTGCATTAGGTTGTATGCCGGCCATATCAACAAACTCGTCTAAATCGTGGTCCCCGAGCTTTATCCATGTCCATTTATCATGATTAAATGAATATTCCATTGTTCATTAATCCTTTCAAAATACTTATTCTGTATCTTTTCCCTTTTATCCGCAGTTAAAACTGGAAACCTTCTTTCATGTTTTCAAGGACGGTAAACCGGGTAAAAAAAGAACAACATTCATTCTTTTAGATGAGAAAAAAGGAGGAAACATCCATGCAATCAAATCTTAAACAGGCCCTGCTGATTGGAGCAGGCGCTGCAGCTGCCTGGGTAGCAATGAATCCAAAGGATAATATTAATAAAGTGAAAGATGTTACAGCAGGACTCAAGGAAAAACTGACGCCAGCAAAGTTTAAAGAGGAAGATGTAGTACCAGTGGTTAAAGCGGGCAACCCGGATCCTCTGGATGTGGAAGACAATAAGATGGTCAGCGAAGGCTCCATGTATGGGGTAAACTACTACAACGAAAATCTTCAAGAAAAGTAACTCCCAGCCTGGGGACTACGTCCTCAGGCTTTTTATTTTTACATTACTCCATGCACAGGGAGGGTAATTCATGGACTTTCTATTTGTTCTCCTCTACCTGGGAATTATTTTTGCTGTTATTGAAATCAATGTTGTTCTGTTTGCGGCTACCGGACTTGATCGGCCCATCGCCCGTTTCCAGGTGATTTCTATGCTCACAGCCACAGGCTTCACAACGGGAGAATCCGAGCTGATCATCAAGCATCCTGTCAGAAGGAAGATCGGAGCCTTTCTCATCCTGTTTGGCGCCTTTTCCCTGGCTGTCATCATTTCAGCCATCAGCAATCTGCTGGCCGACACTCTTTATACCAAGGCTGCGGCTTATCTAGGCGCCTTGCTGCTGGCCGTCGTCGCTGTGCTGCGAACACCGATGGCAAGAAAGCAACTTGAAAGACTATTTAAATATGAGGTTAAAAAGCATGATGAGCTTGCAGATTTGCCCATAGCCGACGTTATGCTTTTCGGGGAAGATGACGAGGTTGTTGAAATTGAAATTCAAGAGGATTCTCCACATGTGGGCAGCTGCTTTGGTGACATCCTAAAAAAGGACAAGGATATCATGGTCCTTTTTATCAGCCGGGACAACGAAAAGATCAGGAGTGAAAGCTATAGTATAGAATTGAAAGCAGGAGATAAAGCCATTTTGTATGGAGATCGGACCGCCATCAGGGATGAGTTTGACACTGAAATTGTTAAGCACAAAACAACCTGAGGCACTGCAGTGGATGGCGAGCCAAAAAAGCTTGCAATGTCTGCAAGCTTTTTTGGCTCAGTCTATCCCAAATGTTTTTCGGAGCTCCGCTATTCCTTCCTTGCAGACACCGTAAGAAAGCCAGGAACAGCCTTCGCACAGAAAATCAAGATGATCCGGTTTCACCTTTTCAGCCGTAAGCTTGAGCAACTGGTTTTTCTGATAGGTTTCCCCATCGGAAAGCCCCAGATGGGCAATAACCTTTCCGTCCATTGAAAGCACATGTTCATTCGAACCCTCATTTGCTTCACACTTTGTCTGTCCCCGGTGAGGGCAGGCCATGCATGCATCATCAAAAGCGGCAACAGTCTGTATGCTGAATTCCTTGTCGGGGTTTCGGATATCGGCGACGATTCCCCCCATTTTCACGATAAAATCAGGGCTGTACCCCATCCCCCTGAATCCATGGACACATAGGAGATGATGCCCTCTCAATACTTTATCCACTCCATCACTTCCATCCGAACATAATCTCCACTCTTATTCGCCGTCTTCCTTTTGTAATCCTTCAAATATTGCGGCTGGATGGCTTTGTGGTCCAAACAAGACCGATTTTCTTACAGACAGTCAGATAATGCATTAGGGTCATCAGGACGGCCCCGGCATTCATTCCAACAATGACCCCGGACATCTGCCACTCCGGCCGGGAACCTAAAAGATAAATGGTGCCAAACGACACAATGGTCGCCCATACTGTATGGTAAAAAGCATCTTTTATCAGCCCCAGCCCTATCAGGTATGCCTGCAAGGGAATGACAAAAAAATGCAGCAGGAAATACGGCCACAGCAGCTGCAGAAAATAGGCCGCATTGTCGGAATGAACAAAAAGGCTGGTTAGCGGCTCAGCAAAAAAATAGACCACGGCAACCGCCGGAACACCATAGAATAAAGTCAGCAGCAGCACATGCTGCAATGTTTTCTGCAGTTTTTCAAATTCCCCGACGGCATGGTGTTTCGCGACCGTCGGAATCAGGACAACCATAAATGAATGAGCGATGAACGCCGGAAAGAAACCGATCGTCATAGCAACGCCAGCCAGCAGCCCGAACTGTCCATTGGCGATTTCAACCGGCAAGCCGGCATGGATGATGGCCGCTTTAATCAGAAATGGCTGGGCCGCATGAGTCAAGGAGTGAAAAATCCTTAAGGCCGTAGTTGGTCCGGATATCGCCAGGAGATTGCGGCGAATAACCTTCTTGCCCATGCTCTCGCGCGGAAAATGCTTCATGTTCTGATAGCTGATGATAAAAAAGTAGACCAAATACATGAACACAACCAGTTCGCTTGCTGCCAGCGTGAAAAAGGCAACCAAAAGGGCAGTGGATCGTTCAAATTCAAAAAACTGGTACACTGATGCCAGCAGCAAAAGCTGGACCAGCCTTCTCAACAGGTTGGCAGCCGCGATTTTGCCCATCTGCTGGCGGCCCATGAAATAACCCCGGGCAATGGATGAAAATGACATCAGCGGAATCAGCCCAAGCAGCATCCATTTTAATAAAGGATGGTAGGATTGAAACACCGGCACCACCGGGATGAGGGCCGCAGCGAGCAAAAACAGGGCGGCCGACAAAACGATCGTCATGTTTACTACATCCCTCAGCATCCTCTGGTGATAAATTTCCTCTTTCTCAGCTACCAGCTTGGAAATCGACACAGGCAGCTCGAAACTCGCCAGCATCATGATCAGGAAAATCAGCGGCAGCACGGTCATATACTGCCCCATGCCGCCCTCGCCAAGCTCTCTCGCCAAAATCATATTAATCAAAAACTCCGCTATCTCACTTATAAAAGCCGCCAGTATCAAAACCAGCGCCCCGCGCAAAAAAAGTTTCATGCTGTCTCCCCTCTGTACCTGTCCTCCCTTCATACATATGAGACAAGACATCAAAATAAACCTTGGATTCTTTGATCAAACGTTTGATTAAGGAAGTGGGGTGGGGCGTTGTGGGCTAGGAGAGGGGTTGCGGACGTTGATGATGATTGTCAGGAACCTTTTTCGGCGGGCTTCGGGGATTTCGGGCCTGACGGGGCTTGTCAGTTACCTTTTTTCGCGGAGCTCGTTGATTTCGGGCACTGACGGGGCTTGTCAGTTACCTTTTTCGGCGGACCTCGCGGATTTTGGGCACTGACAGGGCTTGTCAGTTACCTTTTTTCGCGGACCTCGCGGATTTTGGGCACTGACGGGGCCTGTCAGTTACCTTTTTTCGGGGAGCTCGTTGATTTCGGGCACTGACGGGGCTTGTCAGTTACCTTTTTCGGCGGACCTCGCGGATTTTGGGCACTGACGGGGCTTGT